>NZ_JBHXSG010000011.1:0-172302 GCF_042714835.1 Streptomyces sp. NPDC058678 | reverse complement strand
GGTGACACCCGGCCGGCGGGCCGTCGTACGAGGTCAGTGCTTCTCCAGCTCCACCTTCGGAAGGAGCTTCGCCAGCGGGGCGGGCATCCACCAGGCCCAACGGCCCATCAGCTGCATCGCGGCGGGCACGATCAGGCAGCGGATGATGACCGCGTCGACGAAGATGGCGACGGCCATGCCGAACCCGGTCTGCTGGAGCAGCCGCTCCGAGCTGAGCATGAAGGCGCCGAAGACCACGACCATGATCGCGCCGGCGGCGCTGATGACCGAGCCGGTGTGGCCGAGCCCCTCACGTACGGCGAGTGCGTCGTCCTTGGTGCGCACCCACTCCTCGTGGATCCGGGACACCAGGAAGATCTCGTAGTCCATCGACAGGCCGAAGACCACCGCGAAGATCATCACCGGCAGGTACGCCTCGATCGGCCCCGGCTCGACCCCGAACCAGCCCTCCTGGAACACCAGGGTGATCGCGCCGAGAGCCGCGCCGATGCTCAGCAGGTTGAGCAGTGCCGCCTTGAGCGGGATGAGGACCGAGCGGAAGACGGCCATCAGCAAGATCACCGACAGGCCCACCACGATGGCCATGAACAGCGGCATCCGGTCGGAGACCTTCGCCGAGTAGTCCTCGGCCGCCGCGGTGGACCCGCCCACCAGGTAGGTTGCGCCGGTCTCCTCGGACACCCCGGGCAGGACGTCGTCGCGCAGCGCGCTGACCAGGTCGGAGGTCTTCTCGTCCTGCGGTGAGGAATCCGGGAACGTGATCATCGTGACGACGCCCGCGTCCTCGGTCGGGACCGCCGGGGAGACGGCCTTCACGCCGGGGGTGTCGGCCAGTACACGGCCCGCCGCCTCCGCCGCGTCGGCGGCGTTCCCGCCCTCGGTGTCGTCGACGACGACGATCAGCGGGCCGTTGAACCCCGGGCCGAACCCCTCCGAGAGCAGGTCGTACGCCTGGCGGCTGGTGCTGTCCGGCTTGTCGCTGCCGGCGTCGGCGAAGCCGAGCCGCATCGAGAACGCGGGCAGGCTCAGCGCGCCCAGGATGACCACGGCCGCCAGCATGGCGGCGAGCGGACGGCGCTGGACCGCGGCGGCGAGCTTGCGCCACATCGTGCCCTCGGGCGCCTTGCCCTTCGCCTCGCGCTTGGCGGCGCGGGCGGTGAACTGGCGCGCGAAGCGGGCCCCGAAGACACCCAGCAGCGCGGGGAGCAGCGTCAGCGACGCGAGCATGGTGATCAGCACCGTCAGGGCCACCGACAGGGCCATGCCCTTGAGCGACCCCAGGCCCAGCGCGACCAGTCCCAGCAGCGCGAGGATGACCGTGCAGCCGGCGAAGAACACGCTGCGGCCCGCGGCGTCGAGCGCGTCGATCGTGGCACGCTCCGGAGTGGCGCCCTTGACCAGTTCCGCACGGTAGCGGGCGAAGATCAGCAGCGCGTAGTCGATGCCGACGCCGAGACCGACGAGCATCATCACGTACGGCGTGTAGTCGGCGATGGTGAACAGGTGCGAGGCGAGGATGATGATGCCGAGCGTGGAACCCACCGCGAACACGGCCGTGATGATGGGCAGTCCGGCGGCGATCACGGTGCCGAACATGAAGACCAGGATGACCAGGGCCGCCAGCAGACCGGCGCCCTCGGCGGCGCCGCCCGCGCCCTGGCCGAGCAGCCGGGCCGGCTCACCGCCCAGCTGGACCTCCAGACCTTCGCCGACCGCCTGCTGGGTGACGTCGTAGATGCGCTTGGCGTCCTCCTTCTTCATGTCCTTCGCCGCCACGTCGAGCATCACCGTGGCGTAGCCGATCGTGCCGCTGGGGGCGACCGCCGTGGAGTCCTCGTAGAGACTGCGCACCCCGGCGACGTGGGGCTGCTCGCGTACCTCGGCCAGCATGGCCTCGACGCGCTCGCGCACGGCGGGAGCGCTCAGACCGTCCTCGTCGCGCAGCACGATCTCCATCGTGTCGCCGGCGCGGGCCGCCCCGCTGTCCGCCAGCAGGTCCGCCGCGGCCTGGGACTGCGTGCCCGGTAACGAGAAGTCCTCGCGGTAGTCGTCGCCCGCGGTGATGGCCGAGGCCCAGACCCCGATCATCACGACGAGCCAGAGGAAGAGCGCCAGCCACCGCTTCCGGTGGGAGAAGCCGGCCACCCGCGCGAAGAGGCCTGGGCGTCCTCGTGACTGGGGTGACTGCTGAGAGACGTTTTCGGTGAGAGTCATGTCATCCGTCCAAGGGTCGGTCGTGTACTACAGGGGAATCCGAGGGCACGGGCCACGAGGGACCCGTACAAGGTCGTGGAGAGGGGCCGGGGAGGCCGTCGCAAGCGCCGGAAAAGGTCATGGCGGCCCCGTCCGCGGAGGGGACGCGTCTGCCGCCCGGCGCGCGCCGGGCTCTGCCGACGCGGCGCCGTGTGCGGCGCGCCAGCCGCGTGCCTCAGCCAGGACCAGCGGGACCACCGCCGCCAGCAGGACCAGCGGCGCGGCACGGGCGAGAGGTCCGGCGGCGGCCGAGTCCAGCACCGGGAGGCCACCGCCGGCCGCGACCGGCAGGGCCGCCATCACGACCGCGGTGAGCACGAAGGAGTGCCCGCCGCGGCCCGGTGCCGGGTGACCGCCGGTCAGCGAACGTGCCCGAAGGAGCGGCACGCCGGTCAGCCGCAGCACGGCGAACCCGAGCCCGTGCGCGCAGAACAGGACGCTGACCGCCGCCGCCGTCAGCAGGCCCACGCCCAGCGGGGCGGGCCGGTCCGGCGTGTCCGTCAGCAGCGATCCGAGCAGCCATCCCCAGCAGCCCGCGGCAGCCCAGCTTCCGGCCACCAGCAGCACGTCGCACGACGGACCGCCGCCGGCGGACCGTCGCCACAGGGCGGCGTCGCGCACCACCGCCCCGAGGAGCAGTGGCACGAGGAGGAGCAGAAGCCGTCCGGTGAAGAGGTCCGTGGCCAGGTCCGGGAAGCAGGTGCCGAGCATCGCGGCCGCCACCACCAGCCAGGCCTCGTGGGCGACGGCCAGCGGCCACAGGGCCGCGCTCACTCGCTGCCGTTCGGTCTCGTCCCGCCGGCCCAGGTAGGGCACGAGCATGCCGACGCCCAGGTCGGCGCCGCCGAGCACGAAGTACACGCACAGCGGGACCGCGAGCAGCACGGTGGCGAGCACGTCCATGGCCGCCTCGCCTCAGCCCGCGCAGGCGGGGCGGGGCGCGGTGCGCCGGCGCACCGCCGCGCGGACGGGGGCTCGGAGGGGTCGCCCGCCGGCCGCGGGGGATGTAGGCCGACGGGCGAGTTCTAGGGTGTTCATCTCCACGCCCCTACCGTCGGGCGCAGGTGTGGGGCGGCGCATCAGCCGCCCGTGGTCACCGCACTACCCCAGGAGTTGCGGGTGAGGGGAGCGGGCGTACACCCGTGGTAGCGCGCGGACCCGGGCGTGGGTCAGCTGAGCCAGCCGGGGGTGATCATGCCGGACTCGTAGGCGAGGATGACCAGTTGGGTGCGGTCGCGGACATCGAGTTTGGTCATGATGCGGCTGACGTGGGTCTTCGCCGTCGAAGGGCTGAGCACCAGGCGCTGGGCGATCTCGTCGTTGGTGAGGCCGGCGCCGACCAGGCCCATCACCTCCCGTTCGCGCTCCGTGAGCGCGTTCAGCCGGGGGCTGGGGTCGGGCTGCTTGACGCGTCCGGCGAACTCGGCGATCAGCCGCCGGGTGACCGCCGGGGCGATCAGGGCGTCACCGCGGGCGCACACGCGGATCCCGTGCAGGAGCTCCATGGGCTCGGTGTCCTTCACCAGGAAGCCCGAGGCGCCGGCCCGCAGCGCGCCGTACACGTAGTCGTCGACGTCGAAGGTGGTCAGGATCAGGACGCGCACCTCGGCCAGGCGCTCGTCGTCCACGATGCGCCGGGTCGCGGACAGCCCGTCCTCCTCCGGCATCCGGATGTCCATCAGGACGATGTCCGGGCGCAGTTCCCGCGCGAGCCGGACCGCCTCGGTGCCGTTGGCGGCCTCTCCCACCACCTCGATGTCGTCCTCGTCGTCGAGGATCGACCGGAAGCCGACCCGCAGGAGCTTCTGGTCGTCCGCGAGCAGCACTCTGATACGCGAGGTCATGCACGCAAGCCTAGGCGACGGGACCACCACGGGTCCGCCAACTGCCCTTACGACAGGGGGGCGTGCTGCACGGCGGGGGCGAGCGGCTCCGGGGCGGCGCTCAGCGGCAGCCGGGCGGCCACCCGGAAACCGTCACCGGTGTCCCGGGCGGTCAGCTCGCCGCCCAGGGCACGCGCGCGCTCGGCCATGCCGGTGATTCCGCTGCCGTGGCCTCCCTCGCCCGCGCCGCGGCCGTCGTCCTCGATGTGCACCCGCAGTTCCCCGGGGCCGTAGTGGACGCCGATCCGGGCGTGCGCGGCCTCCGCGTGGCGGGTGATGTTGGTCAGGGACTCCTGGACGATGCGGTAGGCGGCGAGCGAGATCTGCGGCGGCAGCACCGAGGGCTCCCCGGTCGTCTCGACGGTCAGCTTCAGCCCGGTCGCGCAGGCGCGGTCGGTCAGTTCGCCCAGCCGCTCCAGCCCGGCGGCCGGCGCGACCGGGGCAACCTCGTCGACCTGGCGCAGCACGCCGAGGGTCGCCCGCAGTTCGCGCAGCGCGTCCTTGCTGGTGTCGCGGACGAATTCGAGCCCGGCGATCAGTTCGGCCGTCTGCCCGGGGCGTTTGGCGCTGCGGTGCAGGGCGGCGGCCGCCTGCACGTTGATGAGCGAGATGTTGTGCCCGAGGACGTCGTGCAGTTCGCGGGCGATGCGCAGCCGCTCCTCGGTCGCCGACTGGCGTGCGCGGACGTCCCGTTCGCGCTCCGCCGCGAGGGCGCGGGCCTCCGCCTCGGCCTGGTAGGCCTGCCGGACGCGCATCGCGTGCCCGAAGGCGATCACGCTGAGGAACCATCCGCTGAGCAGGGCGATCGCCATGTTGTCGACCTTGCGCTCGTCGCCCACGGCGATGAACTCGCCGTAGGTGACGACGAGCATGACCACCACGGCGAGCGTGACCACGGCGGTGAGCCTGCCGACGCGAGCGACCGTGTAGAGCGCCACCATGAAGACGATCATGGGTGACGGGCCGTCGACGTCGGTGATCTGGTAGTAGGCCACGGCGGCCACGAGGCTGACGGCGCCCACGGTGACGGACGCGGTGTAGCGGAAACCGAGCACGAGCCAGCCGACCAGAGCGAGGAACCAGCCCAGGACGGTGCTCGGATGGGTGGCGATGGCGTCGTCGCTGCGCAGCGCGCAGTCCACGACGAGCGCCAGACCGCTCAGCAGCATCACCCGGTCGAGCCGGTAGGACCGAGCCAGTGAGGACAGCATGTCCCCAGGGTACTGAGGGCTCCCGACCCCGTCCGCCGATCGCGACGGCCGCGGTCGGGAGCCCGGGTTCACAGCCAGCCCTTGACCTTTTCCACCAGCCGTACCGGGTCGGGGTCGACGAGGGTGACGTTCAGCTGGGTGACGCCCGCCTCGCGGAAGGCCTCGATGCGCTCGCGCACGTACCCCTCCGGTCCGCAGAGGGAGACGAGTTCGGCGAACTCGTCGGGGACGGCCGCCGCGGCCTCCTCCTTGCGGCCGGCCAGGTACAGATCCTGGATCTTCTCGGCGGCCTCCTCGTACCCGTACGCGCGGGCGACGTCGTTGTAGAAGTTCTTGCCCTTGGCGCCCATGCCGCCGACGTAGAGGGCGATCATCGGCCGCGCCTGGTCCCGGACGGCCGCCGCGTCGTCGCCCACGGCGAGGAGGGCTCCGGCGACGATGCCGAGCGGGCCGCGTTCGGGTGCCCGCTTCGCGAGGCCCTCGTCGAGACTTCCGCCCCACACCGCCTTGGCCTTCTCGGGCACGAAGAGGTGGGGCAGCCAGCCGTCGGCGATCTCCGCGGTCATCCGCACGTTGGCGGGTCCGAGGGCGGCGACGTAGATGGGGATCTCCGGGCGCTCGGGGCGGCCCAGGAACTTGAGGGGCTTGCCGAGGGTGCCGCCCTCCTCGGCGGGCAGCGGCATGTGCGTGATGCCGTGGTGCTCGACGACCTCGCGGCGCCAGATGCGGCGGCACAGTTGCACCGTCTCGCGGGTGCGGCCGAGCGGCCGGTCGTAGCGGCGGCCGTGCCAGCCCTCGACGACCTGCGGGCCGGAGGCGCCGAGGCCGATGACGGCCCGGCCGTCGCTGACGGCGTCGAGGCCGGCGCCGGTCTGGGCGATGAGCGCGGGGGTGCGGGAGTAGACGTTGAGGATGTAGGAGCCGATCCGTATCCGCTCGGTGCGCGCGGCGAGGTAGCCCATGGTGGTCGGCGAGTCGAAGCCGTATGCCTCGGCGACCCAGACGGCGTCGAGGCCGGCGGCCTCCAGACGTACGACGGCGTCGGCGGCCTCGCGCGGGTGTGCCGCGTACTTGAGTGTGGTGGCGAGTTCCATGGGTCTCCCTGGGGCTGGCGTGGGCGGTGGAGCGGAGCCGTCACAGGACCGGCATGCGCAGTCCCGCGTCGAGTCGGACGGTCTCGCCGTTGAGCATCGGGTTGGCGATGATGTGCTCCACGAGAGCCGCGAACTCGTCGGCGGAGCCCATCCGCTTGGGGTGCGCTATCTGCTTGCGCAGCAGGTCCCGGACCGGCTCGGGCACGGTCTGGAGCAGGGCGGTGTCGAACAGACCGGGCGCGATGTTGGTGACGCGGATGGCGTGCGGGGCGAGTTCGCGGGCGAGCGGCAGGGTCATCCCCACGACGGCGGCCTTGGAGGCGGCGTACGCGCTCTGGCCCGCCTGCCCGTCCCAGGCGGCGATGGAGGACGTGGTGACGATGACGCCGCGGTCCTCCTCGATCAGGGGCTGGGCGATGATGCGGGGGACGGCCAGCCGGATCACGTTGAACGTGCCGACGAGGTTGGTGTCGACCACCGAGGTGAACTCGGCCAGTTCCATGGGCCGGCGTCCGGCGATCCGCTTGCTGTGGGCTCCGCCGGCGCAGGTGAGGACTGTGCGCAGGGGGCCGGCCTCGTCGGCGGCGTCCAGGGCGCGGACGATGTCCTGCTCGTTGGTGACGCTGCCCGCCACGAACCGTGCCTGCGGGCCGAGTTCGGCGACCGCCGCCCGGCCGGCGTCCTTGGACCGGCCGAGCAGGACCACCTGGGCGCCCGCCTTGACGAGCCGTCGGGCGGCGGCGAGCCCCAGGCCCGCCGTGCCTCCGGTCACCATCGCCGCACTGCCGCTGAGCTGCACTGGGTTCTCCTTGTCCGCCGTGTGGGCGTCGGGCGCGGGAGACGGCGGCCCGCGGCGCGGAGGGGTTGGCCGCGGGGGGCCGCCGTCGTTCACTGGGGGTCGCACTGGGGTCGGTTCTCGGGCGCGGCCCGGGAAGACGGCCGCGGTTTCTCAGTTCGCGGGGTCGTACCAGCGCAGGACCATCGCCCCGGCCGTCATCCCCGCGCCGACGGCGACGAGGGCCAGCAGGTCCCCGTCCCGGAAGGGCCGCTCCCGGTGCGCGAACGACAGGGTGACGGGTACCGAGGCCGAGGCGATGTTTCCCGTGAGCCGTCCGTAGTCCGGCACGACGTCCTTTTCCAATCCGACGAAGTCACCGAGTTTGCGCACGAGTCGAGGATTCGCCTGATGCACGATCAGGCGGTTTATCTGGTCGAGCCGGACACCTGCCTTTGCGAGCGCGGAATTCAGTACTTTGGGGCCCATCTCGAGTACGACTGCGGTCACTCCGCGGCCGTCCATGCGGAAATGACCACCGGCCTCGGGAATGGTGGCGACCTCCGCCCGGGAACCGTCCGCCCACAGTTCGGTGGCGAGGATTCCGTACCCCTCCGGGACGGGGCCGAGCTGTACGGCGCCGGCGCCGTCGCCGAAGAGCGGGGCGGTCCGCCGGTCGGAGGGATCGACGCAGCGGGTGAACACGTCGGCGCCGACGACCAGGGGCGCGCGGGCGACCCCCGCATGCACCATGCCCGCCGCGGTGGCCATCGCGTAGACGAAGCCGGAGCACGCCGCGTTGACGTCGAGCGCCGGGGCCCCGGAGACGCCCAGCCGGTCCTGCACGAAGCAGGCGGTGGCGGGCACGGTGCGGTCGGCGGTCACGGTGGCGAGGACCACCAGGTCGGGGTCGACCGGGGCGCTCTCGACCGCGGCACGGCCCGCGCGGGTGGCGAGGTCCGTGGTGGTCTCGTCAGGTGCCGCGTGGTGGCGTGCCACGATCCCGATCCGGTCCCGGATCCATTCGACGTCGGCTCCGGTGCTCTGCGCGACCGATTCATTGGACACCGGATCCCCGGGCAGATATGCCCCCAGGCCGACAATTCCCACAGCGGAATTACTGCCGTCGGCTGTCACGTTCCACCGCCTTTCTTTCTCGTGCCTCGAAGAAAAGTCCTGGCGCGGAGTGAGACTGGCAGCCGGAGGCCGTATCCGGTCAACGGGAGGGAGAAGGGTCCGTCAAGTTACCGGGCGAGAACACGCGGACCTGACAGAGAACGTGTTCGGTCGTGTACGGCCGTCTGACGGGCCGTTCTACTGGCAGCGACCTGCCGACCGTGAAGGAGTGTCACTGATGGCATCGCAGCCGCGGAACGCGGAGTCCGGATTCCCCGTCCGACCCGTCTACGGCCCCACCGAGCCCGTGGAGTCCCTCGGCGATCCCGGCGGCTTCCCCTTCACCCGCGGCGTCTACCCGACGATGTACACCGGCCGGCCCTGGACCATGCGCCAGTACGCCGGGTTCGGCACCGCGGCCGAGTCCAACGCCCGCTACAAGCAGCTGATCGCCGACGGCACCGCCGGCCTGTCGGTGGCGTTCGACCTGCCCACACAGATGGGTTTGGACTCCGACCACGTGCTCGCCGCCGGCGAGGTGGGCAAGGTGGGCGTGGCCGTCGACTCCCTCGACGACATGCGGGTGCTGTTCGACGGCATCCCGCTGGGCGAGGTCTCGACCTCGATGACCATCAACGCACCGGCCGGGCTGCTGCTCCTGCTCTACCAACTGGTGGCCGAGGAGCAGGGCGTGGCCCCGGGCCGGCTCACGGGCACGGTCCAGAACGACGTGCTGAAGGAGTACATCGCCCGCGGCACGTACATCTTCCCCCCGAAGCAGTCCCTGCGCCTGGTCTCCGACCTGTTCCGCTACTGCCGGGACGAGGTCCCGAAGTGGAACACGATCTCGATCTCCGGCTACCACATGGCCGAGGCGGGGGCGACCCCGGCGCAGGAGATCGCCTTCACCCTGGCCAACGGTGTGGCCTACGTGCAGACGGCCGTCGAGGCGGGCATGGAGGTGGACGACTTCGCCCCCCGCCTGTCCTTCTTCTTCGTCGCGCGCACCGCGTTCCTGGAAGAGATCGCCAAGTTCCGTGCGGCCAGGAGGATCTGGGCGCGGCTGATGCGGGAGCGCTTCGGCGCCCGAAACCCGAAGTCGCAGATGCTGCGGTTCCACACCCAGACCGCCGGGGTGCAACTGACGGCGCAGCAGCCGGAGGTGAACCTGGTCCGGGTGTCGGTCCAGGCCATGGCCGCGGTGCTGGGCGGCACGCAGTCGCTGCACACCAACAGCTTCGACGAGGCGATCGCGCTGCCCACGCAGAAGGCGGCCCGCCTCGCGCTGCGGACCCAGCAGGTCCTGGCCTACGAGACGGACGTCACCGCGGCCGCGGACCCGTTCGGCGGCTCGTACCTCATGGAGTCGATGACGGACGAGATCGAGGCGAAAATCCTGGAGCTGATGGCCAAGGTCGAGGAGCAGGGCGGGGCCGTCGCCGCGATCGAGAACGGGTACCAGAAGGCGGAGATCGAACGCGCCGCCTACCAGACGCAGCGCGAGACCGACGACGGCCGGCGCGTGGTCATCGGGGTCAACCGCCACCGGATCGACGACGACGAACCCTACGAGCCGCTGCGGGTCGACCCCTCCGTCGAGGTCGACCAGGTCAGGCGGCTGGAGAAGCTGCGCGCGGACCGAGACGGTGCGGTGGTCGGGCGGGCCCTGGCGGCGGTGCGGGCGGCGGCGGGCTCGGACGGGGAGCTGATGCGGCCGCTCAAGGAGGCCCTGGCCGCGCGCGCGACGGTGGGCGAGGTCTGCGACGCGCTGCGCGAGGAGTGGGGCACCTATGTGCCCGTCGACCGCTTCTGAACCACCTCGGGCGCCCCGACCGGGGATGCCCCGACCCCGATGGAGGTCCCCGTCCCATGAGCGTTCCCGAACCCGATGCCCCGCGCTGGCGGATCGTCGTGGCCAAACCCGGTCTCGACGGGCACGACCGCGGGGCCAAGGTGGTCGCGCGAGGTCTGCGTGACGCGGGTATGGAGGTCGTGTACACCGGCCTGCACCAGACCCCGGCGCAGATCGTCGCCACCGCGGTCCAGGAGGACGCCGACGCCATCGGGCTGTCCGTGCTGTCCGGCGCCCACCTGACCGTCTTCCCGTCCGTGCTGCGGCTGCTGGAGGAGCAGGGTGCCTCCGACATCACGGTGTTCGGCGGCGGGATCATCCCCGAGGGGGACATTCCGCAGCTGCACGAGGCGGGGGTGGCCGCGGTGTTCACCCCGGGCACGCCGATGCGGGACATCACCGAGTGGCTCGACCGGAGACTGGCCGGGCGGGGCGCCACGATCCTTTGAGGACAGGCGACTTGACAGACAATCCGTGACGCCTTGTCCGGCCGCCGCCACTCCCCGTCTACTGGCAGCGTCAGTGCCGGCGCCGACCTGTCGGACGTGCCGGCAAGCAGCGGAGCCAAGGAGTGATCAGGCCAGGTGAAGCCCTCGAACACGGCGGACCCCACGACGCCGCCCGCGCCGCCCGCGCCCGGCCCCGCGCCCGGCGCCGGGCCCGGTCCGGGCCGGCTTCTGGTCGGATCGATACGCGCAGCGGCCTCGCTGGCGCTGTTCTGCTCGCTGCTCCAGGCCGCGCTGGCGGGCCTCTTCGTGACCGGCGACGTCGGCATGCTCGACCTGCACGGCATGAACGCCGGGCTGGTCCACCTGTTCACGCTCACGCAGGTGGTCCTGTCGATCGTGCTCTGGAGGAAGGGGCGCGCGCCGAAGTGGCCCATGGCGGCCACGACCGCGGCCCTGCTGATGGGCGCGACGCAGCAGGTGCTCGGGGACGAGCGGGTCATCGCCTGGCACATCCTGCTGGGCACCGCGATCGTCGCCGCGCACACCGCGCTCACCATCTGGGCCTTCTCGCTGCGCACCACCGCTCGCGCGGCCGGGGGGCAGCGGTGAGCGGGCGCGTCACGGGTTCCCTGTCCCGTCGGCGCCTGCTCGGGGCCGCGGGCGCGGCGACGGTGGCGGCCGCCGTGGGCACGACCGCCGGATGCGGCCGGCTGACCGGGGAGACCACCGGCGAGGTGCTCGCCACCCGGGCGGCTCTGCCCGAGCCGTTCACCGTCCCGCTGCCCGTCCCACGCGTCGCCTCGCCGGTACGCGGCACGGGTGGCACGGACGTCTTCGAGGTGGAGCAGCGGGCCGCCCGGATCGAGATCCTCCCCGGCACGAAGACGGAGGTCTGGGGCTACGACGGCACCTTCCCCGGGACCACGTTCGTGGGCCGCAGCGGCCGCCGCACGCTGTTGCGGGTCGCCAACAAGCTGCCCGTCCCCACCTCCACACACCTGCACGGGGGTGTCACCCCGCCCGAGTCCGACGGCTACCCGACGGACCTGCTGCTGCCCGCGGGCGCGGCGGGCCGCCGGGACTGGACCGCCTCGATGGCGCACCACGGGCACGGGGACCACGCCGCGCACGGCGACGGAAAGGCTCCCGAAGGCTGGACGTTCAGCCGGGAGCGGCGGGAGTACGAGTACCCGCTGGACCAGCCGGCGGCGACGCTCTGGTACCACGACCATCGGATGGACTTCAGCGCCCCGCAGGTGTGGCGCGGCCTGGCCGGCTTCTTCCTGGTGACCGACGACGCCGAGGAGGCGCTCCCGCTGCCCAAGGGGGAGAGGGACATGCCGCTGATGCTGTGCGACCGGTCCTTCGAGGAGGACGGCGCGTTCCGCTATCCGTCGCTGGACCCCACGCTGACCGGAGAGCCCGGCGTGAGGGCCGCGTACGACGCCGGTGTGCTCGGCGACGTGCAGCTGGTCAACGGCGCCCCGTGGCCGATCCTGGAGGTGGAGGCCGCGCACTACCGGCTGCGGCTGCTCAACGCCGCCAACGCCCGCCGCTACCGGCTGCGGCTGGAGGCGGACGGGTCGAAGGGTGCCCCGTTCGTCCAGGTGGGCAGTGACTGCGGACTTCTGGAACGGCCGGTGACGCACACGACGCTCACCCTGGCACCCGCCGAGCGGTTCGACGTGGTCGTCGACTTCTCCGGGTTCGAGGACGGGACGACGGTGCGTCTGGTCAACACCCTGGAGGACGGCGGCATGCGCGACGTGATGGCCTTCCGGGTCCGGCGCACGGGTGCGAAGGACGGGGCGTCGGTGCCGGCCCGGCTGGTGCGGCAGCGGTGGGTGGAGCGCCGGGAGGCGGTGGGGGAGCGGCAGTTCGACTTCCGGTCGACCAAGGAGGACGGCGGCCACATGTGGACGGTCAACGGCCGTCCGTTCCGTGTCGACGAGACGTGGGCGCGGCCGAAGCTGGGCACCGTGGAAGTGTGGCGGTTCACCAGCGACTTCCACCATCCCGTCCATCTGCACCTGGCGCAGTTCCGGGTCGTGTCGCGCAGCGGGAAGGAGCCCGCGGCGACCGACGCCGGCTGGAAGGACACGGTGGACGTCCGCCCCTACGAGGTGGTGGAGGTCCTGGTGCGGTTCCACGGCTACAAGGGCCGCTACATGATGCACTGCCACAACCTGGAGCACGAGGACATGGCGATGATGGCCAACTTCGACGTGGTCTGATCCCGTCGGAGCCGCGGTGTGCGCCGGGGGTCAGCAGGTCGTGCACGGGCCGGAGGGTCTGTCGTGGCGGCCCCCCGCGTACACCGCGTAGAGCATGCGGGCCCGGTCGCGCTGCGCCTGGGCGCTCCGGCGTGCCGTGTAGGCGCGGAAGGCGCTCGGGAAGTCACGCGGATCGCAGTCCATCAGTCCGCCCAGCAGGACCGCGTCGAGCAGGGTTTGGTGCCAGCCGCCGAGTGCGAAGGGGAGGGCGGGGCCGTCGGTGTCGCCGGCGAGGGCCACGCGGTGGTCGGTCCAGCGGGTCGCGGGCGGCGGGTCGCAGGGGGCCCAGGTGTGCCAGCCGTCGCCCCCCGCGAGCAGCGCGCGAACCTGTTCCCCCGCCTCGGCGCAGTCGCCGAGGACCTGGTCGACGGTGACCGGACGGTTCTCCACGGTCCCTCCGGCGCCGGCCGTGCACTGGACGCACAGGTCGACTCCGCCTTCAAGGCCGGTGGGGCACTGCACGACCTGCCATCGCGGGCGCGCCCAGACGGTGAGGGCGTCCGGGTGCAGGGTGTCGGGGAGCCGGCCGCCGGGCAGCACGGCGTGGTGGTAGGCGGTCGTGGAGGGGTGGTGGCGGGTGCCCGTGAGCTGGTGGTGGACGGTCGAGCAGGCACCGCCCGCCCCGACCAGGGCGTCGGCGACGAGACGTTCACCGCTCCGGAGGACGACGGTGACCCGTTCCCCGTCCTGTTCGTAGCGGTCCACCGGGGCCCCCTGCCTCACCCGGACGTCCGGGTTGCCGGCGCACGCCTCGTACAGGATCCCGTGCAGGTCGCGGCGGGCGACGACGGTGGTGGGGCAGGCGTCGGACCCGTCCCCCGCGGCCGGGACGGATGCGAGCTGCTCGCCGGTGGTGCCCTCCATCAGGCGTAGTTCGCCGATGGACACGCAGCGCGCCCGGACCGCGTCGCCGACGCCGAGGCCGTCGAGCGCGCGCAGGGCGTGTTCCGACAGCCGGATGCCGGCCCCGGGGTCGGGCGCGGAGTCCCCGGTGGCGAGGACCATGACCCGGTGCCGGTGCCGGGCGATGCCGAGGGCTGCGGCGAGCCCGACGATTCCGGCGTCCTGTACGAGGACGTCGGCCATGGGCACCGGCGTGTTCAGTTGCTGCGCCACATCACTTCCAGGCTGTCAGCGGACGGAGACCTGACCTCGCGGCGTCAGGCAGGCAGGCCGGTCCAGCGCGGTGTCCGCGCGTAGCGGGGCTCGAAGACCAGTCGGCACAGCAGACGGGCGGGAGGCGGGAGTTTACCGAGAACTTCCTTGCGCGTCGCCGGTGAGACACCGTCCAGTGCCCAGGGCAGGAACTCCGCCGCTCCGCTCAACCCCTGTGTCCGCTGCAGGTACTTGACGTAATGCTTCCATCCCTTGGCCCCCAGGTGGGTCTGGGCCAGGGGGAGGGCCAGGTCCTCCTCGTGCTCCATGTGGGTGACGAGGGCGTCGGCGGCCTCGCCGGCGACCTGGGCGAGGTCGGGCGAGCGGGTGTCCAGGCACTCGTCGATCCGGGCCAGGAGCGGGTCGATACGGCCGTGTTCGGCCTCCATCATGTCGAGCACGGTGATGTCGTCCGGGTCCGTGACCCTCTCGCGCAGGTGCGGCCAGATGGCCTCGTCCTCCGCGACGTGGTGGACGTGCAGCTGCCTCTTGAAGGTCTCCCAACCCTGGCGGACCGAGGGTTCCTGGGCGCGCCCGTCGGCCGCCGCGGTGACGAGGCGACGCAGGTCACGGGCGAAGGCGTCGTGGGCGAAGTACATCAGCGAGAAGTCGATCTCGCCGGGTATGGGGGCGCGCCTGCGCATGGCGGTGTCGCGGTCGCTGCCGTCAGGTGCCATGGGTACTCCTCGGAGGCGGCATGCGGAAGATCGCATGCGGAGGTGACGTGCGGTGCGGGGCGTTCGTGAGGTGGGACTCGCGGCTCGGACGGAGCGCGGTCTTTCGCATGCTCTCCGTGACGATAACCAGAGGTCACTTAACAGTCAAGTATCTTATTAGCAAAGAGGAATGCGGGTGGCGGTTGCGGTCTCCGGGACTTGGTGCTGGTAGGCGCCGCCTGCCCGGTCGGCCAGCCACGGGGCCGCGCCGGTGTAGGCCGCCGGTTCGCACAGCTGCCGCAGCTCGTCGTCGCCGAACGCACCCGCCAGTTCCGGGGCTGCCGCCAGCACCGCGGACAGGGGCTCGCCGGAGGCGGCGCAGCGGTTCAGGGACGTGGAGACCAACCGCTTCGCCTCCGGCCTGCCGAGGAGAGGGGCCAGCACGGCCGCCAGCCGCTCGGAGACCATGCCGTCGCCGGCGATCCGCAGGTTGCGGTCCATCCGCTCCGGACCGACGACGAGTCCCGCGGTCAGTTCCGCCGCCGTGTGCGCGGCACCGCCGGTCAGCCGCAGGCACTCGCGCAACTGCTGCCACTCGGCGTGCCAGCCGCCCGCCGACCGCTCGTCCTCCGCCACCAGGCACTGCGTCAGACCGGCCGCGAGCACCGGTACCTGCAGCGCCGCGCTGCGGATCAGGGTGGCGAGGACCGGGTTGCGCTTGTGCGGCATGGCCGACGACACCCCCCTGCCCTCCCCGCCGCCCTCGGCCACCTCGCCGATCTCGGTGCGGGCCAGCACCTGGACGTCCGCGGCGATCTTGCCGAGGGCGCCCGCGGTGAACGCCAGACAGGCGGCCAGGTCGGCGAGCGGGGTCCGCAGGCTGTGCCACGGAAGCTCCGGGACGGCCAGTCGGGTCTCGGCGGCGAACGCCCGGGTGAGGGCGTCGGCGAAGTCGCCCGGGGTACGGGCGCCGCCGGCCCCGTCGAACCAGCCGTCCGCCCGCGCGTACTCCAGATAGCCGGACAGGGTGCCGGCGGCGCCGCCGAGGGAGACGGGCAGGCCGTGGAGCAGCACCCGGCCGACCCGGTCCGCGGCGTCCATGACCAGGCGGTGCCAGCCGGCGGCCTTGAGCCCGAAAGTGGTCGGCACGGCGTGCAGGGCCAGCGTCCGGCCCGCCATCGGCGTGTCGCGATACGCGCGGGCCAGGCGCGCCAACTCCTCCGCGGTGCGCAGCAGGTCGTCGTGCACCGTCCGCAGCGCGCGCAGCGAGACCAGCATGGCGCCGGTGTCGAGGACGTCCTGGCTCGTCGAACCGCGGTGCACGTACTGGGCGGCCGACGGGTCGTGCGCGGCGACCACCTCGGTCAGCGCCGACACCAGGGCGACCACCGGGTTGGCCGTCTCCCGGGCCGCCAGGGCGATGGCCCGCAGGTCCAGCCGCTCCGCCCGGGCGGCCTCGGTGATCGCCACCGCCGCCGCGGGGGGCAGGACACCGAGGCGGGCCTGCGCGCGGGCGAGCGCCGCCTCGGCGTCGAGCATGGCCTGGAGCCAGGCCGTGTCGCCGGTGGCGGCCTCGACCGGGGTGCCGGCCCGGACCGGGGACAGCAGGCCGTGGTCGGCCTCCGGAGCCGGTGGAGCCGTCACACGATCACCCCCGTGAGGTCGGTCGGCGCCGACTCCGGCCGGACCTCGGCCGGCACCTCGGTGACCGGGGGCAGCGCCAGGACCGCCCGCGCGATGGCGTCGGTGTCCCCGAGCGTGACGGAATCGACGCCGGGCCGGACACCGGCGGCGGTGACCCAGTGGACCGACTCGGTCGGCACTCCGAACGCGAACCGGCGCGGGTGCGCCCGGCCCCGGGCGTCCAGGAGCCGGTAGGGCCGCTCGGTGATGGCGAGCCCGCCGGTCTCGTACACCGTCCCGCACTCCCCGGGGATCCGGTAAGGGCCCGCCTGCTCGGTCGCCAGCAGGTGGCGCAGCAGCGGATCGTCGGTGCGGCGCAGGTCGGGCTCGGGCAGCCGGGCCTCGATCAGGACCCGGGCGCGGACCACGGGGCCGGGGACGCGCGCGGACTGCGCCGTGAAGCACTCGGCCGCGGCGTCGAAGCGGATCTCGGTGCCGGGTCCGGTGATCTCCACGACCCCCGCCTCGATCAGCGCGGCGAGCTCCTCGATGCGGGAGGCCGGCGGGCCGATCGACAGGAAGGCGTTGAGCGGGGTGTACCAGCCCTCCAGGTCGTCGCGGTGCGAGTTGCCCTCCAGCCCACCGTGGTCGACCGCGAGCCGGATCTCGTTGCGCAGATCGCGCAGCACGTCGAGGGCGGCCTTGCGCGGCCCGTCGACGTTGCCGGCCAGGGCCTGGCGGACGTCCTCGTGGAGCCGGTCGACCAGCCAGGCGCGGAAGGCCTCGCGGTCGGCGAACTCCTTCCCGCGCAGGGGCTGGGAGACCTCCTCCCAGTCCCACTCGTCCTCGGGGTCGATGCCGTACGCGGTCAGCAGCCGGGCGGGGTCGTGACCGAAGCGGACCTTCAGGTACCCGGCGGTGAACCGCTCGACGGCGGACGCCTCCACCCCGCGGGAGCGCAGCAGGGCGGCGTAGTAGACGCTCTCCACCTCGCGGCTGATCAGCGGCCACAGGTCCGTGGAGAAGTGCACCCGCTCGCCGTCCACCGCCCGCGCCCGCAGGCGCTCGATGAGGGCGGGGGTCAGCAGCTTCGGCAGGTACCGCCCGTGCGCGCCCTTCTGGTTCTCGCCACGCGCGTGGAAGGGGACGCCCCGGCGGGAGCTGGCGTACAGCTTGGGCTCACGCCCCGACGGCCGGTAGACCAGCCCTTCGCCGGTGCGCTCGAACGTCCCGCCCCGACCGGCCGTGAACAGGGCGACGTAGTCGAAGAAGTTGAGACCCAGGCCGCGCAGCAGAACGCTCTCGCCCGGCACGACGACGTCGAGGTCCACGTCGGCGGGGTTGGTGGGGGTGATGTACGTGAGGTGGTGGATACGGGCCAGGGCCGCGGTGCGCTCCTGCTGCGGGGTCAGCCGCGCCGGCACGTGGCCGAGCGACAGCACGATGGCTTCCAGGTGGTTGAGCCGGGTGCCGTCCTCCAGCCGGACACCCTGCGGCCCGCCCGTGATCCCGTGCGTGTCCGCCATGGCCACGGCGCGCGAGCGGTGGATGCGCACCTCCAGGTGCGCCGGGGCGCCCGCCGTGACCCGGCGGAAGCAGTCCGCGAGGTAGCTGCCGTACAGGGCGCGGGTCGGGTACGTGTCCGGGCCCAGCCGCGCCGCCTCGGCCAGCGTGTGCTCGTCGTGCTGCCCCGGTGCGCCGTCGGCGAGCCGCCGCGCCCACTCGTACAGGCTCGGGCCGGGCTCGATCGGGCCGTCGATGCCGGCGCTGTCGTCGGTGAACACCGTCACCTGCGAGGCGACGGTGTTCATCAGCAGGTGGCGTGACTGGTCGGCGCGCCAGACCTGTCCGGCGCCGGGCGCGAACGGATCGACGACGTGTACCACGATCTCCTGGTGGGACGGCGCCTGCCGTTCGTTCGCGCACAGGCGCTCCAGGACCGACAGTCCGCGCGGTCCGATACCGACGATGCAGATCTCCCTGCGCTTGCTGCTCATGCGGAGCCCTCCACGTGCGATGACTGCCGGGTCCGGGCGAGGCGACGCCCGTTCACGGCTCTGGGCAGGATGGGCCGGATCGTGGCAGCTGAGGACCGAGTCGGGTCAACGCGATGCGTCCGGGTCCGTCAAGTTCCGGGCGGTCAGGGCGGGAACCTGACATACGCGCAGCCGGCCCCCAGCCACGGGCGGTTGTCCCGGTGCAGGGTGTGGGCCATGCAAGCCGCCTACATCGAGCAGCTAGGTTCGCCGGACGAGATCCGTTACGGCGAGCTGCCCCCTCCGCGCCCCGGCCCGACCGACGTTCTCGTCGCTGTCACGGCGACCACGGTCAACCCCGTGGACACGTTCGTGCGTTCGGGGATCTTCCGGACCCCGGTCTCGTTCCCGCAGGTGCTCGGCCGTGACCTGGTCGGCACCGCGGTCGAGGCGGGGCCGGGCGCGGCCGGCTTCGAGCCGGGGGACCAGGTGTGGTGCAACAGTCTGGGCCACGCCGGCCGGCAGGGCCCGGCCGCCGACCTGGCGGTCGTCCCCGCCGACCGGCTCTACCGGCTGCCGGACGGAGTCGACCCGGAGACCGCCGTCGCGGTCCTGCACCCCGGCGGCACCGCCCACCTCGCCCTCTTCACCCACGCCCGACTCCGGCCCGGGGAGACGGTGTTCGTCGCGGGGGCCGCCGGCAACGTCGGCAGCGCGACGGTGGTGATGGCGGTGGACGCCGGCGCCAGGGTCGTCGCCTCCGCCGCCGCCCGGGACCGGGAGTACGTCCGCTCCCTCGGCGCCGAGACGGTGCTCGCCTACGACGACCCCGACCTGGAGGCACGGCTGCGTGCCGCCCACCCGGCCGGCGTCGACGTCCGGATCGACACCTACGGCACCAACGACCTGACCGCCGCGGTGGAGTCGCTCGCACCGCGCGGCCGGATCGTGCTGCTCGCCGGTGTCGGCTCGCGGCCGGTGCTGCCGGTGGGGCCGTTCTACATGAAGGACGCCTCGATCCTCGGGTTCGTCATCTCGCACGCCCGCACCGACGAACTCGCCGACGCGGCGGCGGCGATCAACCGCCTGCTGAGCACCGGGGCGCTGCGCCCGCGGCACACCGAGCGGATCCCGCTCAGCGAGCTCGCGGACGCGCACCGGCGCATGGAGAAGGGCGAACTGCACGGCAAGCGGCTGATCGTCAGGCCCGATCTCGACAGGTGAGGACGCGATGGCACACATACTCGTCGCCGGTGGCGGCATCGGCGGTCTGGCCGCGGCGCTCGCTCTGAGCGACCGCGGGCACACGGTGACCGTGCTCGAACGGGCCGCCGAGTTGACCGAGCTGGGAGCCGGCATCCAGCTGGCGCCCAACGCCTTCCACGCCCTCGACCGGCTCGGCGTCGGCGAACGGGTGCGGGAGCGTGCGGTGTTCATCGACGCGCTGCGCCTGATGGACGGGACGACCGACGAGCCCATCGCGACGCTCCCCCTCACCTCCGCCTACCGCCACCGGTTCGGCAACCCGTACGCCGTGGTCCACCGCACCGACCTGTACCAGCCGTTGCTGGACGCCTGCCGGGAGCGCGCGGCCACGGTCCGGCTGCGGACCAGGAGCGCCGTCCGCGGCTACGAACAGGACGAGGACAGCGCCACCGCGGTCCTCGACGACGGCGAGCGCGTCACCGCCGACGCGCTGATCGGCGCCGACGGCATCCGCTCGGCGGTACGGGCGCAGCTCGTCGGTGACGGCGAGCCGAGAGTTTCCGGCCACACCATCTACCGCTCCGTCATCCCGATGGACCGGGTGCCCGCGGAGCTCCGCTCGGACACCGTGACGCTGTGGGCCGGACCGCGCTGGCACTTCGTGCACTACCCGATCAGCGGCGGACGCCATCTGAACCTCGCCGCCACCCGCGACGACGGTGCCTCGGTACCCGTCTCGGGCCTTCCCACCTCGACCGACCAGGTCCTCGACGAGTTCCCCGACCTGGGGACGACCGCGGGGCGCCTGCTGCGCCTGGGCGACAACTGGAAGTCGTGGGTGCTGTGCGACCGCGAGCCGCTGGACCGGTGGGTGGACGGCCGGGTCGCCCTCCTCGGCGACGCCGCCCACCCGATGCTCCAGTACGCGGCCCAGGGCGCCTGCATGGCGCTGGAGGACGCGGTGCTCCTCGGCGACCTCACCGACTGCCCCCCGCACGCGCTCTCCGGCCGACTGGCCGTGTGGAACGCGGCCCGCAGCCGACGCACCGCCAAGGCGCAGTCCGTCGCACGCGACATGGGCCGACTGGTCTACCACCCGTCGGGAGCGGCCGCCGAGATCCGCAACAAGGAGCTCTCCGGGCTCACCGTGGACGAGCTCCACGACAAGGTCGCCTGGCTGCACGGCGCCCGCGACCTGACGCGCGTCTGATCCCCCAGGGCCGGATCCGCGGCCCGCCCCCCTGACAACTCCTAGCGAAGGCAGTGATCCGTCATGACCATCCTGCTCGGAACCAGCGGCAAGACGACGTTCTCCGCCCGCGCCCAGATCGAGACGTCGGCCTCCCCCGAGAAGGTCTACGACACCGTCAGCGCCCTGGAGCGCAGCGGCGAGTGGAGCGTGGAGTGCACAGGCGGCACCTGGGTGTCGGGCCGTCCCGGCACGGTCGGCGCGATCTTCCGGGGCGACAACGTGCGGGGCACCGACGTGGTCGCCTGGGCGCCGGTGATCCGCGGACCCTGGCACACCGAGTCCGAGGTCGTGGCGGCCGAGCCCGCCCGAGTGTTCCGCTGGTCGGTCCTCGACAGCTCCCGGGGCCGGCAGGAAAGCGTGTGGTCCTTCGAGATCGAGCCCACCCTCGACGGCGGCAGCCGCCTGGTGCACAGCTACTGGCTCGGCGAGCTGACGGAAGGGCTCGCGAAGATCTTCTCCGGTCTGGGCGAGGAGGAGCGGACGCGCTTCGTCTCCGAGTGGAACGCGAAGCTGGCGGCCGACATCCGCAGCACGGTCACACGCATCAAGGCCGTCGTCGAGAAGGACTGAGGTGTGATGACCACCCGCTGGATCAACGGCTGGGATCCGGAGGACGAGGCGTTCTGGGAGAGCCGTGGCAGGCGCGTGGCCCGCCGCAACCTGGCGCTCTCCGTCGTCTCCGAGCACATCGGCTTCTCCGTGTGGACCCTGTGGTCGGTGCTGGTGCTGTTCATGTCGCCCGACATCGGACTCGGCTTCGGCGCCGACGAGAAGTTCCTGCTGGTGGTCACGCCCACCCTCGTCGGGGCGCTGCTGCGGCTGCCCTACAGTCACGCGGTGACCCGCTTCGGCGGCCGCAACTGGACGGTGTTCTCCACCGCTCTGCTCCTGGTGCCCGCCTCGGGGGCCGCCTACTTCGTCCAGCGGCCCGGCACCGACCTGTGGGTGTTCCTGCTCGTCGGGGCGCTGGCAGGAGTGGGCGGCGGCAACTTCGCGTCGTCGATGACGAACATCGCCGCCTTCTACCCCCGCAGACTCCAGGGCTGGGCGCTCGGGGTGAACGCCGGGGGCGGGAACCTCGGTGTACCGGCGGTGCAGTTGGTGGGCCTGCTGGTGATCGCCACCGCGGGCGACACCCACCCGTCCCTGGTGGCGGCCGTGTACCTGCCGCCGATCGTCCTGGTGGCGCTCGCCGCCGCGCTGCTGATGGACAACGTCGACGCGGTGCGCACCGAGCCGGGCGCCCTGCGAGAGGCATCCGGCCACCAGCACACCTGGTGGATCTCCCTGCTCTACGTGGGGACGTTCGGTTCCTTCGTCGGCTACGGCTTCGCCTTCGGCCTGGTGCTGCAGAACGAGTTCGGCTCCTCGCCCCTGGAGGCCGCCTCGTACACCTTCCTGGGACCGCTGCTCGGCTCGCTGGCGCGGCCGCTGGGCGGGAGCGCCGCCGACCGGTGGGGCGGCGCGCGGGTCACGCTCGTCTCCTTCGCCGGGATGTCGGCGGGCACCACGCTGCTGCTGACGGCCTCGGCGCGTGGCGCCTTCCCCCTCTTCGTCACCGGCTTCGTCGTGCTGTTCGTGCTCAGCGGGATCGGCAACGGCTCGACGTACAAGATGATCCCGGCCGTCTTCGCTCGACAGGCGGGACGGGACATCGCCGACGGGCACGACGCGGTCCGCGCCTTCGCGCGGGCCCGGCGCCTGTCGGGAGCGGTCATCGGCATCGCCGGCGCAGTGGGGGCACTGGGCGGAGTCGCCATCAACCTGGCCTTCCGCGCCGCCTACGGTGGCGGCGGCGCCGCCGGCGGCGAAAGCGCCTTCTGGTCCTTCCTCGGCTTCTACGCCCTCTGCGCGCTGGCCACCTGGGCCGTCTACCTGCGCCGGCCCTCCGGGCCCGCCGCCGCCCCCGCGCCGCGCACCGCACCCAAGGAGGTCGGACGTGTCTGACCCGACGGCCACCCACTGCCCGTACTGCGCGCTGCAGTGCGCGACCGCCCTCACCCCGGACCCGGCGGCACCCGGCGGCGTCAGGGTGCGGCCCGACGCCGACTTCCCCGTCAACCGGGGCGGGCTCTGCCAGAAGGGGTGGACGGCCCCGGCGCTGCTCGACGCGCCCGACCGGCTCCGGACCCCGCTGCTGCGCGACGGCGCGGGGCACCTGCGTCCAGCCGGCTGGGACGAGGCACTCGACACCGTCGCCGCCCGGCTGGCCCGGCTCCGCCGCGAGTACGGCCCCGAGGCGGTCGCGGTGCTCGGCGGCGGCGGGTTGACCAACGAGAAGGCGTATCTGCTGGGGAAGTTCGCCCGCCTCGCGCTCGGCACCTCGCGCATCGACTACAACGGGCGGTTCTGCATGTCCTCGGCCGCCGCGGCCTCCACCGCGGCGTTCGGGCTCGACCGCGGACTGCCGTTCCCGGTGACCGACCTCGGCGACGCCGACGTCGTCCTGCTGGCCGGCGCCAACCCCGCTGAGACGATGCCGCCCCTGATGCGCCACCTGACCCGCGCCGACCTCGTCGTCGTCGACCCGCGCCGCACACCGACCGCGGAGCGGGCCGCCCTGCACCTGCGCCCGCGCCCCGGCACCGACCTGGCCCTGGCCCTCGGCCTGCTGCACACCGTGGTCACCGAGAACCTGGCCGACACCGCGTTCGTCGACGCGCGCACCACCGGGTTCGCGGACGCCTGGCGGCACGCCGCCGACATGTGGCCGGAGCGGGTGGAGCGGATCACGGGCGTGCCGGCGGCCGACCAGCGCGCCGCCGCCCGCCTGCTGGCCCGCGCCGGGCGCCGCTACGTGCTGACCGGCCGCGGAGCCGAGCAGCACAGCAAGGGCACCGACACCGTCGCCGCGTTCGTCAACCTGGCGCTCGCCCTCGGGCTGCCCGGCACGGCGGGCGGCGGATACGGCTGCCTGACCGGCCAGGGCAACGGCCAGGGCGGCCGGGAGATGGGCCAGAAGGCCGACCAGCTCCCCGGCTACCGTTCGCTGACCGATCCCGCCGACCGCGCGCACGTCGCCGCCGTGTGGGGCGTCGCTCCCGAGGATCTGCCCGCCGCGCCGGGCCCCAGCGCCTTCGAGCTGCTCGACTCGGCAGGCACCGCGGACGGTCCTCGGGCTCTGCTCGTGCTGGGCACCAACCCGCTGGTCTCGGCGCCTCGTTCGGCGCGGATCGCCGAGCGTCTGGCGGCGCTCGACCTGCTCGTGGTGGCGGACTTCCTCCCTTCGGAGACCGCGAACGCGGCGGACGTGGTGCTGCCGGTCGCGATGTGGGCCGAGGAGGAGGGGACGATGACGAACCTGGAGGGGCGGGTCCTGCGCCGTCGGGCGGTCCGCCGCCCCCCGCCGGGAGTCGCGACCGACCTCCAGGTGCTGCGCGCACTGGCGATCCGGCTCGGCCAGCCGGCCGGGCGGTTCCCGTCCGACGCGCGCGAGGTGTTCGAGGAACTGCGCAGGGCGACTGCGGGCGGCCCGGCCGACTACTCGGGGGTCGGGTACGAGCGGCTCGACGCGGGCGAGGCCCTGCACTGGCCGTGCCCGGCCGGCCCCGGCAGCCACGGCGGTACACCCCGGCTGTTCCTGGACCGGTTCGCCCACCCCGACGGGCGGGCCCGCTTCGCCGCCGTACGGCACCGGGACTCCGCGGAGGCCGCGGGCGGCGCCTACCCCCTGTACGCGACGACGGGCCGGGTGCTGGCGCAGTACCAGTCCGGGACGCAGACCCGGCGCGTGCCCGAACTGCTCCGCGCGGCGCCGGAGCCGTTCGTGGAGATCCATCCGGACGCGGCCGGGCAGGCCGGGGTCACGGCCGGTCAGCTGGTGCGCGTGACCTCCGCGCGGGGCAGCACCGTGGCCCGCGCCCGGCTGGTGGCCACCCTGCGGGCGGACACGGTGTTCCTCCCGTTCCACTACACCGGCGACGGGCGGGCCAACCTGCTCACGTCGACCGCGCTCGACCCGCGCAGCCGTATGCCCGAGTTCAAGGTCAGCGCGGTGCGTGTCACGCCGGAGCCGGAGTGAACACGCCCGTGCTGGTCGTCGGCGACGGGCCCGCCGCGCGCCGGCTCACCTGGGCCCTGGCCGACCGTGGGCATCGCGGGCCGGTCGTCGTCGTGGCACCGGGGGACGGGCCCGCCCCGGAGGCGGACCGGTATCCGGACCGCGTCGAGATCCTCGACGCGGCCGGAGCGGTCCGGCTCGACCGCCCGCGGCGCCTGGTACGCACCGCGCGCCACGGCGACCTGCCGTACGGCGAACTGGTCCTGGCCACCGGGGTGCGCCCGGTCCGGGCGTCCTGCGCCGCCCACGGTGGCGAGACGGACCCCGGCTGCCGCGTCCAGGCAGGGCGCCACCTGCCGCGGCTCGCCCCGGGACCGGTGGTGGTGGTCGGCGGCGGGCCCCGCGGTGTCGAGGCGGCCCTCGAACTGGCCCGCGCCGGGCGAGAGGTGACCCTGGCGCACCGCGGTCCCGTGCCGATGCACCGGCGGCTCGACGAGGTGGCCGGAAGGATGCTGGCCGACACGCTCGCCGAGGCCGGCGTCACCCTGCGGCTCGGCCGCACGGTCACCGAACGCGTCCCGGGCAAGGTGCTGCTGGACGACGGGGAGGTGGTGCCGGCGGAGGCGCTGCTGGTGCGCGCGGGCAGCCGACCCGACACCCGGGTGGCCGCGGCGGCGGGGCTCGCCGTCCGCCACGGGGTCCTGGTGGACTCCCGGCTGCGGACCGTCGACCCGGCCGTCAGCGCGCTCGGCGGCTGCGCCGAACTCCCCGCGCCCGCGCCCGATCCGTACCCGGTGGCCTGGGACGCGGCCGACGCGCTGGCCGCCCGCCTCACCGGCGGACCGGTGCTGTTGGCACCCCCGCACGTGCTGCGGCTGCGTGGCCCCGGCCTCGAGACGGCGGTGGCCGGCAGCCTGGCGGCCCTGGAGGCCGCCACCGAGCAGATCACCCTGTACGACCCCGCCGGCCGCCGCTATGCACGGATCGGCCTGGAAGCCGGGCGCGTGTCGGCCGCGGTCGTGACGGGGCTCCCCGCCGCGGCGGCCGAGGTGGCGCGCCTGTACGAGCGGGGGCTGCCGGTGCCGGCGGCTCGCCTGGCTCTCCTGCTGGGGGTTCCGGCCCGCACCGGGAGCACCCGGCCCCTGCCGGACGACACGGTGGTGTGCCGCTGCAACGACGTCACCCGCGGGCGGCTCGCCGATGCCTGGCGCGGCGGTGCCCGGACCGTCGCCGCCCTGGCCGCGGCCACCCGGGCGACCACCGGGTGCGGCGGGTGCTCGGACGACCTGCGGCGGCTGTGCACGGCGATGGACGCGCGCGAGAGCGGGACGGGAGAAGTGGCATGAGACGGACCCTGCTGGTCGCGGGTCACGGGATGGTGGGTCACCGGCTGGTGGCCCAGGTGCGACGGCGGGACCCGCAGGGCCGCTGGCGGGTGGTGGCCGTCACCGCCGAGGCGCACAGCGCCTACGACCGGATGGCGCTCTCCTCGTACGCGCTGCGGCCCCCCGGTGATCCGGGACTCGACCTGGTGGGACCCCTGCGGACCGACCCCCTGGTCGAGCTGCGGACCGGGACCCGCCTGGTGGGGATCGACGTGGCCGGCCGGACCGCGCACTGCGCCGACGGCACCGCTCTCCCTTACGACGCCCTGGTCCTGGCCACCGGCTCGCGGCCGTTCGTGCCGCCGGTGCCCGGCAGCGGGCTTCCCGGCTGCTTCGTGTACCGCACCCTCGACGACCTGACCGCCCTGCGGGCGGCCGCCGAGGCGGGTGCGCCGGGGGTCGTGATCGGCGGCGGACTGCTCGGCCTGGAGGCGGCCGAGGTGCTGCGGCGGCTCGGCATGCGGCCCCACGTCATCGAGATGGCGCCGCGGCTGATGCCGGTCCAGGTGGACGCGGCCGGTGCGGAAATCCTGGCCGGCCTGGTGCGGAGCCTCGGCGTCGACGTCGTGGTCGACGCGGGAGTGGAGGCCGTGCGGGCCGGGCCCGACGGCCGGGTGGCGGGGGTGGCCCTGCGGGACGGCCGCGTCCTGCCCGCCCGGGTGGTCGTCTTCGCCGCCGGGGTACGCCCGCGTGACGAACTCGCCGCGGCCGCCGGACTGTCCGTCGCCCCGCGGGGCGGGGTGGCCGTCGACGCCTTGTGCCGAACTGGCGCGCCCGGGATCTGGGCGGTCGGGGAGTGCGCCTCGCTCGACGGCCGCACCTACGGTCTGGTCGCGCCCGGCTACCGGATGGCCGACACGGTGGCCGCGCGGCTCACCGGCGACGAGACGGCGGTGCTGCCGCCCCTGGACACCTCGACGCGTCTGAAGGTGCTGGGCGTCGGCGTGGGAACGTTCGGCGACGCGCACGCCACCACACCCGGGGCGCTGTCGCTGGCCCGCACCGTCGGCACCAGCTCCTACGAGAAGCTCGTGCTCTCGGCGGACGGCCGCACACTGCTCGGCGGTGTGCTGGTGGGCGACCTGTCGCGCTGGGCCGTGCTGCACGCCCTGGCCGGCCGCGAACTCCCCACCGAGCCGGAGCTGCTGCCCGCCGCCCTGTGAGCAGCCGTCCTGAGATCCGCGACGGCGGGACGGCGCCGGGCACGGGCGAGGCGGGGGACGGCATGCCGTCCCCCGCCCCTTCCCCTCTGGCCCGGCCGACCCCGCCCGGACCAGATCCACGCGCCGCGACGCCCGGCGGGGGGAGCCGGGCGGCGCGACGCCGTCAGACCCGAGCCGCCGCGGTGAGCAGGCGAGCCGTCTCGGCGACCCTTCTGCCCAGGTGGCGGGCGGTCTCGGTGTCGGCCTTGGTGACGGCCTCGTCGCCCTGGTCGATGTTGGCCTGGGCTGCGGCACCCAGCGAGACCCCGATCCGGTTGAGGTCGTGCTCGGAGGCCGTGGAGGAGTTCCAGCCCGGCAGCAGGTCCAGGTTCACCCAGTGCATACCGTGCTGGGCGGCGAGGATGCCGAAATACTGCAGGGTGTGCAGCTTGTCCCCGCTCTTCGCGCCGGAGACGGTGAACCCCGCGGCGACCTTGCCGGCCCAGGCACGGTCCGACCACCGCCCGGAGGTGGACTGCGCGAAGGTGTGGAAGGCGGCGGACGCGGTCCCCATGTAGGTGGGGGCGCCGAAGACGACGGCGTCCGCCGCGTCCAGCAGCGCCCACTGCTCCTCGGTGACGGTGTCGACGCGGACGGCGAAGACCTCCGCGCCCGCGTCGGCCGCGCCGTCCCGTACGGCCTGGGCGAGTACGGCCGCGTGACCGAAGCCCGAGTGGTAGGCGATGACCACACGCGGTCCTGCCATGGCTGCTCCCAAGTGTCGGCGGGCCCCGCGGCCCGGATCAGTTTCCGGTGCCGATGAGCACGCGGCCCAGTTCGGCGGTGAGGTGGGAAAGGTCGTGTGCGTGACCGTGGGCGGCGATGTGTCCGTCCGGCCGCACCAGGTGGAAGCCGGGTTCCGCGCAGCCCGTCGCCTCGGCCGCGTGTCGCGGGTCCAGTACCACGGGGCGCACCTGCGGGTGGGCCGCGGTCAGCCGCGCCACCCGCTGGGCGAGGTCGTTGCCGTCGGCGTGCGGCACCACGGCCACCGTCCAGCCGGAGAGCCCCGCCCTCGGGCCGGCCATGGCATGGGCCAGGGCCAGTTCGCGGGGGAAGACCATGCCGATCCGCAGCCTGCCGGGCAGCCTGCCGAGCATGGTGCACCTGGCCTGGCCGGACGGCCGCTGCGTACGGCGGGCCGGGGTGTAGGCCACCCGTCGCCCGGCCATGACGGGGAACACGTAGCGGGGGACGACGCCGGTCGCCCCGGCCAGCCGGAAGGCGGTGTCGCGCACCGCGATCCGGGTCCTGCCGTCGGCCATCCAGGCCCGGGTCTGCCGGTCGGTGTCGGCGACGATCCGTTCGGTGGCTTCGGTGCGTTCGGGTGTGTAGCTCTCCAGCAGCGCGTGCGGGGACTCGCCCTTCAGGACGGCGGCGAGCTTCCAGGCCAGGTTGTAGCCGTCCTGGATGCCGTTGTTCATGCCCTGCCCGCCGGCCGGGCTGTGGACGTGGGCGGCGTCTCCCACCAGGAAGACCCTGCCGCGCTGGTACTCGGTCGCCTGCCGGGCGTGCACGCGGTAGACGGTCTGCCAGACCGGGTCGGTGATCCGCACCCCACCCGGACCGCGCTCGTCCAGCAGCCGCTGCATCATCGGCACGCTCACCGGGGCGCCGCCGGACGGGAGCACCGCCAGGATGCGGAAGACCCGGTCGGGCAGTGGGGCGATCATGAGGGTGCCGCCGGGCGCCTGGTGATACTGCAGCTGGTCCGGAGGCAGCACGCCCTCGACCCGGGTGTCGACGAGGGCGAAGGAGAGCGGGTACGTGCTGCCCTGGAATCCGATGCCGAGGGCGCCGCGGACCGTTCCTGACGCACCGTCCGCGCCCACCACGAAGGTGGCACGGACGCGTTCGATCCCCGCGTCCCCGTGTTCCAGGACGGCGGTGACGCCGTCGGTGGCCTCTATGCGGCCGCTGTGGTCGACGTCGTCGAAGGCCAGCAGCCGTACCCCTCGTTCGATCTTCCCCCCGAGGCGGTGGAGCTGTTCGGTGAGCAGCCGCTCGGTCTCGTACTGCGGGAGGTGGATCGGCCGCAGCGGCTCGGGGATGGTGAAGGTGGCCAGGCGCCGGCCGTCCGAGAAGTAGCTGAACCCGCGGACGGGGACGGCGGCGTCGCGCAGTGCGCCGCGCAGTCCCAGCTCGCCGAGGATGTCGGTGGCACGCGGCCACAGGGCCAGCGCCTTGGGCACGGTGGAGGGTTCGAGCGCGCGGTCGACGAGACGGACCCGGACACCGCGGCGCAGCAGTTCGCAGGCGGTGAACAGGCCGGTGGGACCGGCGCCGACGACGAGGACGTCGAGTGCGGCGGTCACGCGCCGTCCCCCAGCCCGGCCGCCGCCGGCCGGAGCCGTTCGGCGAGACGGCGGGACAGTTCGATCCGCTGGACCTTCATCGTCGCGGTGCGCGGCAGCTCGGCCAGAGGCATCTGGACCGGTTCGGCCAGCTGCGGGAAGTCCCTGACCGCACGCCTCCAGCGCTCCGGGTCAAGTGGCGTGTTGCCCTTGGTGCACACCACCGGCAGCGGCTCCCGGTCGGGGCCGGGCACGACGACCAGTTCGGCGAGCTCCTCCAGCCGCCCGATCAGGGTGTCCTCGATCTCCAGGGTGCTGTCGACGTTGGGGATCACGTCCACGGCCCGGTCGAGGAGGTGGACGCGGCCGAGCCGGTCGCGGTATCCGACGTCACCGGTGCGCCACCACTTGCCGTTGAGTTCCTTCTGGAAGCGCTCGTCCTCCGCGTAGTAGTTGACCGCCCGGCCGTCGGTCTGGACCTCGATGAAGCCGGGGGTGCGCTTGGAGGGACGGTGCCCGTCGCGCGGGACGATCCGCACGTGGGTCATGCCCGGGATCGGGAAGCCCAGGCAGCGGCCGTTGGCCTTGTGCGCGTTCTTCGCCGTGTACCAGCGTCCGACGAGCGGACCGCACTCGCTCTGCCCGTAGAACTGGAAGAACAGCGGCCGGTGCCGGCGCGAGGCGGAGAGCAGCCGGTGCATCGTCGGAGGGTGGATCGCGTCGAACGTACCGCTGAAGTACTTGACGTTGGCCAGCGGCCGCAGCGGATGGTCGACCAGTTCCTCCCACTCCATGTACGAGTTGGGGTGGGTCTCGACGAACCCGGGCCGCACCTTCGCGAACAGGGGAGCGACCTGCTCGGGCGAACCGTCGTCCACGACGACGACGGGCATGCCCTTGGGCAGCACCACGGCCAGGGCCATGAACATGCGCGAGTGCACGAACGACACGTGGATGGCGTAGGTCTCGCGTTCGCGGATGAGCGCGGCGAGCTTCTGCTGCGGCCGGAAGCGCCCGTACAGGGAGCGCGCGGTGTGCACCACGAGCTTCGGGATGCCGGTGGTGCCCGAGGTGTGGGTCATCAGCGCCGGGTGGTCCGGACCGAGGAGGACCGGGCGGCGCCGGGGCGAGCCTGCGAGCTTGTCGAGCGAGACGGCGCCGTCGTGCTCGCCGTCTCCGACCAGGACGACGCTGGAGGTGAGTTCGTCGAGCGGGCGGCCCGCGAGCTCCCCGGCCAGCTTGCCGCCGTCGGTGATCAGGTGCGGCCGGTCGAGGCGGGCCAGCAGCGCGGTGACGGTCTCGCCGTCCAGCGCGGGCGACAGCAGCGCGGGGGTGGCGCCGAGCCGGGCGGCCGCCGTCGCCAGCACCCAGATGTCGAAGTTGTGGGCCTTGTAGACGGCCACGTGGTCGCGCGGCCTCAGCCCCGCCGCCCACAGACGGGCCGCGGTGTCCTCGACCAGTTCGGCCAGCTCCCCGACGGTCAGCTGACGCCCGGCGGCGGGCGCCAGGTCCAGATCGTGGTCGAGTGTGATGGGCGCGTACGGGTGCCGGGCAGCCGCCTCCTCGGGCACCATGCCCAGGTACAGGGCGTTCCTGCCGACCGGAATGTGGAGCACCATGTCGCCTCCTCGGGCGTTGAATGTCAGGCGGACGGGAAACGGAGCCGGATCATGTCCTGGTCCTCGGGCGTGAGGCGGATTCCGAAGACGTCCCGCAGCGCGACGACGACCTGTGCACCCGTCAGTTCCCTTGTTTCGCCGCTGCCGTCGGGAAGGACGACAGACATTTCGCGGTCGCGCAGGAGATGCCGGGACCGGTCGTTTCCGCGCATCGCGATCACCTTTCCGGTGAACGTCGAACGCGGGCTGTGCGCCGTGTAGTAGTTGGCCACCTCGAAATCCACCAGGTGGTGGAGTTCCGGGCGGAAGGCGTAGAGGTCGAACCAGCCGTCCTGGTGCAGCGACTGAAGAACCCAGTCGGGGCCTTCCGCGTGAATGCGCCACTTCCACTCGCCCGCCTCGGCGACCGCGCCCGCCGCCAGCGGCAGCGGTTCGACGAGGCCTTCGTCGCCGAACCCGGCGTCGGCGAGGTACTGCTGATCCCCGATGGTGACGACCAGGACCGCGTGCGCCCGGTAGCGGATCTGCCGGCGGCCCCGCCGCACCCGGGCGAGATACCGGGTGACGGTGAACCCGAGCCGGGTGAGGGCGGCGGCCAGCAGCAGGTTGTGCTCGAAGCAGTAGCCGCCGCGGCCGCGGTCCACCAGCTTGCCCTGGAGGTCGTCGAGGTCCAGGGAGATCTCCCGGCCGAGGGCCACGTCGAGGTTCTCGAAGGCGATGGCCGTCATGTGCGCCCGGTGCACCGCCGCCAGGACGGCCGCGGTCGGCGTGCGCGGACCGTCGTACCCGATCCGTCGCAGGTAGGCGTCCAGGCGCAGGGACGTCGCGTCCCACTGGCCGGTCGGCCCGCCGGACGGATCCGACGCGCGGACCTCCGTGCCGTCGGAAACGGCTTGATCGGTGAGCATGTGCCGAAATCCTCCCCCCGGTGGTGCGCAAAAACAGCAGGCGACCGGAATCCTGACCCGGCGGACAGGCACGGTCAACGCGCCATTTCACAGTCCGTCAAGTGAGCCCGCCGTGAACGAAACGGCAGGTCGCGGCGGTACCAGGGCGGCCATGACTTGATGGATTCCGGCCCACCTGACGGAATGCGCCGATGTTCTTTGTCGGGCCGCGCCGCACCGACGCAGGATCGGCAGCGCCTGACCGAAACCGGGCCACCGCATTCACTTCCGGACGGGGGACGGAACCGATGACATCCAGGGTTTCCACGCACGGCCCACCCGGCGCCTCGGCCGCGCGGAATCGTTCCGCCGCGTCCGTCGTCGTCCGCACGACCGCCGGCAGGGTGGCCGGGACACTGAAGGACGGGCTCGCCGTCTTCCGGGGCGTCCCCTACGCCACCCCGCCCGTGGGCGCCCTGCGCTTCGCTTCACCGCGCCCGCCGGTGCCGTGGAGCGGCGTGCGGGACGCCACGCGGTTCGGCCCGGTCTTCACGCAGTCCGGGCCCGTGCCGGGTTCCGAGGACGCCCTGCACGCCAACGTGTGGACACCGGACACGACCGGGCCGCGGCCCGTGCTGGTCTACGTCCACGGCGGCGGGTGGCAGGTCGGCGCGGGCAGCGTGCCGACCTTCGACGGCAGCCGGCTCGCGGCCCGCGGCGACATCGTCGTCGTGAACTTCAACTACCGCCTCGGCGTGTTCGGCTGGGGCCTGCACGAGCAATTCACCGACCCGCGCACCGGGCTGAGCGGCAACTGGGGCCTCCAGGACCAGATCGCCGCCCTCGAGTGGGTACGGGACAACGCCACGGCCTTCGGGGGCGACCCGAACGACATCACGCTCTGCGGCACCTCGGCCGGCGGGGCGACGGCCTGGCAGCTGTCCCTGATGCCGGAGCTGAGGGGGACGGTCCGCCGTCTCGTCGCCATCAGCGCCGCGCATCCCTCGGCCCCCTCCTTCTCCCTCACCCCGTCCGACGCCGGGACGGTGTACGAGGCGCTCGCCGCCCGGTTCGGCACCGGCGTCCCGGGGCTGCGAGAGGTTCCCGACGAGGCGCTGCACACGGCGTGGCTGGAGATGTTCTCCGGCGACCCGGACGACCGGCCGGTGGGCAGCGGACGCGAGTACCGCGGCCCGGTGCGCGACGGGCGGCTGGTGCGGGCGTTCCCGCACCAACTGCCCACCCCCGAGGTGCCGGTGCTGTCCATCCACAACAGCACGGAGGGGTCCTTCTTCACCGATCCTCTCTCCCCCTCCTTCCCTCCCGCCCCACCGGCACCCACCGACGTCGCCGAGCTGCGCGAGGCGGTCGCCGGAGTGCTCCGCAAGCTGGGCCCCGCCCCTGCCGCCGCCGCGGTCGATGCCTGTGTCGACGCCTATCAGGAGGCGGCGGTCGCGGAGGGGTCCGACCTCACCCCGCGCTCCCTGTGGACGGAGGTGTGGGGCGACGCGCTCTTCCGGCACCGGATCGTCCGGCTCGCCGAGCGGCACGCCACGCAGGGCCGCACGCCCGTCTACGTCATGGAGTTCGCCCATCCCACCCGGCCTCCCCACTTCGGCACCCCGCACGACGCGACCTCGAAGTTCCTGTTCGGCACCCACGGGGCCCCGGCGAACGTCGCGCAATTCGGCGACGGTCCCGCCGAGCGCCGGATCTCCGGGATCTTCTCCGAACTGGTCGCCTCGTTCGTCCGGACCGGCGTCCCCGCCGGCGCGCAGGCGCCGCCGTGGCCGGTGTTCTCCTCCGACACCCCCAGCACGCTGGTGCTCGGCGGCGACGAGGGGGCCCGGGTGACTCGGCTGCCCAAGCGGCGCCAGCTGGCCTTCTGGGACGAGTACCGGGCGTACTCCTCCCCGTGATCCCGTACGGACCGCACGGGGCGATCGTCCCGCCCTCGCCGCCCGTCCCGCAGGCCGAATCCCCGCTTCCCATTGGAGACTTCCGTGGACGATGTCCTCACGACCATCCGCTCGCGCCCCGCCCGCCAGCAACCCGACTACCCGGACGCGGCCGCACTGGCGCACGCGGTCGGTGAACTGTCCGCACGGCCGGCCCTGGCCCGCCCCGAGGATCTCGCCGAGCTGCGCTCCCTCCTCGCCCGCGTCGCCGACGGCGAGGCGCACGTGGTGCAGGCCGGTGACTGCGCGGAGGACCCGGAGGAGTGCACGCCCGGGTACGTCGCCCGCAAGGCCGGGCTGCTGGACGTGCTGGCCGGCACGATGCGGATGGCCACGCACCGCCCGGTCGTCCGGGTGGGCAGGATCGCCGGCCAGTTCGCCAAGCCCCGGTCCCGCCCCACCGAGCACGTCGGAGCCCGGGAACTGCCCGTCTTCCGCGGGCACCTCGTCAACGGTCCGGAACCCGACCTGGACAGCAGGCGCCCCGACCCCGACCGGATGCTCGGCTGCTACGCGGCGGCCGGGCGGGCCATGTCGCACCTGGGCTGGCCGTCCTTCTCGGGGGCCCACGTCATCGGCGCCCGCACCTGGACCAGCCACGAGGCCCTGCTGCTCGACTACGAACTGCCCCAGGTGCGGCGGGACGTCGCGGGCAGACCCTTCCTCGCCTCGACACACTGGCCCTGGATCGGTGAGCGCACCAACCAGCCCGACGGCGCGCACGTGGCCCTGCTGGCGGCGGTGAGCAACCCGGTGGCCCTCAAGGTCGGCCCCACCATGGCGGTGGAGACGCTGCTGGCGCTGTGCGAACGGCTCGACCCGGCGCGGGAGAAGGGCCGCCTGACGCTGATCCCGCGCATGGGAGCCGACGGAGTGGCCCGTACCCTTCCTCCGCTGGTCGAGGCCGTGCGGAAGGCCGGCCACCCGGTGATCTGGCTGTCCGACCCGATGCACGGCAACACGCGGTCGGCGGCCGACGGGCTCAAGACCCGGTACGTCGAAGACGTGGTGCGCGAGGTCGACGGGTTCCTGTGCGCCGTCCGCTCGGGTGGTGGCACCGCCGGCGGACTGCACCTGGAGACCACTCCCGACGAGGTCACCGAGTGTGTGACGAACGAGGCCGAAGCCGGCCGCGTCGGCGACAAGTACACGAGTTTCTGCGACCCGCGCCTCAACCCCCATCAGGCCGTGTCCGTGGTGAGCACCTGGCGCGGCTGAACGCCGCTCCCCCATGCCCTGACCGCCCCAGGGGCTCCGGCGACGCGCCGGACGCCCGCCCGGGTCGGCTACCAAGGAGGTCGGAACGATGGACAAGCAGGTTGCGCTGGTCACCGGAGCGGCGGGCGGAATCGGATCCGCGGTGGTCCGCACGCTCGCCGCCCGCGGGCTGACCGTCGCGGCGGTGGACGTGCGTGCCACCGAACTGGACGAGTTGGCGCAGAAGCTGGCGGCCGACGGCCTCGACGTGGTGGCCCTGCCCGCGGAGGTGTCCAGCGCCCCGCAGGCGCAGGCCGTCGTCGCCGAGGCGGAGGCCCGCCTCGGGCCGGTGGACTACCTGGTGAACGCGGCGGGGGTGCTGCGGGCCGGGACGGTGACCGAGTACGACGTGGACGACTGGCAGGCCACCTTCGCCGTCAACGTTCTCGGGGTCTTCCTGATGTCGCAGGCGGTCGTGCGGCGCATGGTGCCGCGCGGCCGGGGAGCGGTGGTCACGGTCGCCTCCAACGCGGCCGGAGTGCCCCGCACGGGGATGGCCGCCTACGCGGCCTCCAAGGCGGCCGCCACGATGTTCACCAAGTCTCTCGGCCTGGAGGTCGCACGGCACGGGATCCGCTGCAACGTGGTGGCGCCCGGCTCGACGGACACCCCGATGCTCAGCTCCCTGTGGACGGACCCCTCGGGTCCACAGGGCACACTCGACGGCCGCTTGGAGGAGTACCGGGTCGGCATCCCGCTGCGGAAGCTGGCGCTGCCCGCGGAGATCGCCGACGCGGTCGACTTCCTGCTCTCCGAGAAGGCCTCCCACATCACGCTGCACGACCTGACGGTCGATGGCGGCGCCGGACTCGGCGTCTGACGACAGGACGGATTTCCCATGCGGTTCACGGCCGGCATACCCACGATCGAGCCCTATCCCATGCCCGCGGCCGGCGCCCTCCCCGCCAACGCCGCCGACTGGACGGTGGACCCCGCCCGCGCGGTCCTGCTCGTCCACGACATGCAGCGCTACTTCCTGCGCCCGCTGCCGGCGGAGCCGCGCGAGACGCTGCTGGACAACGCGGCCCACCTGCGCCGCACCTGCGCCGCACTCGGCGTCCCCGTCGCCTACACCGCGCAGCCCGGCGGCATGACGGCCGACGAGCGCGGGCTGTTGCGCGACTTCTGGGGGCCGGGCATGCGGGTCGACCCCGCGGACCGGCAGGTCGCCGACCCGCTGGGGCCCGCGCCCGGGGACACGGTGTACACCAAGTGGCGCTACAGCGCGTTCTTCCGCTCCGGGCTGCTGGAGCAGATGGAGCGCGACCGCCGCGACCAGCTGGTCATCTGCGGGGTGTACGGGCACGTCGGTGTCCTGGCCACCGCGCTGGAGGCGTTCACCCATGACATCCAGCCCTTCGTGGCGGCCGACGCGATCGCCGACTTCTCGTCGGCCCACCACGCGCTCACCCTCGACTTCGCGGCCGGGCGCTGCGCCGTCGTGGCCACGACGGAGCAGTTGACCGGCGATCTCACGGCCGCCGGGTACGAGGCGTCCGCGAGCGGCCGGGGGGTGACGGCGTGAGCGGCCTCTTCGAGCGGATCCTGGCCACGGACCCCGGGCCGTTCGCACTGCTGCACCGCCCGGAGCGGGCGGCCGGGGTGCTGGACGTCCTCGTCGGTGACGTCTGCACGCCGGCGTCGCTGGCCGAACTGCCCCTGCCCGGCTCCCCGCCCGCGGGGAGCGGGCCACGCCACGACCTGCTCACCGTGGTGCCCTACCGCCAGATCACCGAGCGCGGGTTCGTCTGCAACGACGACGGGGCGCCGCTGCTCGCCCTGCGTGTGACCGGGCAGGAGACCGTCCCCGTCGCCGACGCCCGGCGCATCCCGGACCAGCCCATCTCCTTGGGCAACGGGCACTTCGACCTCGACGACGACTCCTACGCCGAGATCGTGCGCAAGGTCATCGACAACGAGATCGGTGAGGGCCAGGGGGCCAACTTCGTCCTGCGCCGCACCTTCCTGGCCGAGATCGACGGATGGTCCACGCGCGACGCGCTGGTCCTCTTCCGCCGGCTCCTGGAACGCGAGGCGGGCGCCTACTGGACGTTCCTGGTGCACCTGGGCGACCGCACCTTCGTCGGTGCGACACCGGAACGGCACGTGAGCCTGCACGACGGCACCGCGGTGATGAATCCGATCAGCGGCACGTACCGCTACCCGCAGTCCGGGCCGTCGCTGCCGGGCGTCATGGACTTCCTCGCCGACCGCAAGGAGGCCGACGAGCTGTACATGGTCGTCGACGAGGAACTGAAGATGATGGCCCGCATCTGCGACGGCAGCGCCCGGGTCGACGGCCCCTACCTGAAGGAGATGGCCCGCCTCGCGCACACCGAGTACCTGATCAGCGGGGCCTCCACGCGTGACCCGAGGGACATCCTGCGGGAGACGCTGTTCGCCCCCACCGTCACCGGCAGCCCGCTGGAGAGCGCCTGCCGCGTCATCGAGAGGTACGAGCCGGGCGGGCGCGGTTACTACAGCGGGATCGTCGCCCTGATCGGCCGTGACGCGGGCGGCGGCCACACCCTGGACTCGTCGATCCTGATCCGGACCGCGGACATCGACGCCGAGGGCCGGCTGGGCATCGGCGTGGGCGCCACGCTCGTGCGGCACTCCGACCCCGAGGCGGAGGTCGCCGAGACCACGGCGAAGGCCGCCGGACTGCTGGCGGCTCTGGAGGCCGGGCGTTCCGGGCGCTTCGGCAGCCACCCCGCGGTGCTGTCGTCGCTGGAGAGCCGCAACGAGCACCTCTCCGGGTTCTGGCTCGGCGCCGCCGGGGAAGAGGCGGACCTGTTCCCCGAGCTGTCCGGCAAGCGGGTGCTGATCGTCGACGCCGAGGACACCTTCACGGCCATGACGGCGCGCCAGCTCGCCTCCCTCGGGCTGGACGTGACGGTGCGCCGGTTCGACGAGCCGTACACGTTCGACGCGCACGACCTGGTCGTGATGGGGCCCGGCCCCGGAGACCCGGGCGAGCGGGACCATCCGAGGATCGCCGCCGTGCACACGGCGGTGCGCACCCTGCTCGACGAGCGCCGACCGTTCCTCGCGGTCTGCCTGAGCCACCAGGTGCTGAGCCTGAACCTGGGACTGGCCGTGCGGCGGCGCAGGCCCCCCAACCAGGGGGTGCAGCGGCGCATCGACCTGTTCGGCACCCCGGAGCGCGTCGGCTTCTACAACACGTTCACGGCACGCTCCACCGCGGACGCCCTGGAGGTGCCCGGCGTGGGCACCGTCGAGGTCTGCCGGGACCGGCGCACCGCGGACGTACACGCACTGCGCGGCCCGCACTTCGCGTCGATGCAGTTCCACGCCGAGTCGGTGCTCACCAGCAACGGACCGCGGATCACCGGCGGCCTGCTACGGGACGTGCTGCGGGCCGCAGGCACCGCACCACGCCGTGTACCCGAAGCCACCCATGCCCGCTCGAGGAATCAGGAGCCCGCTCCATGAGCACAGCAACCGCACCCGACGAGTCCCCGGCCCGGACCGGTGTCCTGGGCCTCGGCTCCTACCTGCCCTCCCAGGTCGTCACCAACGACCAGCTCGCCGAACCGGCGGGGGTCACCGAGGACTGGATCGTGCACAAGACCGGCATCCTCACCCGGCGGGCGGTGAAGCCGGACGAGGCCACCTCCGACCTGGCCCTGGGCGCGGCCCGCGCCGCGCTGGAGGACGCCGGGATCCGGGCGGCCGACCTGTCCCTGGTGATCGTCGGCACTGCCACCCCCGACGTGATCGGGCCGTGCGTGGCGAGCCAGGTGGCGCTGGCGCTCGACTGCCCGCGCACGGTGGGCACCTTCGACATCCAGGCCGCCTGCGCGGGCTTCCTCACCGGCATCTCGGTCGCGGAGAAGTACCTGCGCGGAGCGGGCGGCTACGCCCTGGTGATCGGCGCGGACACCTACAGCCGTTTCCGCAACCACGCCGACAAGCGGACGACCGCGCTGTGGGGAGACGGAGCCGGAGCCGTCGTGCTGGGTCCGGTGCCCGACGGTCGCGGGGAGATCCTGGCGACCAGGCTGGCCAGTTGCCCGGTGGAGACGGAGGTCGGCGGCATCAGGGCCGGCGGCAGCCGACTGCCCGCCTCGCACGAGACGGTCGACGCCGGTCTGCACTACGTGAGCATGAACGGCCGCAGGATCATGGAGATCTTCGTCGAGAACGTCCCGCCGATGGTCCGCTCCTTCCTCGACGACGCCGGACACCGGCTGGAGGACATCGACCACATCGTGCCGCACCAGGGCAACCAGCGGATGGTCGAGGGACTGCCCGCGCTCCTCGGCTGCACCCGCCCCGCGCTGCACGCCACGGCCTTCGAGTACGGCAACACGGGGTCGGCGTCGATTCCCGTCACGCTGGACCGGGCCGTGCGCAAGGGCGCCATCCGCTCCGGCGAGACGGTGCTGACCCTCTCGATCGGCGCCGGCATGACGTTCGGCTTCGCGCTGCTGCGCTGGAAGTGACGCGCTCCGCGCCCGGCGGGGCGGCCCCCCTTCCCGCCCCGCCGGCCGCGCGGCCGACCCCGCAAGCGACCGACCCCGCAAGCGAATGGAAGAAGGAACGATGAGCGACTTCGTGTTCGACGTCGACGCCTATCTGCAGAGGATCGGGGCGAAACGTCCCGAGCGGACGGACTACGAGGCCCTGTGCCATCTCCAGGAGCGCCACATGATGACGGTCCCCTTCGAGACGGTCGACCTCATCACCCGGGAGTTCCCCAGCGTCCGGGACGAGCCGTTGTACGACAAGATCGTCACCCGGCGCAGGGGCGGTGGCTGCGGTGAGCTGAACACCGCCTTCGCCCTGCTTCTGCGTCACCTGGGTTTCCCGGTGACGATGCTGGGCGCCCGCATCCTGCACAACGGCAAGCACGCGTTCAAGGGCCAGTACCACGGCCACATGGTGCTGCGGGTGGAACTGGACCAGCCCTACCTGGTGGACGTCGGCTTCCGCTGGGCGTCCCGGCGGCCGCTGCGCCTGCGCGAACCCGGTGCGCAGAGCGACCCGCACGGTGAGTACCACGTGGTCCACACCGCGGACGGCGACGTGGAGATGGTCCACGACGGGGTGCTGCGCTGGCGCGCCGAGATGCACCCGCGCGAGATCGACGACTTCGACGCGGCGCTCTGGTACCTGTGGTCCTCGCCCAACGTCCCCGCCACCAGCCAGCTGTGGGCCTCGATCGTGACCGAGGACGGCCGGATCTCCCTGTTCAACCGTGTGCTGACGGAATACCGGCACGGCGAGCGGGTCTCGTCGGTGGTGCTGGAGGACGACGCGGAGTTCCTGGCCCGTTTCAAGGAGCTGTACGGCATCGAGCTGGCGTCCGTCCCGGATCTGCCGGTCACCACGGAAGGGGTCTGACATGCGCAGGGTCAAGTGGGGGCTGCTGGTCACCGGCGGCTACGCCAACGTCGCGCTCGCGGCCAACGCCGCGTCGCGTACGACGGAGTTCGTCGCCGTGTCGGCGGGCGGCGCCGAGGAGTCGAGGCAGTTCGCGCAGCAGCACGGCATAGCGCGCGACCATGCCACCTTCGAGGCGTTGCTCGAGGACGACGAGGTGGAGGCCGTCTTCGTGGCGCTGCATCCGGTGGACCACGTGGAGTGGACCGTCCGGGCGCTGGAGGCGGGCAAGCACGTGCTCTGCGAGAAGCCGATCGGTTTGTCCACCGAGGACGTGGAGCTGGTCTTCGACACGGCGCGCAAGGCGGGCCGCCACGTGGTCGAGGGTGTGATGTTCCGGCACCACCCGCAGACCCGACTCGCACAGAAGCTGGTGCGCGAGGGCCGGATCGGCGACCTGATGTACGTGTACGCCGCGTGCACCGCCGCCGTTCCTCCGGACTACTTCCGGCGCGAACGCTCCCTGGGTGGCGGCGCCATGCTCGACCTGGGGGTGTTCGCACTGAGCGCCGTCCGCGCCTTCGCGGGGGAACCGACCCGGGTCTACGCCGAGGAGGTGCGGCGTTCCCCGGAGTCCGCCGACCACAACTTCACGGCGAGCCTGCGGCTGCCCGGCGGTGTGCTGGGGCAGTTCGTGGTCGGCCAGGACGTGGCCCGGGGCGACTTCCTGCACGTGGTGGGCACCAAGGGCCGCGTCGTGGTGCACCAGCCGTGGTTCGGCGGCGCGGAGCCGGTGGAACTCGACCTCCAGGGGCCGGTACCGCTGCTGGAATCGCAGAAGGAGTACTTCCCGGTCGACCCCGAGGGTGCCTACCGGCTCGAGGAGACGTTCCCGATCTCCCGGATCCAGTTCGACGAGATCTCGACGGCGCTGGCGGAGGGGACCGAGCCGCCCTTCGGCCGGGACGAGGCCGTGGCCCAGGCGCGTGCGGTCGCCGCTCTGCTGGAGTCCGCCGCCGCCGCGCGTCCCGTGGACCTCGCCTGACGCTCTGCCACAACGATCAGCCGGCCCCGGCGGACCCGTTCCGCCGGGGCCGGCGTGCGTCCGCAGGGGGCCGGCGGCTCCCCGGACCCGCGAAGGGGCGCTTACCGAAAGTCGTCGTACGGTCACGCTGAGAAACCCATCCGGACAGGTGGCCTCCCCCCACAGGAGCCCCGGAAATGGGTGCTTGGAATACCTAGGCGCAGCGGTCCCCAGAAGGGACCGTATGGGTGCGAGAGCAACGGATCCATCAATCCAATGGGGGAATGACGATGGGCAGTGCCACTCTCATACCAGAAGCCGTCCGCGCCAATGTGGCCGAAAGTTTATGGTGGGACGAGGGAATTCTGGCAGATTTCAGCGCCGCCCTCTTCGTCTCATTGGCCCGGAGCGACCAGCGCCGAAAGGGTGCCGATTACCTGCGCGGGCTGCTGGGGGTCAGCGGGCGGCGTTCCATCCGGAACATCGCCGCACTGATAGGCGGTTCCGCGACGGAGCAGAGCCTGCACCACTTCATCTGCAGCTCCACCTGGGACTGGACGCCGGTGCGTCAGGCCCTCGCCGCCCAGTTGGTCTCCCGGACGCCGCCGGTGGCCTGGGTGGTGCACTCCATGGTGATCCCCAAGGCCGGCGAGAACTCGGTCGGCGTGGACCGCCAGTACGTTCCGGAGGTCGGCCGGGTGGTCAACGCCCAGCGCGCGGTGGGCGTGTGGGGCGTTTCCGAGCAGGTCGGCACGCCCGTGAACTGGCGCATGCACCTCTCCCCGTCCTGGATGGACGACGAGGAGAGGCGGCGCCAGGCGTCGATCCCCGACCACCTGGACAACCAGACCGTCGGCGACATGACCATCGACGCGTGTCTGGAGACGGCACGGGACTGGCGCCTGCCGCGCCGGCCCGTGGTTCTCGACGCGCGCACCATGGACGTGCCGTCGATGGTGCGCAGGTTCCGCTCCGCGGGAGTCCACTTCGTCGCCCGGGTCGCCCCGAGCTTCCCGCTGACCGTGACGGACCCCTTCCGGGCCTCCCGCGGCCCGGCCACACAGGCCGCCGGGCAGCTGGCGACGGTCGAGCACGACGGGCTGCGTCCCGTGGTGGTGCGCGAGCCGGGCAGGAACGCCCTGCACGCCTACGTGGCCTCGCTGCTCGGGGTGCGGCTGCCGGGCACCTCGCCCCGCACCCCCGCGGGCGGCCCGCTGGCGCTGGTGGGCGTCGGCGAGAGCCGGCGCCGGTGGCCCCGGGAATTGTGGCTGACGGACATGCCGACCGCGCCGCTGCCCGCACTGGTCGGCTGGAGCAGGCTGCCGGCCGTCGCCGACCGGGACTTCCGCCGCATCACCGACCGGCTGGGCATCCGCGACTTCACCGGCCGCTCCTACGGCGGCTGGCACCGCCACGTCACCCTCGCCTCCGCAGCCCACGCGGTCTCGGCGCTGGGCGCCCCGTCCCGCAGGCGTGCCGCCTGACCGTCCACACCGAGGAGGCCCGCCGCTCGCGACAACGAGCGGCGGGCCCCCTCGTGCGGGCGGTGCGTGATCAGACGGTGCGCAGCCGCGCGACGGCCTCCTCGGTCGCCGTCACGATGCCCTCGAAGTAGCTGCCGATCACGGTCAGTTCCTCGGTGGAGTAGTCCATGGCGAGCCCCATGCACTTCTCCACGAGGGGGCGGAAGACGCCCACGACCTTCGCGCTCGCCTCGGTCGGCGCGATGATCACCTTGCGGCGGTCGTGCGGGTCCCGCTCCCGCCTGACGTATTGCTGGGACTCCAGGCGGTCGATGACCCCCGTGATGGCCCCCGTCGTCAGTCCGGTCACCCGGGCCAGGTCGCCCGGGGTGAGCGGCGACTCCGGGGGCAGATTGCGCATGTACGACAGGATCCAGGCGTCGGTCGGATGGACCTTCATCGACCGAGCCACCGCACTGTTCAGCGCGATCGTCGCGAGCCCCAGTTCCCGGGCTCCGGTCATCACCCCCTGGAGCGCCGCGGCGCGCTCGTCGTCGCCGGCCGCGTGCCCGGCGTGCGCGTGATAGCCCTCGGCGGGCGGGCTACCGCCCTCCGGCGCTGTGCTTGACATGGGACCTCGCACTCTCATAGCGTGTCACTTACTTAGCCACTGAGATAAATCCTCAGTGAGATGCCTTACTGAGAAGATACTCCTTCAAGGAGAGGGCGGGAAGGCGCATGAGTGTGCTCGGCAAGGAGGCCCCCGCGCCGGAGGCCGTGCAGGAACCGGACCCCAAGCGCTGGCTCGCCCTGGTGGTCGTCATCACCGCGTCCTTCATGGACCTGCTCGACGTCACCATCGTCAACGTCGCGGTGCCGAGCATCCAGGACGACCTCGGCGCCGGGTACGCGGCCATCGGCTGGGTCACCGCCGGGTACACGCTCGGGTTCGCCGCCGGCCTGATCACCGGCGGCCGGCTCGGCGACATCTACGGCCGCCGTCGCATGCTGGTCATCGGCATCGCCGGGTTCACCGCGGCATCGCTGCTGTGCGGCATCGCCGCCACCCCGGGCGTGCTCATCGGCGCACGGGTGCTCCAGGGCGTCCTCGCGGCCATGATGATCCCCCAGGTGCTGTCGATCATCCACGTGACCTTCCCGCCCGCGGAGCGGGGCAAGGTGTTCGGCGTCTACGGCGCCGTCGGAGGGCTGGCCCTGATCTCCGGGCCCGTGCTCGGCGGCCTGTTCGTGGAGGCCGACCTGTTCGGTCTCGGCTGGCGGCCGATCTTCCTGGTCAACGTACCGATCGGAATTCTCGGCATCTTCGCCGCACTGGCCGTCATCCGGGAATCGAGGTCCGAACACCCGCTGCGCCTGGACATCACCGGGATGGTGCTGTCCACCGCGAGTGTCCTGCTGCTGGTCTTCCCTCTGGTACAGGGGCGCGAACTGGACTGGCCCGCGTGGACGTTCGCCATGATGGCCGGTTCGGCCGTCGTGTTCGCCGCCTTCCTCTCCTACGAGCGCCGCCTGGTCGCCAGGGGCGGCACCCCGCTGATCGTGCTGGACCTGTTCCGCTCCCGGTCCTTCGCCGGCGGATTCAGCGTCAACCTCGTCTTCAACGTCGCCTACGGCGTCTTCTTCCTGATGTGGACGCTGTACATGCAGGTCGGTCTCGGCTGGTCGGCGATCCATGCCGGACTGACCGGCATCCCCTTCTTCATCGGCATGGCCGCGGCGGCGGGCATGGCCCTCCAGACGCTGACCCCCCGCTTCGGCCGCAAGGTGCTCTTCCTGGGCGGCGTCCTCCTGGTGCTCGGCTCGCTGCTGTTCACCCTGGTCGCCGACCGCTACGGGACCGGCGTCGCGTCCTGGCAGATGGGGGTGCCGCTGCTGGTCATGGGCATGGGTGCCGGCTACGTGATCGCCCCCGTCATCGACTTCGCCCTCACGGACGTGCCGAACGAGTCGGCGGGTTCGGCCTCCGGGACTTTCAACACCACACAGCAACTGGGCAATTCGATCGGCATCGCCCTGCTCGGCGTGGTCTTCCTGGCCGTGCTGCCGGGACAGGCCGGGGCCGGTGTCGACTCCGTGGCGCCCGAGGTGCGCCGAGAGCTGTCGGCCCTCGGCGTGGGCGAACAGGGGCAGGAGCGCCTTCTGGCGGGCTTCCAGCGCTGCGCCGAGGACACCGCCGAGGCGACCGATCCCCACCAGGTGCCGGCCAGTTGTACCGCCTCGCCGCCCGATGGCGTCCCCGCCGCCGCGGCGGCCGAGGCGGCGCTGGTGCTCGCCGGCCACGCCGACGAGGCGCAGGCCGAAACCTTCTCCCGGTCCTTCCGGCTGGGTATGTATGCGGTGGCCGGCCTGTTCGTCGTGGTGACGCTGCTCATGACGGCACTACCGCGGTTCGCGCGTCCACAGGAGGCCCCCCACTGAGGCCCGTCCACCCCCGGGGCCGGCGCAATCCGGCCGCTCCGGGCCGCCTGGACCCGCCCCTGAGGAAATGCCTCCTGTCAAACGAGACAAGCAACGAGGAACGGCCCGATAGGCTGGGCCCCTCTTCCATCATCAGTCGACGCCTTGTACGGGTCGATTTCCACCACCGCATGGAGAGTGATGTCTCAGGAAACCGGCACGCACTCCGAGGAGCTCGCATTCTTGGAGCTGCTAGCCGAGAAGGCTTCTCGTGAGGAGTTCGAGGAATTCCTTTCGGGGCATCCGGACGAGAACCAGGAATCCTTGTCCACGGACACCGGGCGCGCACAGAGAATCGCGTACATGATAGGTGAACGGCTCCGACAGGCTAATGACCAGAAGAACCAGCTCGCCATCCTGATGGACACCATCCGCGACATCAACGAACAGCGCGGCTTCGACAACCTGCTCCGTACCGTCGTCCGTCGCGCCCGTCTCATGGCCCGGTCGGACCTGTCGGTACTGGTCCTCCACGACGACGAAGGCCGGCCGCTGGTCCGGGCCACCGACGGGACCATCACCCCGACCGTGCGCGAGATGCCCGACCCGCTGGGGGCCGGCCTCGGGGCCGAAGCCCTCCGCAGACGGGCGCCCGCCTGGGCGTCCGACTACTTCCGGGACGAACAGTTCTCCCACGACCCCCGCGTCGACAACGTCCTGCACCAGGAAGGCGTCGTCACCCTGCTCGCCGTGCCCCTGCTCACTGACGACCGAGCCGTCGGGATCCTGTACTGCGGGCACCGGGAGCGGCACCACTGGACCCCGGACGAGGTCTCGCTCGTCTCCTCGATGGCCGATCACTGTGCCCGCGCCCTGGAACAGGCGCGCGTGCTGGGCGAGGCACGGGCCCGCATCGCCCGCATGACGTCCAAGTACGACCGTTTACGCGCGCGGATCCAGGCGGAGCACCAGACCGCCGGCGCCGGTCACCGCATGATCGACCTCGTGCTCGGCGGGGCGGACGCACAGACCCTCGCCGCGGAGGCCGCCGATCTGCTGGACGGCTCCGTCGAGTTGCGCGACGCGCACGACCGCACCCTCGCCCGGCACGGTGACGTGCCCACGGCCGCCCCCGCCGTCGACAGCGCCGTGCTCGATGCCCGTGCCCTGCACCGCAGCGTCTCCGGGCACGGCGTGACCGTGGTGCCCGTACGGGCGGGCGGCGAGGACCTGGGAGCAGTAATCCTCGGCCGCAGGGCTCCGCTGGACGACGCCGGACACCACCTGCTGCACCGTGCGGCCCAGGCGGCCGCCGTCCTGTTCCTGGTCAGCCGGACGAGGGACGCCGACGGTCCCGTCCGCGACGAGACGCTGGACGTGCTCCTCGGCGCCTCCCCGCGCGGCCACCACCACACCGTCCAGTGGGCGCAGCGGCTCGGCCTCGACCTGACCGCGCCCCATGTGGTCGCCGTGGCTCGCATCGGCGACGACCGGTTCGGCCGTGCCGGGGCATGGGCGTCGGCCTACGCGGCCGGGCTCGGCGGGGCCAAGACGATGCGCGAGGGGTCCCTCGTGCTGCTCCTGCCCGGCACCGACGCGGGCGCGGCCGCCCGGGAGGTGGCACGCCGGCTCGGCGACCTGATGAACCGTCCCGTCACCGTGGGCGGAGCGGCGGTCCAGGAGAGGCGGGATCCGGTCTCGTGCGCGCACCGCCAAGCGGCGCGCTGCGTGGAGGCCCTGATCGGGCTCGGACACGACGGGGCCGGGGCGACGATGGAGGAGCTGGGCTTCGTCGGAATGCTGCTGGGCGAACGGCGCACCGCCGACGACTTCGTCGACGAGACCCTCGGGCCGGTCGTCGCCTACGACCAGGAGCGCTCCACGGACCTGGAGAAGACCCTGGACGCCTACTTCGCGGCGGGGGGCAGCCCCACGTACGCGGCGGAGACGCTGACCGTCCATGTCAACACGGTCTCCCGTCGCCTGGACCGGATCACCCAGTTGCTGGGCCCGGACTGGCAGGAGTCGAGCAGAGCCCTGGAGATCCAACTGGCGTTGCGGCTGCGCCGGGTGACCTCGTCCCTGCACGACCGCAACCGCGGTCCGCACGCGGACACCACGAACGACCCGAAGTGGTCCGCCTCCCCCTGATCGACCGCGGGTACCGACTTCCCGTTTCGACCAGTAAGGAGTCAGTACGGAGTAGGAGTAAGGAGGACGGGGGAGAGCCGGAGACGGTACGGCGAAGGCGGCGGCCCCGGGGATCGGGGGGCCGCCGCCTTCGCGTGAAGAGGGCCGCGATCGGCGTGGGCTCAGTACCAGCCGTTGGCCTGCCAGAACGACCAGGCGCCGGCCGGGCTGCCGTAGCGGGAGTTCATGTAGTCGAGGCCCCACTCGATCTGGGTCGCGGCGCTGGTCTTCCAGTCGGAGCCTGCGGAGGCCATCTTGGAGCCGGGCAGGGCCTGGACCAGGCCGTAGGCGCCGGAGGAGGCGTTCGTGGCGTCGACGTCCCAGCCGCTCTCGTGCTCGACGATCTTGCTGAAGGCGTTGTACTGCGCGGTGTCCGGGATCAGCTTGTGCGCGATCGTCTTCGCCTCGGTGGCCGAGGAGGCCGTGGTGGCCGCGTGAGCGGGGGCCGCGGTCAGGGCCATGCCGGTGGCGGCGGAGGCCAGCGCCACGGCGGTGAGGGCCTTCTTCGGGGAAGCGATGCGACGAACGACGCGGGCGACGGACACGGAGAACCTTTTCTTCGGGGACGGGGGTGCCGGGCTTGCCGTGACCCGGTGCGGGGGCGGTGGCATGCCTCGGCGCCGCGGCCCTGAGGGCACGTCGGCGCCGTGCGACGTCATCCAGAGAAACAGGCTCGGGCTGTGCCCGCAATGAACCCTTTTACTAGTTGTGGCCGCATGTGGGGGTTTGGTCTGTTGTGTGACCTGGCTCTCAATGTGCAGGTCAGGAGTCGTGAGGACGCGTACATGCCAGGCGCTGGAGGCTACGGCCCGGCCTCGTAGGTGACCTGCGTCATGTGGGGTGCTTCACCGTTGGACCGCCTCGTTGTGACAGTGAGCGCCCGGCGGTTCACTCAGCGGGGGCGCCGAAAGTGACCGGTGTCTCGAAGGCGGCCCGGCGGGTGGCGCGGCGCAGTGCCCTGAGGATCGCCGGGCCGAGCGTCACCGTCAGGGCGACCGTGACGAGCGCCCGGCCGAGGTCCCAGCCCAGTGACGTGGCCAGGCAGTAGACGACGAAGCGGGCCAGGTTGGCGGCGACCGCCCCGTCCGGGTGGAAGGCGATGTTCGAGGCGTTCTCCGTCATGAAGGTCCAGCCCGCGAGGTTGGTGATCGTGCCGTAGGCGAAGGCGGAGAGGAAGCCGTAGACGCCGAGGAGCGCGAGTTCGGGGCGGCCGCGCAGGCGGTCGGGGCCCGGCAGCAGGCCCGCGCCCATCGTGAACCAGCCCATCGCCAGCATCTGGAACGGCATCCACGGCCCCACCCCGCCCGTGAGCAGCGCCGACGCGAACATCGTCACCGAACCCAGCACGAAACCGAAGCCCGGGCCCAGCACGCGCCCGCTCAGCACCATCAGGAAGAACATCGGCTCGATGCCGGCCGTCCCGGCGCCGACGGGCCGCAGCGCCGCGCCCGTCGCGGCCAGTACGCCGAGCATCGCCACCGCCTTCGGGCCGAGGCCGGACTCGGAGATCGTCGCCGCCAGGACCGCCACCAGGAGGAGCAGCAGGCCGGCGAAGAGCCACGGGGCGTCCTGCGCGTGCGCGCCGGCCTGGGAGGTCGGCGGGGCGAGGAACGGCCAGCCGAGGGCGGCCACGCCGACCGCGCTCACGAGGACCAGCGCGGTGATGGAACGGGGGCCCAGGCGGACCGCCCTGGCCTGGCGGGTGTCCGTCATGCCAGCGCCTTCCTCACCTGCGTGACCGTGAGCCACTTCTGCGGCGCCAAAATCTTCGTGACCTGCGGGGCGAAGGAGGGAGAGGCCACCACCACGTCCGCCGTCGGACCGTCCGCGATCACCTCACCGTCGGCCAGGAGCACCACCCGGTGCACGAGCTCGGCGGCCAGCTCCACGTCGTGCGTCGCCAGGACGATCGCGTGCCCCTCGGCCGCCAGCCCGCGCAGCACGGCGACCAGACGGGCCTTCGCCGCGTAGTCCAGGCCCCGGGTCGGCTCGTCGAGGAGCAGCAGGGGAGGGCGGGCCGTCAGGACCACGGCCAGCGCGAGGGCGAGCCGCTGGCCCTCGGAGAGGTCGCGGGGGTGGGTGTCGTCCGTGACCCCGGGAAGCAACTCGGTGACCAGGGCCCGGCAGCTGCCAGGCGCCGCACCCGCGTCCCGGTCGGCGGCCTCGCACTCGGCGGCGACCGTGTCGGCGTACAGCAGGTCGCGTGGCTCCTGCGGTACGAGCCCCACGCGGCGGACGAGCTCGGGGGGCGCCGTGCGGTGCGGTACGACGCCGCCGACCCGCACCGATCCGGCGGACGGCTCCACCAGGCCGACCAGTGCGGACAGCAGCGTCGACTTTCCGGCGCCGTTGCGCCCCATGAGCGCGACGGTCTCGCCGGGGGCGACGGTCAGGTCGACGTGGCGCAGGGCTTCGACGCTGCCGAGGCCGCGGCCGCGGCGGACGGCGAGGGAGCGGACTTCGGCCGGAGGCGTGGCGGTCGGGGCCGGGGCGGCCCTTCTGGGAAAACGCCGGCGGGACGAGGTACGGGGGACGGGCTCGGGCGCTGCCGGGGCGAGGGACGGTGCGGCACGGGTCCCGTCGCGTCCGGTCAGCCGCTCCCGCAGGTCGCCCGCCCGGCGCCGTGCGTCCCGGACCGTCAGCGGCAGCGGGGACCACTGTGCGAGCCGGCCCAGGTCCACGACCGGCGGGTACACCGGCGACACGGCCATGATCCCGGCCGGGGTGCCGAGGACCGGGGCCGAGCCGGGGGAGGGGAGGAGGGCGACCTGGTCGGCGTACTGGACGACGCGTTCCAGGCGGTGCTCGGCCATGAGGACCGTCGTCCCGAGGTCGTGGACCAGGCGCTGGAGGACCGCGAGGACCTCCTCCGCGGCGGCCGGGTCGAGCGCGGAGGTCGGCTCGTCGAGCACGAGGACCCTCGGGTGCGGGGTGAGGACCGAGCCGATCGCGACCCGCTGCTGCTGGCCGCCCGAGAGGGTGGCGATGGGGCGGTCGCGCAGGTCGGCGAGGCCGAGGAGGTCGAGGGTCTCCTCGACGCGGCGGCGCATCACGTCCGGGGCGAGGCCCAGTGACTCCATGCCGTAGGCGAGTTCGTCCTCGACGGTGTCCGTCACGAAGTGGGAGAGCGGGTCCTGGCCCACCGTGCCCACCACGTCGGCGAGTTCGCGCGGCTTGTGTGTCCGGGTGTCCCGGCCGGCCACCGTCACCCGGCCGCGCAGGGTGCCGCCGGTGAAGTGCGGCACGAGACCGCTCACCGCGCCGAGCACCGTCGACTTGCCGACGCCCGACGGGCCCACGAGGAGCACGAGTTCGCCCTCGGGGACCTCGAAGTCCACGCCTTGGACGGTGGGTTCGCCGGCACCGTCGTACGTCACGGAGACGTTCTCGAAGCGGATCACGACGGTTCCTCGGGGTCGGAGTCGGAGTCGGGGATGCGGCCAGGGCCGGGGATGGGGCCAGGGCCCGCACCGGCGTCCGGGGCGGGCGCGACGAACGCGGGGAGCAGGCCGAGGAGTACGGCCGCCGCGGGCCACAGGGGCAGGGTGGGGGCGACGAGGGGGATCACGGCCGGGTTCAGGGCCTCGGGGTCGTGGGCGGAGGCGAGGACGAGCAGTGCGGCCACCGCCACGCCGGAGCCGGTGACCAGCCAGGCGCGCACGTCCCAACGGTCCGGGCGGTAACGCGTACGCAGCGAGCGCCGGCCGCCCAGGCGGAGGCCCGCGAGGGCGGCGGCCAGTCCGGCGAGGAGGAGGGGCAGACCGTACGTGCCGCCCTCGGCGGTCAGCACTCCGTACGTCCCCGCGCAGACACCGAGCAGGCCGCCGAGGGTGAGGGCGGTGGTCGTACGGCGGACCGCGGCGGGGACGTCGGCGGTACGGCCGTAGCCGCGGGCGTCCATCGCGGCGGCGAGGGCGACGGAGCGTTCGAGGGCGCCCTCGAGGACCGGGAGCGCGACCTGGAGAAGGCCCCGTACGCCCTTGTCGGGGCGCCCGCGCAGGCGGCGGGCCGCGCGCAGGCGCTGGACGTCGAGGATCAGGTTCGGGGCGAAGGTGAGGGCCACGACCACGGCCACGCCCATCTCGTACAGGGCGCCCGGAAGGGACTTGAGGAGACGGGCCGGGTTCGCGAGGGCGTTCGCGGCGCCGACGCAGATGAGGAGCGTGGCCAGGCGCAGGCCGTCGTAGAGGGCGAAGAGGAGACCCTCGGCGGTGACCTTGCCGCCCAGGCGGATGCCCTGGGCCCAGTCGGGGAGGGGGACTTCGGGGAGGGAGGCGATCACGTGCGTGCCGGGGACGGGGGAGCCGAGCGCGGCCGCGAACGCGAGGCGGATGAGGATGACGGCCAGGGCGAGCTTGACGAAGGCGGTGTAGGAGCGGGCGGTGGGGGTGTCCGGGCGGCTGGTGGCCACGACGTAGGCGGAGGTGGTGATCAGCAGGGCGAGGAGGAGGGGGTTGGTGGTCCGGGTGGCGGCGGTACCGAGCCCGAGGGACCAGAGCCACCAGGCACCGGGGTGCAGCGTCGCGCGGTGCCGCGATCGACGGGCGGCGACACTCACCGGCGCCGGCCGGGTGCCGCGCGCCCCGGGCCGGGTGCCGCCCCATCGGCGCTGGGGCGGGGAGCTGTCCGGGCGGTGGTCGGGTCGGGAGCCGCCTGAGAGGTCGTTGGGTCGGGAGTTGTCCGGGCGGTGGTCGGGTCGGGAGCTGTCCGACTGGTCGTCGGGTCGGGAGCCGCTCCAGCGGTCGTCGGGTCGGGAGTTGTCCGGGCGGTGGTCGGGTCGGGAGCTGTCCGACTGGTCGTTGGGTCGGGAGCCGCTCCAGCGGTCGTCGGGTCGGGAGTTGTCCGAGCGGTGGTCGGGTCGGGAGCCGCTCCAGCGGCGCGACTGCCCGGGGCCACGCGAGCTGCCGGTGGCCGCCGGCGGGTGGGCTCCGCCGCATCGGCGCGACTGTCCGCCGTCAGGCGTGCCGGGCACGCTAGACATGCCTGCGCCGCCGTGCCTGCCACACCGCCGCCGCGCCCAGCACGGCCACGACCGCACCTCCCGCGAGCAGGCCCACCGACGGGCCCCCTTCCTTGTCGCTCTCCTCCGCCTTCGACGCGGCGCTCGGCTGCTTCCCCGTCGCCACCGGCTCCCCGCACCCCGTTTCCGGATACCCCGAGATCGCGCACAACAGGGCGTTGGTGTCGTAGCGGAGAGGCCTGGCCACGGCGGCCAGGGCCTCGGCCGTCGTCGCGTCGGGGGCGGTCACCGCGCATGCCGTACGGGCCGCCGGTGGGGTTTCGCCGGACGGGGCGTCCGTCGTCGTACCGAAGTCGATGACCAGGGCCACCCGCTTCCTGCCGTCCTGCGCCGGCGTCTTCGCGCAGATCGTCGTGAAGTCGGCCGCGCCGCGCGGCTTGGTCGCGTCGCCGGAGTCCTCGCTGACCGCGAAACGGAAGCCCTGGACGTCACCGTCGGAGGGGCGGGTGGTCGAGGGACCCTGGGTGGCGTACGTCCACTGGTCGCCGTCGCGTTCCCAGAAGGACCAGTAGCGGTAGCCGGCCGCCTGGGCCTGGCCCGCGGTCCCGAGAAGCGGGAACGCGGCCAGGACCACAAGGGCCGCGGCCCGGCGGCGGATCACGGCTGCTGCCTCTTCCTGCGGCTGCTCAGCAGGAAACCGACGCCCGCTCCGGCGGCGAGGCCGGCGCCGACCATCCACCAGACGTCGCTGCCGCCGGAGTCGCTCCCGGAGTCGTCCTTGGCGTCGGCCTCGTTCTCCGCGGTCGCCGTCTGCGGAGCCGGCCCGGTCGCGTTGAGCTGCTTCACCAGGTCCGCCCCGCCGAAGTCGCGTGGGTCCGTGCCGGTCGCGTGGGCGGCGAAGATCAGCTGGGCGTAGGCGGCGGGGCCGCTCTGTGCCGCCCAGGCGGAGGAGTTCCGCTCCAGCCACTCCAGCGACTTCTTCGCCTCCGCGGTCTGACCCTGCGCGGCGAGGGCGACGACGGCGTCCGCGGTGTTGCCGTGATCGGGCTGGTCGGTGGAGCCCGGGAGGGCGGAGGTGAGGTGGCCGTCCTTGGCGAGGGCGTTGGTGAGGTAGGCGGCGCCGTTGGCGGCGGCCTGCTGCGGGGACGGATAGCCGGAGTCCGAGCAGGTGGCGGCCTCCGCCTGCTTGGCGGGCTCGACCACGAGTCCCTGGCCGAGCGCGCCGACGACACCGGCCGCGGTGGCGTCCGCGTTGGCGGCGAGCTCGCCCTTCTTGTCGGGCTGGAAGGCGAAGGCACCGGCGTCGGAGCCCTCGCACGGCAGGGCGAGTTTCACCAGGGCGTCGTACGGCCCCTGTTCACCCTTGAGCACGTCCTGCGGTTTCTCTCCTGCGGCGGTCAGCGCGCCGACGACGACGGACGTCGAGTTGGTGTCGCTGGCGCCACCGGGGGTGTAGCCCCAGCCGCCGTCCTTGTTCTGCACGGACTTGAGCCAGGCGACGGCCTTGCCGGTGACGGCGTCGTGGCCGCCGAGCGCGGCGAGGGCCTGGACGGCGGCGGCGGTGTTGTTGGTGTCGACCATGAGCTTCGGACCGCAGGCCGTGGAGGTGTCGGCCCGGTAGGGGGCGAAGGCGCCGTTCGCGCACTGCTGCCCGGTCAGCCAGGCCACGGACTTCGTCGCGGGCTTCACCCCCACCGTGTGCTGGGCGAGCAGGGCGAGGGACTGGCGCCAGACACCGTCGTACGTCGGGTCCGTGCCGCCGTAGAGCGCGGCGGGCAACGCCTGCGAGGCGGAGGGGGACGGGTCGGCGGCGACGGCGGGCGCGGCGGCACCGATCACGGCGGTGGCGGCGGCCAGCATCGCGGCGCTGCGGCGGACGTTCATGATCGGCGGGTGCCTCTCCCTGAAGGGAGCCGGGCAGCACGGGACACCCCGGCGGCTCGGCTCCGTATACCTCGACGGTGCCGCGCACCGACGGGTTGCCGGTGCACGTGAGCCGGTCACGATCCGTCCGGGGCAGTCCGGCTCACCGTCTTCGACGGACGGTTCGCGATGGGAGTCCCTCCCAGGCCCTTGAGGCACTGGGGGAGGGTAAGCGCCGGAATTGCACCGGCTTCCCCCCGTACGGGCGTGATACGACCCGGCCACTCTACCGGCCCGTAACGAAGCCCCTGAGGGCAGCCTGTGCGCCCGGGTAGGTTCGGCCCCATGCAGCCGACGGGGAGACTGCTCGGCTCCGGCCGAGCCAACGACGTGTACGAGATCGACGAGGCGTGGGTGGTGCGCCGCGACCGGCAGGGGTACGGGGACGCGGCCGCCGAGGGCGAGGTGATGGAGTACGTGCGCGGCCACGGCTACCCGGTGCCGCGCGTCCGCCCGGCCGACTCGACGCGCACCGACCTGGTGCTGGAGCGGCTGTACGGCCCGACGATGCTGGAGGCGGTGCTGACCGGCTCCCTGGCCCTCGACGTGGCGGGCACCACCCTCGCCCGACTGCTGCGCGACCTGCACGCGATCCCGCCCCGGCGCTCCACGGGCCGCGTCCTCCACCTCGACCTCCACCCGGACAACGTCGTCCTCACCGCCGACGGTCCCCGGGTCATCGACTGGTCCAACGCGGAGGAGGGCGACCCGGGCCTGGACTGGGGCATCTCCGCGATGATCCTCGCCCAGGTCGCCGTCACCGACGAAGCGCTCGCCGACCCCGCCCGCACGATGCTCACCGCCCTGCTCGCCGACCCGTCCCACCTCACCGAGGCGGGTCTGACGGAGGCCCGGCAGCGACGCGCGGGCAACCCGACGATGAGCCGCCGGGAGGTCGAACTGCTCGGCGAGGCAGAGGACTTGATCCGATCGGTCGTGTCCTGAGTCGTGTCCTGAGTCGTGTCCTGAGTCGTGTCCTAGCCGCCGGACAGGCCGCTCGCGTCCAGCACGTCGGTCTCGGCCGGTGGGCGCACGTCCAGGGGCTCGTCGAAGGCGCTGAACGTCGTGGTGCTGCGGTAGTCGGTGCCTTTGTAGACGACCTTGAGAAGGTACGGCTTGCCCTTGGTGGCGACGTAGAACGTGTACGCGCCGGTCTTGACCGCCTTGTCGGTCACGGCCAGCGGCATCGCCGGTCTGCCGTCGACCTCGGTCGGTTCGCCCTTCGTCGCCTTGCCGAAGGAGGAGAAGGGGTGGGTGCAGTCGGAGAGTCCGTCTTCCTCCGCCGTCTCGGAGGCGGGGCTCTTGACCCAGCGCTCCTGTTCCCCGGCGCCGGCCACGTCCTTGCCCGCCAGCTCCAGGTAAGCGCGGTTCGGTCGGACGTAGTCCGCGTCGCCGATCCGAATCTGTTCGAGGCGGGCACCGTTGGTCCAGGTCCGGCTCGACCTGCACGCGCCCTCGAGGTCGGTCGTCAGACGGCTGGTGAAGCCCTCGCCTGAGGCCACGGTCGTGGTCTTGGCCTCCACGGTCACCGACTTGAGCGCCTTCATCGTGTCGTTCGCCTCGTCCAGCAACTGCTCCGCGGACGGCTCGTCCGCGGAGGAACTCCCCGAGCAGCCGGCCACCGCGCCCCCGGTCGTCACGCAGGCCAGCGCAACCGTCATCACGGTCAACGTTCTTCGCACAAATCCCCCCTGATCATGGCCGGCTCAGGGTATCGAACCCATGCGCGGGGTGGGGCCGCCGAAGGGGAGGTGGAGGACGCGGGTGGAGAGCAGCCAGGCGCCGTCGGGACGGCGGTGGAAGGAGTCCTCGTAGTGGCCGACCTGGACGGGCGGGCCGGACTGGACCGGGTCCGTGCCGCCGTCGTGGCCGTCGACGCGGTACGTCGTGAAGTACGAGGTCGCCGTCGCCGTGTCCGGGGAGGTCACCGTGACGAGGATGTTGGACATCAGGCGGCGGGAGAGGCGGTCGGCGGGGCGGGCGGCGAAGTACCGGCGCAGTGCGTCCCGGCCCTCGACCAGACGATCGCCGTCCGGCCACTGCCAGCTGCCGTCCTCGGTGAACAGCTCGGCGACGGAACCCGGTTCGCCGAGGTCGAGCCGGCGGACGAAGTCGATGACCAGGCGCTCGCAGGCGCGCTCGGCGAGGAGACGGTCGATGGGGTCCATGGGGTCGTTGGTATCAACGGTGAGGCAGGCGGCGCGACCGTTTTACACGGCCAGGTACGTCACCGGCTCGCTCCCCGCCACCGCCTCCGCCCGCCCCAGCTTCACCAGGCGCCGCAGATGGGCCTCCGCCTCCGAGACGGCGATGTTCCGTGAGACGTACGGGATCTGGGCCCAGGGGCGGTTCCAGTCCATGCGCTCGGCGAGTTGCCAGGGGGTCAGGGGCTCGGCCAGGAGGGCGAGCAGGCCGGTGAGGCGGTCCTCGTGGTGGGTGAGCAACTCCCGTACGCGCGAGGCCGCGTCGGTGAACGCGTGCTGGTGGGCGGGGAGCACCTCGGCGGGGGCGAGGCGGCCGACGCGCTCCAGGGAGTCGAGGTAGTCGCCGAGGGGGTCGGTGACAGTGGCGTCGTCGGGGTCCTCGTACAGGCCGATGTGCGGGGTGATCTCGGGGAGCAGGTGGTCGCCGGAGAACAGACGCCCGTGGCCCGGGAGTTCGGCGGGGTGTTGCTCCTCGAGGTGCAGGCAGACGTGGCCGGGTGTGTGGCCCGGTGTCCAGATCGCGCGCAGCCGGCGGCCGGGGAGGGTGAGCAGTTCGCCGGGGACGATCTCGCGGTCGGGCAGGGCGGGCGCCAGGCCGGGGACGGAGCGGAGCCTGGTGGTGCGCATCGGCGCCAGGTGTTCCTCGGGGGCGCCGGCGGCTTCGAGCTTGGCGGTCATGTAGGTGAGCCAGCGTTCGGGGCGGGTCGAGCGGGCCCGCCGGACGATCGCGCCGTCCGCCTCGTGCATCGCGATCCACGCGCCGGACGCCTCCCGCACCCGGCCCGACAGGCCGTGGTGGTCGGGGTGATGGTGGGTGATCACCACGCCGTGGATCTCGGCGGGGGAGGTGCCGCAGGCGCTCAGTCCCTCGGCGAGGGTGTCCCAGGAGGCCGGGTCGTCCCAGCCGGTGTCGATCAGTACCGGTCCGCGGTCGGTGTCGACGACGTACACGAGGGTGTGGCCGAGGGGGTTGTCCGGGATGGGGACCTGGAGGGAACGGACGCCGCCGCCATGGTCGAACACCTGCGTCATGGGCTCCCCAATCGCCGCGTTCCGGTCACTATAACTAGAACGCGTTTCGATGGGAGCCCGGGTCGACCTTCTCGTCGACGTCCCGCCCGTGGACTCCTCCGGGGGGAACTGGTATCAGTGGCCGTATCTGATGAACCGTCAGAGAAGTAGTCGCTCCGGGGAGGCAGTCGCCATGACCGAGCTCGTGGAACACGGACAGCTGTTCATCGGCGGGGAGTTGACCGACCCCCTGGGCAAGGACGTCATCGAGGTGATCTCGCCGCACACCGAGGAGGTCATCGGGCGCGTGCCGCACGCCTCGACGGCGGACGTGGACCGGGCGGTCGCCGCCGCGCGGAAGGCGTTCGACGAGGGGCCCTGGCCGCGGACGACCCTCGACGAGCGGATCGAGGTGGTCGGGCGGATCAAGGACGCGATCGCCGTACGGCACGAGGAGATCGCCCGCGTGATCTCCTCCGAGAACGGGTCGCCGTACTCCTGGAGCGTCCTCGCGCAGGCGCTCGGCGCGATGATGGTGTGGGACGCGGCGATCACGGTCGCGCGGAACTTCACGTACGAGGAGACGCGCGACGGAGTCCTCGGCCGCATCCTCGTGCGGCGCGAGCCGGTCGGGGTCGTCGCCGCGGTGGCCCCCTGGAACGTCCCGCAGTTCGTGGCGGCCGCCAAACTCGCACCCGCGCTGCTCACCGGCTGCACGGTGGTGCTGAAGCCGTCGCCGGAGTCACCCCTCGACGCGTACATCCTCGCCGACATCGCGCGCGAGGCCGGACTGCCGGAGGGCGTCCTGTCCATCCTCCCGGCGGACCGCGAGGTCAGCGAGTACCTGGTCGGGCATCCCGGCGTCGACAAGGTCTCCTTCACCGGCTCGGTGGCGGCGGGCAGGCGGGTGATGGAGGTCGCCGCGCGCAACCTCACGCGCGTGACACTGGAGCTGGGCGGCAAGTCGGCGGCGGTGGTGCTGCCGGACGCGGACGTGGAGACGGCGGTCGCGGGGATCGTCCCGGCGGCCTGGATGAACAACGGGCAGGCGTGCGTGGCCCAGACCCGCATCCTGCTGCCGCGTGCGCGCTACGAGGAGTTCGCCGAGGCCTTCGCGGCGGCGGCGGGCGCGCTGGTGGTCGGCGATCCGCTGGACCCGGCGACCCAGGTGGGCCCGCTGGTGGCGAGGCGGCAGCAGCAGCGCAACCTCGACTACATCCGCATCGGCCAGGAGGAGGGCGCGAAGATCCTCACCGGCGGCGGGCGTCCGCCGGGCCTGGACCGCGGCTGGTACGTCGAACCGACCCTGTTCGGCGACGTCGACAACTCCATGCGGATCGCCCGTGAGGAGATCTTCGGCCCGGTCATCTGCCTGCTCCCGTACGGCGACGAGTCCGAGGCCGTGAAGATCGCGAACGACTCCGACTACGGGCTCAGCGGCAGTGTGTGGACGGCCGACGTCGCCCGCGGCGTCGAGGTAGCCCGCCAGGTCCGCACCGGCACCTACTCGGTCAACACGTTCAGCCTCGACATGCTCGGCCCCTTCGGCGGCTACAAGAACTCCGGACTGGGGCGGGAGTTCGGGCCGGAGGGCTTCGGCGAGTACCTCGAGCACAAGATGATCCACCTGCCGGCGGGCTGGGAGGGCTGAGAGGCCATGGGCGACCGCTGGCAGATCGAGGTCGACCGCTCCCTGTGCATCGGCTCGGCCCAGTGCCTCCACCACGCCCCGGACGGCTTCCGCCTCGACACGGGCCGCCAGTCCCACCCCGTCGACCCCGAGGCCGACGCCAACGAGAAGATCCTCGCGGCGGCGGAGGGCTGCCCGGTCGAGGCGATCATGATCGCGCTGCTGGGGAGCGGGGAGCCGGTGTTTCCTCCGGAGGACTAGCCGGTTCCGGGCGCCGAACCCGGCCGGCGATCCGGCGCCCTAAAAAATCATGGTTCAGGGGGTTTTGTCCCTGAATAAAAGTTCTATTCTGGAAGAGGCCTACGGGACGAGTGAGGGAGTTCGACCGGAGTAGCCGACTGTGGCGAGACGCTTCGGCATCCGCCGTTGCCGACGTCGACGGTCGGGCTGAGAGGCCGGAAGGCAGTAGTCGGGCCGGAAGGCGACCCCCAGCACCTGATCCGGGTAATACCGGCGAAGGGAACCCGTCTCGTAGGTTCTTCGCGTGCCTAGACCCGGCTGTCGTTGTCCGGGTCCGTCAGGTCGATCAGCCGGCACACCGTCTCGATGTCGATCTTCACCTGGGCGATGGAGGCACGCCCCGACAGCCAGGTGATCAGCGCCGAGTGCCAGGTGTGCTCGATGACCCGGACCGCCGACAACTGCTCCGGCGTCGGATTCTCCAGCCCCATCGCGTCCAGGACGATCACCGTGGTCTGACGGGAGACCTGGTCGACCTCCGGACTCACACTGCGGTCCGCGAACGTGAGCGCGCGGACCATCGCGTCCGCCAGATGCGGCTCACGCTGCAGCGCCCGGAAGGCCCGCATCAGCGTCTCCGCCACCCGCTCCGCCGCCGTCTCGCCCGTCGGCGGCTTCTTGCGCAGCGTGCCGTGCATGTGCTCCAACTGGTCCTGCATGGTGGCGACCAGCAGATGCACCTTGGACGGGAAGTAGCGGTACAGCGTGCCCAGCGCCACCTGCGAGGACTCCGCGACCTCCCGCATCTGCACCGCGTCGAAACCGCCCCGGCTGGCCAACTGCGCGCTCGCGTGCAGGATGCGCCGCCGACGCGCCTCCTGCCGCTCGGTGAGCGGCGGCGAGTCGGTCCGCGCGGTACTGGCATCCACCTTGGCCATCTGGTTCACCTTGGCTTCCGCAGGCATGGGTCCCGCTCCGTGACAGTCGGTGAGGGCGAGTGATCGCACAGCATGCCAGGGGCCGCCGGTCGTGGCGTGAATCACCTGATCCACCGCTCACTGTGCCCCTACCTGCCGGTAGATTCAGAGCCTCTCGAACGATCAAGTCTGAAACTTGTTCTAGATTAGCGTCCCGGCGTAATCTCGCGGGACAGTGCAGGCAGAAGGGGGCCCAGAGTGACCGCTGAGGCCAGTCAGGCGGGGCCTCCCGAGGGACCCGACACCGACGGCGAGCGACCGCTCCGCATCGCACTCCTCACATACAAAGGGAACCCGTTCTGCGGGGGACAAGGCGTCTACGTACGGCACCTCGCACGCGAGCTGGCCCGCCTCGGCCACACCGTCGAGGTCATCGGCTCCCAGCCCTACCCGGTCCTCGACGAGGGCCACGACGACCGCGTGAGCCTCACCGAGCTGCCCAGTCTCGACCTCTACCGGCATCCCGACCCCTTCCGCACCCCGAAGCTCGGCGAGTACCGCGACTGGATCGACGCGCTCGAAGTCGCGACGATGTGGACCGGCGGCTTCCCCGAGCCGCTCACCTTCTCGCTCCGCGCCCGCCGCCATCTGCGCGCCCGGCGCGGCGAGTTCGACGTCGTGCACGACAACCAGACGCTCGGCTACGGCCTGTTGGGCGACGTCGGTGCCCCGCTGGTCACCACGATCCACCACCCCATCACCGTGGATCGCCGGCTGGAGCTGGACGCGGCCGACGGCCTGCGGCGCAAGTACTCCATACGTCGCTGGTACGGCTTCACGCGCATGCAGAAGCGGGTGGCCCGCCGCCTGCCTTCCGTGCTCACCGTCTCCGGCACCTCCCGCCAGGAGATCGCCGACCATCTCGGCGTACGCGACGACCGCATCCACGTCGTCCACATCGGCGCCGACACCGACCTGTTCGCACCGGACCCCTCGGTGCCCGTCGTGCCGGGCCGGATCGTGACGACGTCCAGCGCCGACGTGCCGCTCAAGGGCCTGGTCTTCCTCGTCGAGGCACTGGCGAAGGTACGCACCGAGCGCCCCGACGCCCACCTCGTCGTCGTCGGCAAGCGGCCCGCGGAGGGCCCGGTCGCCCAGGCGATCGAGCGGTACGGCCTCGAAGGCGCCGTCGACTTCGTCAAGGGCATCTCGGACGCCGAACTCGTCGACCTGGTGCGCTCGGCCGAGGTCGCGTGCGTGCCGTCGCTGTACGAGGGCTTCTCCCTCCCCGCCGCCGAAGCCATGGCCACCGGAACACCGCTGCTGGCCACGACCGGCGGCGCGATCCCCGAGGTCGCCGGCCCGGACGGCGAGACCTGCCTCGCGGTACCGCCGGGCGACTCCGGCGCGTTGGCGGCGGGCCTGAGCCGGCTCCTGTCCGACCCGGAGCTCCGAGCACGACTGGGCGCGGCCGGCCGCGAGCGCGTACTGGCCCGCTTCACCTGGGCCCGCGCCGCACAGGGCACGGTCGCCCGCTACCGAGAGGCAATAGCCCGCTCCGCGGGCGAGACCACCCCTCTCCCGGACGCCCGGTTCCGCTCGCGCCCGGCGGCCCCCCTCGCGGCCCCCGCCCCGAGCCGCTCCGCGCCCACGCCACCCGGCCGCTCCGCGGCCCCCGAAGTTGCCGACGTTGTATCCGATCCCGAAAGCAGGGCCACGTGCTGACCGTCGACTTCTCCCGGTTCCCGCTCGCCCCGGGCGACCGCGTCCTGGACCTCGGCTGCGGCGCGGGCCGGCACGCGTTCGAGTGCTACCGGCGCGGCGCCCAGGTCGTGGCGCTCGACCAGAACGCCGAGGAGATCCGCGAGGTCGCCAAGTGGTTCGCGGCGATGAAGGAGGCGGGGGAGGCCCCGGAGGGCGCCACCGCGACAGCCATGGAGGGCGACGCCCTCGCGCTGCCCTTCCCCGACGAGTCCTTCGACGTCGTCATCATCTCCGAGGTGATGGAGCACATCCCCGACGACAAGGGCGTACTCGCCGAGATGGTCCGGGTGTTGCGGCCCGGCGGCCGGATCGCCGTCACCGTCCCGCGTTACGGCCCCGAGAAGGTCTGCTGGACGCTGTCCGACGCCTACCACGAGGTCGAGGGAGGCCACATCCGCATCTACAAGGCGGACGAGTTGCTGGCGAAGATCCGCGAGGCGGGCCTCAAGCCGTACGGCTCCCACCACGCCCACGCGCTGCACTCGCCGTACTGGTGGCTCAAGTGCGCGTTCGGCGTCGACAACGACAAGGCGCTGCCGGTGCGGGCGTACCACAAGCTGCTGGTCTGGGACATCATGAAGAAGCCACTCGCGACCCGGGTCGCCGAGCAGGCGCTGAACCCGCTGATAGGCAAGAGCTTCGTGGCGTACGCGACCAAGCCCCACCTGCCGCGTCTCGCCGGGACCGAGGTGGCCGCCAAGTGACCACCCCCCGGACAGAACACCTCGTCCTGCCCGGGGTCCTCACCGCCGAGGAGGCCGCCGCGACCGTCGCCGGCATCCTCGCCGTGCAGCGGGAGGACGGGGCGATCCCCTGGTTCCGGGGACACCACCTGGACCCGTGGGACCACACCGAGGCCGCGATGGCCCTGGACGCGGCGGGCGAACACGAGGCCGCCGAGCGAGCCTACACGTGGCTGGCGAGACACCAGAACGAGGACGGCTCCTGGTACGCGGCGTACGCCGACGGGGCCCACGACGACGTCACCGACAAGGGCCGGGAGACGAACTTCGTCGCCTACATAGCCGTGGGCATCTGGCACCACTACCTCTCCACCGGCGACGACATGTTCCTCGACCGGATGTGGCCGACGGTCTACGCGGCGATCGAGTTCGTCCTGCGACTCCAGCAGCCGGGCGGTCAGATCGGCTGGAAGCAGGAGGACGACGGCACGCAGACCGCGGACGCTCTGCTGACCGGCTCCTCCTCGATCCACCACGCGCTGCGGTGCGCGCTCGCCATCGCCGAGCAGCGCGAGGAGCCGCAGCCGGACTGGGAGTTGGCGGTCGGTGCGCTGCGGCACGCGATCCGCCGCCACCCGGAGCGGTTCCTCGACAAGGACCGCTACTCGATGGACTGGTACTACCCGGTGCTGGGCGGCGCGCTCACCGACGCGGAGGCCAAGTCCCGCCTGGAGGCGGACTGGGACCGCTTCGTCGTCCCCGGTCTCGGTGTGCGCTGCGTCGTGCCCAACCCGTGGGTCACGGGCGGCGAGTCGGCCGAACTCGCCATCGCCCTGTGGGTGATGGGCGAGTCCGACCGCGCGCTGGAGATCCTCCAGTGGATCCAGCACCTGCGGGACCCCGAGTCCGGCCTGTACTGGACGGGTTTCGTCTTCGAGGACAAGGCCATCTGGCCGAGGGAACTGACCACGTGGACGGCCGGCTCCCTGCTCCTCGCGGTCGCCGCCCTCGGCGGCGACGAGGCGACCTGCACGGTCTTCAGCGGCGACCGCCTGCCGAGGGGCCTGGACCCGGACTGCTGCGACTGAGCACTTCCCGGGGCAGGTCGGTGCCGCTGCTCGGGGGCCCTTCGGGCCTCCGGTGGGGCAGGTCAGTGCCGGTGTACGCGGTTGGCGATGGCGTGGCCGACGAAGAGGTAGACGACCGCGGCCAGGCCGTAGCCCGCGACGACCCGCGCCCAGGCCTCGTCGAACGTGAAGAGGTCGTGGGACCAGCCGGCGAGCCAGCGGGCGACGTCGTGGATGAACTGCACGAAGTCGTTCGCGCGGTTCGCGTCCATCAGATACATCAGGATCCACAGGCCCAGGATGAAGGCCATGATGTCGGCGACGACGGCGATGATCGTGCCGGCCTGGTTGGAACCGTTGCGATATCGAGGGGACATGCTCCTCGGGTTGCCGCTCAATCCCGGATGAAACCCGAACCGGCTTGACCGGGCACGTCGTGGGCGTTCATCGTGCACGTTTCTTTCGTTCAACTGGCGTTGGATCTATGGTCGTTCGGGGGTAAGGGTCGTCATCGACGATCCTGGCCCACCCTGGGGGGAGAACGCCGGTGTCCGCGAACAGACCCGCTCCGCTGGAGCCTCGTTTGGCCGTCATCAGACCCGCGCGCGGCCGCCTGCGCAGAGCCCTGGCGGTCGCGCTGCCCGTCCCGCTCCTCGGCCTGGTGCTGCTGATGGCGTCGGGGCATCTGTTACTGCCGTTGCAGAAGGTCGTCACGATCGAGGCCAAGATGGCCTCCAAGCGGGACTTCTTCGAGGATCCCGAAGTCGAACGGCTGCTGCTGAAGCACGGCTTCCGGGTGCACATCACCCGCATGGGGTCCCGGGAGATCGCCAACCAGGACATCAAGGGCTACGACGTCGTCTTCCCGTCCGGCCAGCCCGCCGCCGACCTGATCACCCGCGAGCGCGCGGCGGCCGACCGCCCCGTGACGACGTACCGCCCCTTCGTCAGCCCCATCGTGCTGGCCACCTACCGGGAGTACGCGGAGGCCCTGCGCGGCGTGGGTGTGGCCGATCCCCAGCCTGACCCGGACGGCCGACCTCTCTACTACACCCTGAACATGGAGGAGTTCCTCAAGCTGACCAAGGACGGGAAACGCTGGGACGACATCGACATCTCCCAGCAGGGCGTCCGCAACGGCAACAAGATCCTCGCCCAGTCCTCCGACATCTGTGAGGCCAACTCCGCCAGCACCTACCTCGGTCTGGTCGCCTTCATGGAGAACAAGAACGACGCCCCGGACACCGAGGCGGAGGCCGAGAAGCTCGCCCGCAGCATCAAGCCCCTCCTCGTCGAACAGGGCCTGCCCTCCTCGGAGAAGGCCGAGACCTACCTGTCCGCCGACGGCAAGAGCATCTCGCCGATCGCGGTGATCTACGAGCACCAGTTCCTGGCCCACCAGATCCAGTACGAGGCGGAACACGGCACCCCCGACAGCGAACGCGTCCTGCTCTACCCCTCCACCCGCTTCGTCACCGAGCCCCAGCTCGTCGCCCTCACCCGGGACGGTGACCGGCTCGGCGACCTCGTCGCCGGGGACCCCGAACTCCAGCAGCGGGCGATGGAGTTGGGCTTCCGGGTGCGTGACGCCGGCAGTGACGCGACCGGCGACGGGTTGGCCGACTTCCTCGCCGAGCGGAACATCCCGGCACCCGTCACCTCCACCGACGACACCAAGGCCGTACTGCCCCGGCTGTCCCTGCTGGAGCGGATGATCCAGATCGTCGGCGACTGCCCGCCCGCCGAGGGCGCCGAGTGAGGGGCAGAGCAGCAGTCCTGACGCTGTGCACGGTCCTGGTCGCCACCCTGCTCTCCGCCTGCACCGGCGACGGCGACGGCGGTGACGAACGGGTCCGGCTACGCGTCCTCGCCAGTCCCGATCTCGCCGTACTCACCCCCCTCCTCGACGAGTTGGCGGACGAGACCGGCGTCGAACTCGACCTCGACCCCCGGGCCGACGCGGAGACCCGGCTCGCCGCGTCCCGCACCGGGTACGACCTCGCCTGGCTCTCCTCCGACCGCTATCTGCTGCTGCGCGACAAGCGGTCCGCGCAGGCGATGCAGCGCACACCGACCATGACGTCCCCCGTCGTCATCGGCCTCGCCCCCGACACCGCCCGGGCCCTGCGCGCGGGCGTGCCCGGCTCCCGGCTCACCTGGGCGGACGTCGCCGACGCCGCCGCGAAGGGCGAGGTCCGCTTCGGCATGGCCGACCCCCGCAACGCGGGCAGCGGGCTCGCCGCCCTGGTCGGCGTGGCCACGGCCGCCGCCGGCACCGGTGCCGCCCTGCGCACCGAGGACGTCTCCTGCGACCGGCTACGCGGCTTCCGCTCCGGCCAGACCCTCACCGCGGCCACCTCGCCCGCCCTCGTCGACTCCTACGCCGCCCACCAGGACCGGGCCGACGCGCTGATCGCGTACGAGTCCGACCTGCTCGCCCTCAACGACTCGGGACGGCTGAAGGAGAAACTGACGGTCGTCCGCCCCGAGGACGGCATGATCCTCTCCGACTTCCCCCTCCTCCTGCTCGACCCGTCCCGCCGCGCCGCCTACGACAAGGTCACCGAGTGGCTGCGGCGCGACGCCGTACAGGAGGAGATCATGCACAGCACCCTGCGCCGCCCGGTCAGCGCCACGGTGCCCCGGGACGCCCCCCTGCGCGCACCGATCGGCAACGCCCTCTACTTCCCCGACCAACCAGCCGTACTGGAACGCCTGTTGGCGGACTACGGCGACCCGAACCACCGCACCGCCGGCCAGGTCGTCTTCCTGCTCGACTTCTCCGGCTCGATGCGCGGCACCCGTATGGCCGCCCTGCGCGAGGCGTTCGCCGGGCTCAGCGGCGCGGACTCCTCGGCGACGGGCAAGTTCACCCGGTTCTACCGGGGTGAGCACCTGACCGTCGTACGGTTCGGCGGTCGTGTCCTGGAGGAGCGGACGGTCACCGTCAACGGCCCGAAGGACCTCGACGCGCTCTCCGACACCGTCGCCCGCGGCGGCTACGGCGACGCCACCGCCGTATGGTCCGCCCTCGACCACGGCTACCGCACCGCCGCCGACGCGGTCGCCGCCGACCCCGGACGTTCCGTGTCCGTGGTCCTGATGACCGACGGCGAGAACAACGCGGGCCTGACCTACCCGGAGTTCGTACGCCACTACGAGGCGCTGCCCGCCGCCGCGCGCGAAGTCCCCACCTACTCCGTCCACTTCGGCGAGGCCGACGCGGGCGAACTGCGCCGCGCGGCGGCGAAGACCGGCGGGCGGATGGTGGACGCCGACGACTCGTCCCTTTCCGAGGCCTTCAAGGAGATCCGTGGCTGTCACTGATGGACTGTGGTGGAGCGCGTGGTGGCCGTGGATGACGGTCTGGCTGGTGACGGCGGCGGGCCTCGTGGTGCTCGCCGCCGTCCTGCTGAGGCACGCGCGGGAGGCCCGGCGGCGGGCGGCGGCACGGCAGACGGCGTACAGCATCTGCTTCTACCTGGACGGGAAGTCCGTCATGGACCTCTACCAGGTCAGCCACTACAGCGAGGCGCTCGAACAGGCGGTGGAGCACCGCACCAACGTCAACACCAGCGTCGGCTTCCTCGGGAAGCTCATGCCGTGGACCGTCAAGGCCGGCCGGGTCGTCACCCAGGAGAAGTTCACCAAGTACGTCCAGAAGAACGAACCCATCAACGTCATAGGGATGCTGATGGACGCCCTCGACCGGGCCGACGCCATCGTCCACGCCGACCTGCGCACGGGCGACGTACGGCCCAACCGGGCTCTCACCGACGCCCTCGACGGCGACACCCGGATCGCGCTGAGCGACATCGACGAGTTCGTCTCGGTGCGGGGCCGCTTCGTGATGGACCCGGACACCTCGCAGGGCATCGTCCTGCGCGCCGCGTACACCGATCCGCAGGCACCGCCGTACGTCAGGGTCGTCGGCGCCCGCGAGGGCCTGCGGCGCGAGACCATCCCGGAGGGCACCTTCACCGCCCGCTGCCTGGGCAAGATGACCGGCTGGCGACAGGACACCGGAGAGGTGACGCTGGAGGCGATCGCGATCTTCCGCTGACGGGTGACGGGTGACGGGTGACCGCCGACCGGCTAGGAGTTGAGCTCGGCGAGCACCCGCAGGGTGTGCCGGTCCGGGGACATCGCCAGCAGGTCGGTCACCGGCCCTTTTCGCCACGACTCCAGGCGTTCCGCGATGCGTTCGCGCGGTCCGACGAGGGAGATCTCGTCGGCGAACGCGTCCGGCACGGCGAGCACGGCCTCCTCCCGGCGGCCGGACAGGAACAGCTCCTGGATCCGCCGCGCCTCCTCCTCGTACCCCATGCGCGCCATCAGATCGGCATGGAAGTTGCGGGCCGCGTGCCCCATCCCGCCGATGTAGAAGCCGAGCATCGCCTTGACCGGGAGCAGGCCTTGGGCCACGTCGTCGCAGACCTTCACCTGTGCCATGGGCGCCACGAGGAAGCCCTCAGGGAGGTCGGCCACCGCCTCCCCGTACGCCTCGGGCCGGCTCGGTGACCAGTACAGCGGCAGCCAGCCGTCGGCGATCCGGATCGTCTGGGCCACGTTCTTCGGCCCCTCGGCGCCGAGCAGGACCGGGAGGTCGGGGCGGAGAGGGTGGGTGATGGACTTGAGCGCCTTGCCGAGACCGGTGCCGTCCGCGCCCCGGTAGGGGTGGGAGTGGAAGCGGCCGTCCAGCTCAACCGGTGCTTCCCGCCCGAGGACTTGGCGTACGACGTCGACGTACTCGCGGGTCGCGGTCAGCGGCGACCTCGGGAACGGACGCCCGTACCAGCCCTCGACGACCTGCGGGCCGGACAGCCCGAGGCCGAGCATCATGCGGCCGCCGGAGAGGTGGTCCAGGGTGAGGGCGTGCATGGCCGTCGTGGTCGGGGAGCGGGCCGCCATCTGGGCCACCGCCGTGCCGAGTTTGATGCGGGAGGTCTGCGCGGCGATCCAGGTGAGAGGGGTGAACGCGTCCGAGCCCCACGACTCGGCGGTCCACACGGAGTCGTAGCCGAGCCGCTCGGCCTCCTGCACGAGCGGAACATGGTCCGGGTCGGGTCCGCGGCCCCAGTAGCCGAGCGTGAGACCGAGCCGCATAGCTGCCTCCTGACCTGGTGCCGGCCGAGGGGCGACTGTACGACAACGGCCCCCCGCCCGGAAGGGCGAGGGGCCGCGCGTCGAAGAACAGGGGTCAGCCGCGCTGGATCCCCGAGGTGTCCTGCAGCACACCACGACGACCGTCCTGCGTCTGCGCGACCAGCGCACCGCCACGCTGCTCGACCGCCAGGTACCAGGTGCCCGGGGCGAGTTCGGCGATCGGCGTCGGCGAGCCGTCCTCCGCGAACAGCGGACGCGGCACCGGCACGGCGAACCAGAACGGCGAGAACTCCGGGGACGGCGGCTGAGCCTGCCCCTGCTGCTGCGGCGGCTGAGGCTGCTGCGGCTGAGGCTGAGGCTGCGCGCCGAAGGGCTGACCGGGCTGCGGCTGGCCACCGTACGGCTGCTGCGGCTGGGCACCGGGGTAGCCGTAACCGCCGGGGGGCTGGGCGCCGTAGGGCTGCGGGGCGGCCGGCTTGGGGGCGGGGATGAGGGCGGCCTGCAGGGCGGGGACCAGGGGGGTGGCGACGGCGGCGCCGGCCAGCAACAGCGCGCCGATCAGGCCGAGGATGAGGCCGCTGCCGGTGCTGATGTCCGCTCCACCGAGATCGTCGCTGAACGCGCCCAGCGGGTCGATGATCGTCCAGAACGAGGTCCACGCGGCGAAGATCGCCAGTGCGACACCCAACTGCCCCAGGTCGAGCCCGACGACCTTGCGCGGCTGCGGGAGCGCGCGGGCGACGACGATCAGGGCCGCCCCGATGATGCCTCCGATGTACAGGCTCATCACCAGGCCGAGGTTCTCCCAGGCGTTGGGGATGTCGCCGCCGCCGCTGTCGCTGGAGTACGTGTCGAGGAACGACGCGATGAACAGCAACACCGCTGCTCCGATCACCACGCCGTCGCCTCGAGTGAGGGAGCGGATATTCACTTCAGGGTCCTTCGTAGGTCGTCTCGTCGTCGGTAGAGGCGTCGCTGTCACCATGTCGCCGTCAGGCCCTGGTGTGAAGCGCGGGGGTGGCCCCTCATCGTGGGGACGACACTATCGTCCGCCAGAACAGGGTGTCCGCCCGGATCAGCGCACCGATCACTACCCGCGCAGGAAACTCACGATTCCCTCAGAGATCCCTTGCGCCGCTTTCTGCCGCCACGCACCACTGGTCAGCAGTGCCGCGTCCTTGTTATCGCGCATGTTGCCGCACTCGATGAACACCTTGGGAACCGTTGACAGATTGAGACCGCCCAGGTCCGTGCGGGTGTCGAGTCCGGTGCCGTCGCCGATGTAGTTGGAGGGCGCGCTGCCCGTGGCGCGGACGAAGTTGCCCGCGATGCGCTCACCGAGTCCGCGCGAGGGCGCGACGATCGCGCGGGTGTCGGCGGCGCCCGCGTGCACGCTGCCCGGCAGGATGACGTGGAAGCCGCGGTTGCCGGCCGCGGAGCCGTCCGCGTGGACCGAGACGACGGCGTCCGCGTGCGCCGCGTTGCCGATCCGGGCGCGCTCGTCCACGCACGGGCCGTAGGGCCGGTCGCCGTCCTGGGTCAGTTTCACCGTGGCGCCCTGCTCCTGGAGCAGCGTGCGCATCCGGTGGGCGACGTCGAGCGTGAACTCCGCCTCCGTGTAACCGGAGTTGGTGGACGTGCCCGTGGTGTCGCACTCCTTCGAGTTCGTGCCGATGTCCACCTTGCGGTTGATCTCGGCCGTGTGCCGGAAGTTGCCCGGGTTGTGGCCCGGGTCGATGACGACGACCTTGCCCTTGAGGGGGCCGGAGGCGGCGGGCGCGGAGGTGGTGGGGGTCGCGGAGGTCTCGTTCGGCTTGGCGTCGTCGATGGCGGAGGCCGTCGGCGCGGATGTCCTCGGCGAGGCCGACGTGCTCGACGACGCGGGCGTCCCGACCGCCCCCGCCGATCCTCCGTCGGATCCGCCCACCGCCTCGTACACCAGCCAGCCGAGCAGCGCGCCCGGCACGAGCGCGGCGACCGCGACGGTCAGCGGGCCGCGCCGGGAGCGGCGGGGCCGGGCAGGTTCGAAGTCCGGGCCTACGTACGACACGACTGCCACCTTACGGGCCGACCACCTGCTCCGCGGACCCCGGCACCCGACGGAGCAGAGGCCCTTGGAGCGCTGCGGAGCCGATCGTGGCTCCGGGTCAGAGCCCTGGCCCGGTCCGCCGCAGCACCCGCAGTGAGTCCGTCACCGAGACCTCCGTGAACGCGCCGGACGCCAGAGCCCGGAGGTAGAGGCGGTACGGGGCCTGGCCGGTGAACTCGTCCACCGGGTCCGGGAACACGTCGTGGATGACGAGCAGTCCGCCCTCGGCGATATGGGGCGCCCAGCCCTCGTAGTCGGCGTTCGCGTGCTCGTCGGTGTGGCCGCCGTCGATGAAGACCAGGCCGAGGGGGGTGTCCCAGATCTTCGCGACCTGCGGCGAGCGGCCGACCAACGCCACCACGTGCTCCTCAAGTCCGGCGCGGTGCAGCGTGCGGCGGAAGGTCGGCAGGGTGTCCATCAGGCCGAGCTCGCGGTCGACCGTCTCCGGGTCGTGGTACTCCCAGCCCGGCTGCTGCTCCTCGCTGCCCCGGTGGTGGTCGACGGTGAGCGCCGTGACGCCGGCCTCGCGGGCCGCGTCGGCGAGCAGGATCGCGGACCGCCCGCAGTACGTGCCGACTTCGAGAAGCGGCAGCCCGAGGCGCCCGGCCTCCACGGCAGCCGCGTACAGGGCGAGGCCCTCACCGGCGGGCATGAACCCCTTCGCGGCCTCGAAGGCGGCCAGGATCTCGGGCTTGGGGGCCGCGGGCATGGGGGTCCTCTCGGTCGTACGTCCTTCCGGGCGCCCATGGTGCACCACGCCCCCTGTCCTGACGCACCACACCCCCCGTCTCGTGGGCGACGGGGGGTGTGAGGAGCGGGCGTGAGGAGGGGATCGTCAGGCGGAGACGCTCTCGCCCGGCAGCGTCAGGTCCAGGGCGACCGCGCGCTCGTCGCCCGCGTGGCTCGCCGCGGAGGCGAGCGGGCCGTGTCCGGCGGCCTTGGCGGCCAGGACGTACGGACCCTGGGCCGGGACGGCGAGGGTGTAGCTGCCGTCCTCGGCGGAGAGCGTCGCGCCGGCCTGGCGGCCGCGGCGGTCGATCAGGGTGACCCTGGCGCGCGCGACCGGAGTGCCGGAGGAGTCCAGGACCCGGCCACGGAAGCCGCGCAGAGCCTCCTCGGCGCGCTCCAGGTTGGCGTCCTCCTCGCTGCTCGCGCGCAGCTGCGGCTTGGCCGCCGGGCGGTTGCGGGGCAGGAGGAGGGCCATCAGGAGACCGACCGCCACCGCGCCGGTCGCGATCAGGAAGGAGACCCGGAAGCCGTGCATGGTCGGGATCGCGACGCCGTTCACGTTGTTCGCCGTGTTGGCGAGGACCATGCCGATGACGGCGCTCGACACCGACGTACCGATGGAACGCATCAGCGTGTTCAGGCCGTTCGCGGCGCCCGTCTCCGACGCCGGGACCGCGCCGACGATCAGCGCGGGCAGGGAGGAGTAGGCGAGGCCGATGCCCGCACCGAGGATGACGGCGATGACGAGGCTCTGCCAGGGGGCGCTCATCAGGCCGAGGCCGGCGCCGTAGCCGATCGCGATGATCAGCATGCCGAGGATCAGGGTGACCTTGGGGCCGTACTTGGCCGACAGACGGGCATAGACGGGGGCCGTGAACATCATGGTCAGGCCGAGCGGTGCCACGAGCAGGCCCGCCACGACCATCGACTGGCCGAGCCCGTAGCCGGTGGCCTTGGGCAGCTGGAGGAGCTGGGGCAGGACCAGCGAGACGACGTAGAACGAGACGCCGACCATGATCGAGGCGAGGTTGGTGAAGAGCACCGCCGGGCGGGCCGTGGTGCGCAGGTCCACCAGGGGGGCCTTCAGCCGCAGTTCCATCACGCCCCACAGGACGAGCACGACGGCGGACGCGCCGAACAGGCCGAGCGTGGTCCCGGACGTCCAGCCCCAGTCGCTGCCCTTGGTGATGGGCAGGAGGAAGAGGACGAGGCCCGCGGAGAGGCCGATCGCGCCGAGGACGTCGAAGGTGCCCTTCGCGCGCATCGGGGACTCGGGTACGACGAGGAGGGTGAGCGCGATGGCGAGGGCACCGAGGCCGGCGGCGCCGTAGAAGAGGGCGTGCCAGTCGGCGTGCTGCGCGACCAGGGCCGCGGCGGGCAGGGCGAGGCCGCCGCCGACGCCGATCGAGGAGCTCATCAGGGCCATCGCCGAGCCGAGCTTCTCGCGGGGCAGCATGTCGCGCATCAGGCCGATGCCGAGCGGGATCGCGCCCATCGCGAAGCCCTGGAGGGTACGGCCCGCGATCATCGTGAGCAGGTCGCTGGTGAGGGCGCTGACAAGCGCGCCGACGACCATCACCGAGAGGCTGAGGATCAGCATGCGGCGCTTGCCGTAGAGGTCGCCGAGGCGGCCCATGATCGGCGTGGCGACGGCGCCGGAGAGCAGGGTCGAGGTCAGCACCCAGGTGGCGTTGCTCGGCTCGGTGTCCAGCAGCTGCGGCAGATCCTTGATGACCGGGACGAGCAGGGTCTGCATCACCGCGACCACGATGCCCGCGAAGGCGAGCACCGGGACCACGGCCCCGCTCGCTCTGCGTACGGGCTGGTCGGTCGACGTGTGCGTCATGGAGTGGGGCCTCCAGGCCGGGGGTCAGATGGTCCCGTGCGGGTTACGTGCGGGTGTGCGTGCGGGGACACGTGCGGGGATACGTGCAGGGTGAACCCGTGCGCCTGGGCAACTATTCCGATGCTTCGGCCTACTAACGATTTCTTTGTCTTCTCTTGGGGAAAGAGGCCCGCGGCGCGGCGCTGCCCGGGGGACGTGGGGGAACGCCGCGCGGCGTGCCGCCGACCCAAGCGATCCCTGAGCGGTCTGCCTGGTGACGTAGGACCAAATCCCGATGCCAGAGGCGCAAGCGGGTTGAGAGCATGACCGGCATGCTGGAAGCCGCTGACGTCACCCGCGTGCCCCGTCGCCGTACCGCGCCGCCGACCTGGCTGGTCGTCGCGCTCGCGTGTGCCGGACAGTTCCTGGTCGTGCTCGACGTGTCCGTCGTGAACGTGGCACTGCCGTCGATGCGGACCGACCTGGGGCTGAGCCAGCAGGGGCTCCAGTGGGTCGTCAACGCCTACGCCATCGCCTTCGCCGGGTTCATGCTGCTCGGCGGGCGGGCCGGAGACCTCTACGGCCGTAAGCGGATGTTCCTGGTCGGCCTCGGCCTGTTCACCGTGGCCTCGCTGGGCGGCGGACTCGCCCAGGAGGGCTGGCAACTGCTGGTGGCCCGCGCCGCGCAGGGGCTCGGCGCGGCGGTGCTCGCGCCCTCGACGCTCACCATCCTCACGTCAGCCGTCCCGGAAGGCGCCGCACGCGCGCGTGTCATCGCGACCTGGACGGCGGTCGGCGCGGGCGGCGGAGCGGCCGGCGGACTCGTCGGCGGGGTCCTGGTGGACGTGCTGTCGTGGCGGTGGGTGCTGCTGATCAACGTGCCGGTGGGGGCGGTCGTGCTCCTCGGCTCGGTGGTGTGGCTGGTCGAGGGAAGCGCGGGGGACGGGCGGCGGCTCGACCTGCCGGGCGCCCTGCTGGTGACGGCGGGGCTCGCCACCCTGGCGTACGGCATCTCGCAGACCGAGGCCGAGGGGTGGTCGGCGGCGGCCGCCCTGGTACCGCTGCTGGCCGGGATCGCGCTGATCGGGTGCTTCCTCGCCGTCGAGGCCCGTACGGCGGCTCCGCTGATGCCGCTCGGACTGCTCAGGGTGCGGGCCGTGGCGTCCGCGAACGTGGCGATGTTCCTGTGCGGCTCCGCGATGTTCTGCATGTGGTTCTTCATGACGTTGTACGCCCAGAACGTGCTGGGCTACTCGCCGCTGGACGCCGGTCTCGCGCTGGTGCCGAGCTCCCTGGCCGTGGTCGTCGGCTCCAAGCTCGCGCCGCGCTTCATGCGGCGGGCCGGGGCACGTGCCGTGGCGGTGCTCGGCACCCTGGTCGCGGTCGCCGGGTTCGGCTGGCAGTCGACGATGACCGCGGACGGGGCGTATCTCACCACCATCATGATCCCGGGGATCCTGATGATGCTGGGCGCGGGTCTGGCCGCGACGCCGCTCGCCGCGCTGGCCACGGCGGGGGCCGCGCCGGGGGAGGCCGGGCTGGTGTCGGGGCTGGTCAACACCTCGCGCACGATGGGCGGTTCGCTGGGGCTCGCGGTCATGTCGACGATCGCGGCGGCCCGTACGGCGGGGCGCGGCTCGCCCGAGGCGCTGACGGAGGGCTACGCGCTGGCGTTCCGGACGGGGACCGGGGTGCTGGCCGGCGGGGTGGTGCTGATGCTGTTGTGGCTGCCGCGAAAAGTCGCCTCGGAGTGAGGTGAGGGGGCGGTAGCCGCGGGCGCGGTCGCAGCCGCGGCTACAACCGTGGTCGCAGTCGCAGCCGTGGTCGCAGCCGCACTGATTGCGCGGCGCCCGAGAAGTCGCCGTGGAGTCGGGCCGAGACCGCGTGCGCGATCAATTTCGCCCAGTGAGGCAACGGTCCGGGCGGTCCATGGACTCCTTTACACATGCAGGAGGTGCCCATGGGGGATCGCAAGGAGGCTCGGGACAAGGAGTTCCAGAGCTTTGTCATCGGCCGCTGGCCGCGGCTGATGCGGACGGCATTTCTCCTCACGGGGGAACAGCACGCCGCGGAGGACCTGGTCCAGTCGACACTCGAACAGGTCTATGTGGCCTGGCGCAAGGTCGGCTCGGCGGACGATCCGGAGGCGTACGTACGGCGCGTGATGATCAACGCGCACGCACGCAAGCACCGCAGGCGCCTCAAGGAGTTCCTGGCGCCCAAGGACGACTCGGGGCTGGTGCGCGAGGTCGCCGACAGCGGTGACCGCATCTCCCAGGCGGAAGACCGCAACGCGCTGCTGAAGGCGCTGGCCCAACTGCCCCCGCGGCAGCGGGAGACGGTGGTTCTGCGCTACTGGGAGGACCTGACCGAGACACAGACGGCCCAGGCGATGGGCTGTTCGGTGGGCGCGGTGAAGAGCAACGCGGCCAAGGGGATCGCGAAGCTCCGCGCCATACCGGGTCTTGCCGAGATGGTGACGAGCGGAGGGCGGAAGTGATGAGCGCGGACCGGGAGACGAACAGCGACATGACGAACAGCGACATCGCCGTCCTGCTGGCCGACGCCACGGACGAGGTCGAGATCGGCATAGCCCCCTACCAGGCGGTGATCCGCGGCGGCCGTCGCCGCAGGGCGCGGCGCTGGGCGGTGGCGGCGGCCACGACCCTGGTACTGGCCGGCTCCTCGGCCACGCTGGCGGCGGCCGGGCTGCAGGGCGGGGACGAGGAGCCGGTGAGGCCACTGGCCACGCATCCCGTCCCGTCGCCGAACGTGTTCGACGCCAAGCGGACCACGCTGGCGACCGGAACCGAGAACGGCCAGGCATGGAAAGTCCTGATCGACGTGTGGCCGGCGCCGCGTGACGAGGTGGAGGCGCAGGGCGAGCTGGACGCGATGACCGAGTACGGGGACCGCCCCGTAGACGTGGACAAGGCCTCCGACCTGGTCGGCAAGGGCGCGTTCTTCGTGCACCGGCACGCGGGTGACAAGGATCTGACGGTGTTGCAGGACCTGATCACCGCGGAGGACGGCATGTCCGGCACGGACCTCCAGGCCGCGGCGCTCCCCCTGACGTCCAACTCCGAAGATCCCGAGCGCCTGGTCATCGGACAGGTCGCCAAGACCGCCCAGCAGGTCACCTGCACCTGGAAGGACGGCACGACCACCAAGGTGACCAAGCCGGCACCGAGCGAGGAGGTCAACACCGAGACCTCGGCGATCCGCACGGCGGAGGGCTCCCCGGTGAACTGGTTCGTTTGCCTGGCGCCGAAGGGGACCGCGTACAAGTCGGTGGCGGTGACGGGGTAGCGGCGACGCGGTGAGCCCGGCTACAGCCACCCCTGCTGCCGGGCCTCCCGCATCGCCTCCGTGCGGTTGCGGGTGCCCGTCTTGCCGATGGCGGCGGAGAGATAGTTGCGGACCGTGGACTCCGAGAGGTGGAGCTCGGTGGCGATGTCGGCAACGGTCGCGCCGTCCGCCGAGGCCTTGAGGACGTCGCACTCGCGGGGCGTGAGGGGGTTTGGAACTGCTGTGGCTGGGGTGTGTTGAAGAGCGTTCTGGTGAGTGGGAGTGAGTGCTGGTGGTCGATGTCGTGTCGCGTGCCTCGGTCGTGGGCCGGTTTCAGTCTGGAACTTACGTTCTCTCGTCGAATGCGTGACCTTCGTGGGAGGTGCTCGTTTCTCATGGCGACGGGATCTTCGGGTGGGGGGTGACAGGGGTGGGTGGGCTGCGGAGTGTGGCGGCGCCGTTCGTCGCGTCCGCACGGGTGTGGCTGTCCGGACCCGCCTCAAGCAGCTGACGCCCAGTGATGAGAAGGTGCTGCGTCTGGTGGGCGCGCATCTGGGGTCGCTGGCGGCGAAGGACCTCAAGGCGCGTTGCCGGGACGGCCTGGAGCATTCCGGTGAGACGTGGGCGGTGCGTAAGCGGGAGCTGACTGCGCTGTCGTCGTCACGGTGGGCGGGCAGCATCACCAAAGCCACGCACGACCAGTGGGCGCTGGCCCGCCGCTGCCAGCTCGCACACATCCACAACCTGGAAGCCGGCGTCCGTACCATCGAGGACCGGCTGTCCCTGCCCGTCGGGCAGAAGGGGACGAAGAAGACGCCCGGGGGTTACCGGTCGGCGCGGGAATGGCACGCGAAGTCGCGGCGCCTGCGGGTACTTCAGGACCGGCTGACTGTCGCGCGGGCCGACCGCGAGGTGGGCATCGTCCGTGTCGTGCGCGGCGGCAAAGCCTTGGCCCGCACCCGCCACCACCTGGAGGCGGCCCAGCTCACGGAGTCGCAGTGGCGTGGGCGCTGGGAGGCGGAGCGCTGGTTTTGCCAGGCGGACGGCGAGTCCGGCAAGCGCCACGGCAACGAGACCATCCGTATCAGCCCCGAACGGCGAGGCGAGCATCAAGCTCCCCGCACCGCTCACCCATCTGGCCAACGCCCCGCACGGCCGCTACATCCTCGCCGGCAGGGTCGCGTTCGCGCACCGGGGCACCGAGTGGGCCGACCGCGTCGCGGCCGACCGGGCCATCGCCTACCGCATCCACTACGACACCGGCCGGGACCGCTGGTACCTGACCGCCTCCTGGCAGATCCCACCCACCCCCACCCTCCCCATCGAGGCCGCCCTCGCGCACGGGGTGATCGGCGTCGACATGAACGCCGACCACCTTGCCGCCTGGCGCCTGGACATCCACGGCAACCACTGGCAGCCCCCGCCGCTTCTCCTACGACCTGACCGGCACCGCACTCCACCGTGACGCCCAGGTTCGGCACGCCCTGACCCGTCTCCTGCACTGGGCCCGCACCTGTGGTGTGAAGGCGATCGCGGTCGAGGACCTGGACTTCGGCGCGGACAAGACCCGGGAGAAACACGGCCGCAGGAAACGCTTCCGCCAGCTGATCTCCGGCATGCCCACCGGCAAGCTCCGCGCCCGGCTGGCGTCGATGGCCGACCAGACCGGGATCGCGGTCATCGTCGTGGACCCGGCCTACACCAGCCGCTGGGGCTCCCAGCACTGGCAGAAACCCCTCACCAGCACAACCGGCACCACCACCCGCCACGACGCAGCCGCCGTGGCCATCGGAAGGCGCGCCCAGGGACACCCGATCCGGCGACGGACGACACCGCCCCCACATGACCGGAGTGATCGTGCGGGGCATCGGACCGTCCAGGCCGGCCGGCGTTTTCCTGGGCGTGAGGAAACCCGCCCCCGCACCCCCGGACCACGGACACGATCCGTGCCGCCCGGACGCGCAGCGAACGCGGGCAACCAGAACGCCCAACACCGTCCGGGGCGTTCGGCCGAGCATGAGACCTGGCAACAGGACTCACTCCCGCTCAGTCTCTAGTGCCGCATCAGCGAACCTTCGCCCCGTCGGAGCGAGCGTTCGGTTTGGACGCTGGGCCGGTGTGCAACTGAGCGGTCACTGGCCGCGGGTCCTTCCGGCTCCAAAACCGTGTGCAAACTATCCGGAGGGGCCTTTACCCTCCGGGCATGGATCTTCGCGAAGAACTTCCGAGTGACAGACAGGCCGTGCGGGATGTTCACCTGCAGGCTTTCGGTGACCATGGCCTTGTCGTGGCCGACCTGGTCGATACCCTGCGGGAGACCATCACACCCGAGGACGGTCTCTCGCTGGTCGCCGAGCACGACGGGCAGGTCGTCGGGCATGTCATGTTCACCCGCAGTCTTCTCGATGCCCCTCGCCGGCTGGTTGACGTGCAAGTCCTCAGTCCGCTGGCAGTGATGCCTGACCTCCATAAGCGGGGTATCGGCTCGGCCCTGGTCCGACACGGACTGGGGGTCCTCGCCGAGCGGGCTGTTCCCCTCGTCTTCCTGGAGGGTGATCCGGGCTATTACTCGCGTTTCGGCTTCGCGCCCGGTGGTGGCCTGGGCTTTCGAAAGCCATCCCTGCGTATCCCGGACGGTGCCTTTCAGGTCATCAGGTTCCCGGAGCATGAGCCATGGATGACGGGGACACTGGTCTATGCAGAGCCGTTCTGGCGTCATGATGCAGTCGGCCTGCGTGACCCCAACGCATAGTGACGCGAGCGCCGATACCCGTGTTGTGACGTGACGCGCCGTTTGGATGCTGGTCCGGACGGCGCGGTGTCGCCAGGCTGTGCGGGTGGCAGAACGAGTACGCGTCCGCGATATCGATGATGACCAGGGGCGGCGCCTGCTGCGGATCATCCGCAGAGGCACCGGGTCGGTGGTGACCTGGCGGCGGGCGCAGATGGTGCTGCTGTCCGCGCAGGGCATGCACGTGGCGAAGATCGCCGAGGTGACGTTCACCAGCGCGGACCGGGTTCGGGACGTGATCCACAACTTCAACGCTGACGGCTTCGAGGCGCTCTACCCGAAGTACAAGGGCGGCCGGCCCAGGACGTTCACCCTGCCCGAGCGGCGCGACATCAAGAAGATCGCCAAGTCCAAGCCTGCCGAGCGCGGCCTGCCGTTTTCGACCTGGAGCCTGGCCAAGCTGGCCGACTTCCTGGTCGCCGAGGGGGTGGTCGACGACATCAGCCACGAGGGCCTGCGGGTCCTGCTCCGCGAGGAGGGCGTGTCCTTTCAACGCCTAAAGACCTGGAAGACCTCCCGCGATCCGGACTATGCCGCCAAGAAGGCCCGCGTCGAGCACCTCTACGCGATCGCCGACGGCGAGGTCATACCCGAGGACGGCGAACCGGAAGTTATCTTCTGCCTGGACGAGTTCGGCCCGCTCAACCTCCAGCCCCATCCCGGACGACAGTGGGCCGAGCGCGGCGGACGGCACAAGGACCCCGACCGGGAGCCGAGACCCCGTCGCCGGGCGACCTACACCCGCCCGCACGGGGTCCGGCACCTGTTCGCCGCCTACGACCTGGCCCAGGACAAGCTCTACGGCCACATCAAGCCGAAGAAGAACCGGGCGAGGCTCCTTCAGTTCTGCCGCTACCTGCGCAGCCTCTACCCGTCGGACATCCGGATCGCGATCGTGCTCGACAACTTCTCCCCGCACCTGACCACGAAGAAGGACTCCCGGGTCGGCGACTGGGCCGCAGCCAACAACGTCGAGTTCGCCTACACGCCGACCAACAGTTCCTAGCTGAACCGCATCGAGGCCCAGTTCACCGCCCTGCGCTACTTCGCCCTGGACGGCACGGACCACGCCAGCCACAAAGAGCAGGGCAGCATGATCCGCCGCTACATCATCTGGCGGAACAAGCACGCCGCCGACGAACGGCTACGTGAAGTGGTCGACAGGGCAAACGTTGCCTGATGCGGCACTAGGAACGGTCTCGCCCTGGAAGAGGTTGGAGAGGGAACCCATCCCCATCAGCAGCCAGGGCAGCAGGCTGAAGCCGCTGGGCGCCGGGCCGCGGTGCTCGGAGACCGGGCCGGCCTTCCGGGCGGCCTTGCACCCCACCTTGAGTCGGACCTTGTTCTCAGGCATGACCACGACGCTACGCACTCGCCCGCCCGCCCGGCAGATGCGCTTGTACGGACCGAGGCAGGACAAATGTCACGGGATGCTCTTCCACCAACCACTGACCTGACACTCCGTCAGGAGCCTTCACAACTGCGGAGCGCTGGGCTATACAGGGGTCGCCGGACTGGAACGCGTTCTAGGTCGGCCCCGTGTCGACCTCGGTGCGGCCGACGGTGCGGACGACCGTACCGAGGTCTCTGAGCCCTCAGGAGCAGGGAGCCCCATGCCCATCGACGCAGCCAAGGCCCTGGCCGCCGAGCCCCGCTCCGGCGAGATCGCCTGGACCGCGAAGGACGTCCAGCTCTACCACCTGGGCATCGGCGCGGGCATCCCCGCCACCGACCCCGACGAGCTGCGCTACACCCTGGAGTCCCGGCTGCACGTCCTGCCGAGCTTCGCCACTGTCGCGGGCGCCGGCTCGCCCGGGGTGATCAGCGGTCTGTCCATGCCCGGCGTCGACGTCGACCTGGCCCGCGTCCTGCACGGCGGCCAGAGCCTGGAGATCCACCGCCCCCTGCCGGTCGAGGGCACGGCCACCGCGACCTCCCGCATCGCCGGCGTGTACGACAAGGGGAAGGCGGCCGTCCTCGTGATGCGCACCGAGGTCGCCGACACCGACGGCCCGCTGTGGACCAACGACGCCCAGATCTTCGTCCGCGGAGAAGGCGGCTGGGGCGGCGACCGCGGCCCCTCCGCCCGTCTCGACCCACCCGTCGGCGAGCCCGACCGGATCGTCGAACGGCCGGTCCGCGAGGACCAGGCCCTGCTCTACCGCCTCTCCGGCGACCGGAACCCGCTGCACGCCGACCCGGAGTTCGCCAAGGTCGCCGGGTTCGAGCGGCCCATCCTGCACGGGCTGTGCACGTACGGCATCACGCTCAAGGCGGTCGTCGACACGATGCTCGGCGGGGACGTGACCCGGGTGCGCGGGTACGCCACCCGGTTCGCCGGGGTGGTGTATCCGGGCGAGACACTGCGCGTGCGCATGTGGCGTCAGGAAGGCGTCGTGCGGGTGGCCGTGAACGCGGTCGAGCGGGACGACACCCCGGTCCTCGCCGACACCGTCGTCGAACACTCCTGAGCCACCGAGCCACCGAGCCGCCGAGCCACCGACCGCCGAGCCATCGAGCCGCCGAGCCACCGACCGCCGAGCCACCGAGCCATCGAGCCACCGACCGCCGAGCCATCGAGCCACCGAGCCACCGAGCCTCTCGAGGGGAGCCGCACCATGCGCGCAGCCGTACTGCACGAGATCGGCCAGGACAAGCTGGAGGTCCTCGACGACGTCGAGGCGGTGGGCTTCGGTCCCGGCAAGGCGAGGATCCGGGTGCGGGCCACCGGGCTGTGCCACTCGGACCTGTCCGCGATGGGCGGCGTACTGCCGCAGCCGGCGCCGTTCGTGCCCGGTCACGAGGGCGCCGGGGAGATCCTCGAAGTGGGGGAGGGCGTCAGCCACCTGAAGCCCGGCGACCGGGTCGTCGTCTGCTGGCTGCCCGCCTGCGGTGTGTGTCCCGCCTGCAAGCGCGGCCAGACCCAGCTGTGCCTGGCCGGGTTCATGAACGCGGGCACCCCCAACTTCAGGCGCCCCGGCGGTGACGTCTTCGGCTTCGCCGGCACCGGCACCTTCACCGAGGAGGTCGTGGTCGACGCAGGCTGCGCGGTGCCGATACCCGACGACGTGCCCTTCGACATCGCCGCACTCATCGGCTGCGGGGTGACCACGGGGCTGGGTGCCGCGCTCAACACCGCGGACGTGGAGGCCGGTTCGTCGGTCGCCGTCATCGGCTGCGGCGGTGTCGGCATCTCCGCGATCCAGGGCGCACGCCTCAAGGGCGCCGCCGAGATCGTCGCGGTCGACCCGGTCGCCTCGCGCCGCGAGTCCGCGCTCAGGTTCGGCGCCACCAAGGCCGTCTCGCCCGACGAACTGGCCGACGCCAAGCAGCAGGTCACCGGCGGTGAGGGCTTCGACTACGTCTTCGAGGTCGTCGGCCGGTCCGCCACCGCCCGCACGGCGTACGACACCACGCGGCGCGGCGGCACCCTGGTCGTCGTCGGCGCGGGCGCCATGGACGACTTCCTCCAGCTCAACATGTTCGAGCTGTTCTTCGACGAGAAGCGGATCCTGCCGTCCATGTACGGCGGCGGGGACGTCCTGCGCTCCTACGAGCGGACCATCGCCCTGTGGCGGGCCGGCCGCGTCGACCTGGACGGCCTGATCACCCACCGGGTGCCACTGAGCGAGATCAACGAGGCGCTCGACCAGATGCGGACGGGGACGGCACTGCGCACCTGCATCGAGATCTGAACCGAGATCCGAGGGGGTCGGTATGTCACTGCCACTCGAAGGGCTCTCCGCGATCGTCACCGGCGCGGGCCGCGGCCTCGGCCGGGCCGAGGCGCTGGAACTGGCCCGGCTCGGCGCGGCCGTCGTCGTCAACGACTTCGGGCAGCCGGGCCGGGACGGCTCGGGCGAAGCCTCAGCCGCTCCCGCCGAACAGGTCGCCGCCGAGATCCGTACGGCCGGCGGAAAGGCCCTCGCCCACACCGGGGACATCGCCGACTTCTCACAGGCGGACGAGCTGGTCGCGTTGGCGGTCGCCGAGTTCGGCAAGCTGGACATCCTGGTCAACAACGCGGGCATCCTGCGCGACCGCATGGTGTTCTCCATGACCGAGGAGGAGTGGGACGCGGTGATCCGCGTCCACCTCAAAGGCCACTTCAACACCACCCACTTCGCGGCCGCACACTGGCGCGAGCGGTCCAAGGCGGCCGACGGGCCGGTGTACGGGCGGATCGTGAACACCTCCTCGGAGGCGTTCCTCGCGGGATCAGTCGGCCAGCCCAACTACGCGGCGGCGAAGGGAGGAATCGTCGGGCTCACCACCTCGACGGCCCTTGCGCTCGCCAAGTACGGCGTGACCGCCAACGCCATCTGCCCGCGCGCCCGCACCCGGATGACCGAGGACGTCTTCGCCGGGTTCGAGCAACCCGCCGACGGACTGGACCCCCTCGCCCCCGAGCATGTCGCCCCGCTCGTCGGCTACCTGGCCTCACCCGCCGCAGCACGCGTCAACGGCCAGCTGATCGTCGTACACGGCGGCATGGTGGCGATCGTCGAACGGCCGCGCGTACAGGCCAAGTTCGACAGCAAGCAGGACACGTTCACCTACGACGAGCTGGACGCGCTGCTCACCCCGCACTACGCGCAGCGGCCGCAGGGGGAGACCTTCGCGGCGGCGGAAGTGCTGGGGCTGCGACGCTCCTGACGCTGGGCGTGCCGTGTTCAGCGGTCCGGCAGCGGTTCAGGCCCGACGCGACAGTCCCCGGCATCCATTGATGCCGGGGACTGTCGAAAAGAAGCCGAGTGCCTGAGGCTTCGTCAGGCCGCGTACTCGGTCTGCGTCTGCTCGACCGGCCTGCGGTGACGGCCGCGGGGGGCCGCCTGGGCGGTCGCCTCGCCGTCGTGCTGCACCGAAACCGGACCCCGGTGCCGGCCGTGGCCGGTGGACTCCTGGACGTCGGCAGTGTGCTGGTTCGTGCTGGCGTCACTCATCGGAAAACTCACCCCGTCAACATGATCTTTCAAACAGCCGGGCGAGTTTAACCGGCGGCCCACACCCCCGATCCAGGCGGCCACGCCAACCGCCACTACTTCGTTACAAGACGCCCCAACGGTGCTTCCTGAAGCGGCACAGGACGTAGCGCGACGGGGCCCGGAGGGTCCGGTTCCGGCGGCTCGCCGGACGCCGCGGAGGAGTCCTCCGCCGCCGCCCGCGAAGCCGTACCGTCCCAAACCGGACCCTCCGCCCCCGCGCCCCCCGCTTCCCCCGCGTCCCCCGCCCTCCCCGCTTCCCCCGTCGCCCCCGCTTCCCCCGAAGGTGCCGCCACCCGCGCCACCCCGCACGGCGTCTCGGCCGTCGCGTACGGCAGGTGGAGCACCCCGTCCCCGGTCCAGAGGCCCGCGCCCGCCAGCCACCCCTGGGGCGGCGGGAGATGGTGCATCCGGCGCTGCGCGGGCCGCCACACCCCGACCCAGCTGCCGACCGGGCCGTCGACCCGCAACGCCACCGCGCAGCTCTCCGGCGTCAGCACCTGCCCGGGCTGGATGGCGAAGGGCGTGACCGTGCAGTTCGGCACCCGCAGGCACTCCGGGAAGCGCACCGGCAGGGTGCTGCCGAGGACCCCCCAGCCCAGCCGGTCGTGTCCCGGCGACGGCGCGTCCGAGCGGATCAGCAGCAGCCCGCTGTCCGGGTCGGCGAGCAGCAGCCGGTCGTCGCTGTCCGCCGCGATCTGGAGCAGCGGCGAGACCTCGCCGCCGCGCTCCAGGTCGACCACGACGGCCTTCGTACGGCCGCCGACCTCCCGGTCGAGGGCCAGCATCCGCCCGGCGTGGTCGAGCCACGCCCCGCCCGAGCAGCGCCCCGGGATCTCGGCGAGGTGCTCCGGCCCGAAGGCACCGCCCGCCACCAGCCACACCGCGCTGGAGCGCCGGCCCACGGCGACGGCGTACGCCTTCTCGCCACCCGGCGCCGGTGGCAGCAGCCGCAGCCGGGTGCCCTCGTCGGGGCACTCGACCGCGCCCAGCGGCAGCTCGCCGGTGGCGGGGCCGGTCGGGTAGAGGAGCGAGAAGTTGTGCCGTCCGTCCGCGAGCCGCCGGATGAGGACCCGTCCGTCGCCCATCGGCTGCACCTCGGTGCCGGGCTCCTCCGGCTGGTTGCCGGGCAGCGGCACCGCGTACGGCTCGGGGCCGTCCAGCGTCCAGCGCTCCGGGAACCAGGAGTCGCCGTCCAGGGTGAGGCGGGCGGCGTAGGCACCGTCCGCCGTGATGGCGCACTCCGGCCGCGCGGCACCATCCGCGTCTTCCGCCGCAGGCTCGATCGCACAGGCCGTCATCGTCTGGTCACCTCCGGCCACGAAGCTAGTTTTCGTACGCACAGACGGGGGACCGGCGAGCAGTCACTTCACACAAAGGGGTGGCCCAGGAACGATTCGCCTGAGGAACCCGGGGCGACTGTGCTGCGCGGGGTGACCGACGGCGGCAACGGTTCAGTGGCGGAGAACAGCCAGGTAGCCTTTCCTCGTGCCCCGTCTGTCTGAAGTCATCACCGCGCTGGAGAACCTGTGGCCCGCCGCGCGGGCCGAGTCCTGGGACGCGGTCGGCACCGTCGTGGGCGACCCCGACCAGGAGGTCACGCGAGTCCTCTTCGCCGTCGACCCGGTCCAGGAGATCGTCGACGAGGCGGTGAAGCTGGGCGCCGACCTGCTGGTCACCCACCACCCCCTCTACCTGCGCGGTACGACGACGGTCGCGGCCTCCACCTTCAAGGGCCGCGTGGTGCACACGCTGATCAAGAACGACATCGCGCTGCACGTCGCCCACACCAACGCGGACAAGGCGGACCCGGGCGTCTCCGACGCCCTCGCCGGCGCGCTCGACCTGCGCGTCGTCCGCCCCCTGGTGCCGGACCCCACCGACCCCGACGGCCGCCGCGGCCTCGGCCGGATCTGCGAACTCGACCACCCGCTGACCGTCCGCGAACTCGCCGCCCGCGCCGCCGAACGGCTGCCCGCCACCGCGCAGGGCATCCGGGTGGCGGGCGACCCCGAGGCCGTGGTCCGCACGGTCGCCGTGAGCGGCGGCTCGGGAGACAGCCTGTTCGACGACGTCCGCTCGGCCGGCGTCGACGCCTTCCTCACCGCGGACCTGCGCCACCACCCGGCGTCGGAGTTCGTCGCGGTTCACGCCCACAGTCCCCTCGCGCTGCTCGACGCGGCGCACTGGGCCACCGAGTGGCCCTGGTGCGAGCTGGCCGCCACCCAGCTCGACGAGATCTCCGACCGCAACGGATGGGACCTTCGCGTCCACGTCTCCAAGACGGTCACCGACCCTTGGACCGCCCACGCGGCGTCCGTCACCGCCACTGAAAACCTGGGAGCCCCCAACTGAACGCCGCGCCCGCCGACCAGATCCGCCTTCTCGACGTCCAGGACCTCGACGTCCGTCTCCAGCAGCTCGCGCACAAGCGCAGGTCGCTGCCCGAGCACGCCGAGATCGAGGCGCTGACCAAGGACCTGACCCAGCTGCGCGACCTCCTCGTGGCCGCGCAGACCGAGGAGAGCGACACCGCCCGCGAGCAGATCAAGGCCGAGCAGGACGTGGACCAGGTGCGCCAGCGCGCCGCCCGCGACCAGCAGCGCCTGGACTCCGGCGCGGCCACCTCCCCCAAGGACCTGGAGAACCTCCAGCGCGAGATCGCCTCCCTCGCCAAGCGGCAGGGCGACCTGGAGGACGTCGTCCTCGAGATCATGGAGCGCCGCGAGTCCGCGCAGGAGCGGGCCGCCGAGCTGACCGAGCGGGTCGCCTCCGTCGAGTCGAAGATCGAGGACGCGACGGCCCGCCGGGACGCCGCCTTCGAGTCCCTCGACGGCGAGGCGGCGACGGCGACGAAGGAGCGCGAGGTCATCGCCGGCACGATCCCCGCGGACCTGCTCAAGCTCTACGACAAGCTGCGCGCCCAGCAGGGCGGCGTCGGCGCGGCCAAGCTCTACCAGCGCACCTGCCAGGGCTGCCGCCAGGAGCTCGCGATCACCGACTTCAACGAGGTCCGCGCGGCGGCCCCCGACACGGTCGTCCGCTGCGAGAACTGCCGCCGCATCCTGGTGCGCACGTCCGAGTCCGGTCTGTAGTCGGGACTCCGGTTTTCGCTTTCGCTAGGAGCGTGTCGGGTGCGCGAGTTCATCGTCGAGGCCGACGGCGGGTCACGGGGCAACCCGGGGCCCGCGGGCTACGGATCCGTGGTGATCGACGCGGCGACGGGGGAGACCCTTGCCGAGGCGGCCGAGTACATCGGCGTCACCACGAACAACGTGGCCGAGTACCGGGGGCTGGTGGCCGGACTGCGCGCCGCGCACGGACTCGACCCCACGGCCAAGGTCCACGTCCGCATGGACTCCAAGCTCGTCGTCGAGCAGATGTCGGGCCGCTGGAAGATCAAGCACCCCGACATGAAGCCACTGGCGGCGGAGGCGGCGCGGATCCTTCCGGCTTCCCAGGTGACGTACGAGTGGATCCCCCGCGAGCAGAACAAGCACGCGGACCGGCTGGCCAACGAGGCGATGGACGCGGGCAAGCGGGGCGAGCGGTGGGTGGCGTCGGCGTCCACGGCGGAGCTGGACGCGGCTGACGCGCATGCGGCCGGGCGCTCGGCCGCCGCGCGCCCGGCGGTCCTTGAGCCGCCCGGGCCGTCCGGGCCGCCCGGAGACGCGACTGCGGGCGCGGCGCGTGCGCGTGCCGCGATGGCGGGCGGTCGAGGGGCCGTTGGCGGTGGTGTGACGGCCGGCGGGCCATGGGCGGTAACCGGCGGTGGTGTGACGGCCGGCGGGCGAAGGGCGGTAACCGGCGGCGGTGCGGTGGCCGACGGTCGTGCGGCGGTCATCGGCGGCGGTGTCGACGCCGACGGCCGGGGTACGGCAGCGGCGGACGTGTCATCTTCGGCCGAGCTTCCTCCCCTCGCCGCCGCTTCCTCGTCCAACGCCCCGTCCTCCCGCCGCGGAGCGGCGGAGTCTCTGGGCGGCGGAGCCGCGAAGGCCGACGCAGACGCCGATGTGCGGGGCGAGGCGGGGCCGGATGCGGTGGCTGCCGGGTCGTCGAGGGCTGATCTGCCTTCCGGTGCGTCCTCTGCGTCTTCTGCGTCTTCTGCGTCTTCTTCTCGCCGCGGAGCGGCGGAGTCACCCGGCGGAGACGGAGCCGGGAAGGCCGGTGCGGACGCGCGGGCCGCGCAGGTCGTGGCCTCGCCCGGGTGGGGTACTGCCGACATGGGGGCGCCTGCCACGTTCGTGCTGCTCCGGCACGGGGAGACGCCGCTCACGCCTCAGAAGCGGTTCTCCGGGAGTGGTGGGAGTGATCCCTCCCTCTCCGACATCGGCCGGGAGCAGGCGGAGCGGGTCGCCGCGGCGCTCGCCCGGCGCGGCACCGTCCAGGACATCGTCGCCTCGCCCCTCGCCCGTACCCGCGAGACCGCCGCAGCCGTCGCCGCCCGCCTCGGACTTGAGGTGACCGTCGAGGACGGGCTTCGCGAGACCGACTTCGGCGCCTGGGAGGGCCTCACCTTCGGCGAGGTCCGCGAGCGTTTCCCGGACGACCTGAACAAGTGGCTGGCCGACCCGGAGGCCGAACCCACCGGCGGCGGCGAGAGCTTCGCGGCGACCGCCATCCGGATCGCCGCCACCCGGGACAGGCTGGTCGCGGCGTACGCGGGCCGCACGGTCCTGCTCGTCACTCACGTCACGCCGATCAAGACGTTCGTGCGACTCGCCCTCGGCGCCCCGCCCGAGTCCCTGTTCCGCATGGAACTGTCGGCGGCCTCGCTGTCGGCGGTGGCGTACTACTCGGACGGCAACGCCAGCGTCCGGCTCCTCAACGACACGTCCCACCTGCGCTGACACGGAGGTCCGCCGCCGCGCGGGCCAGCTCCTCGATCCGACCCCAGTCCCGAGCCGCCACCGCGTCCGCCGGAAGCATCCAACTCCCGCCGACACAGCCGACGTTGGGCAGGGACAGGTACTCCGGCGCCGACTCGATCCCGATCCCGCCCGTCGGACAGAACCGCGCCTGCGGCAACGGCCCCGCCAGCGACCGCAGATACGCCGTCCCGCCCGCTGCCTGCGCCGGGAAGAACTTCATCTCCCGCACCCCGCGCTCCAACAGCGCCACGACCTCGGACGTGGTCGACACCCCCGGCAGGAACGGCACCCCGGACGCCCGCATCGCCTCCAGCAGTACGTCCGTCCAGCCCGGGCTGACCAGAAAACGTGCCCCCGCCGCCACCGACCGACTCACCTGCGCGGGAGTCAGCACCGTGCCGGCGCCGACCACCGCCCCTGTCACCTCCCCGGCGATCGCCCGGATCGCGTCGAGCGCGACGGGCGTCCGCAGCGTCACCTCGATCGCGGGCAGCCCCCCGGCGACCAGCGCCCGCGCGAGCGGTACGGCGTCGGAGGCGTCCTCGATGACGACGACGGGCACGACGGGGGAGAGGTCCAGGAGCGACGGGGCCATGGCGTCATCCTGCCCGCGGTGTGCAGCATGCGCAAAGCCCGTTGCGCATGCTGCAATAGCCGTCTGGCAATCATCTGTAGTTATAGGTTCTGCAGTTATCTGTAGCTATAGGTGTGGGGCAGCTCAGTGAACCTCGTCCACCAACACATCCAGCGCCCAAGCCTGCGCCCCCGCCTTCGCAGGAGCTTCGGCCTCCACCTCGTACCCGAGGTCCCGAAGCACCGTCACCAGCTCCGCCGGATCCTTGGGCGCGATCCCGGCCGACAGCAGACTCCGGACGATCCGCCCCTTCGTCGCCTTGTTGAAGTGGCTGACGACCTTCCGGGTCGGCGCGTGCAGCACCCGTACCGTCGCCGTCCGCCCGGCGACCTCACCCTTCGGCTTCCACGCTGCCGCGTACGCCGAGGACCGCAGGTCCAGCACCAGCCCGGCCCCGGCAACCTCCGGAAGCGCCGACGCCATGGCCGTACGCCAGTGCGCGCCCAGCGCCCCGATCCCGGGCAGCTTGACGCCCATCGAGCAGCGGTAGGAGGGGATGCGGTCGGTCACGCGGACAGCGCCCCACAGTCCCGAGAAGACGAGCAGCGACCGTCCGGCACGCCTCTTCGCGGCGGCGTCCAGGGACGACAGGCCGAGGGCGTCGTACAGCACACCCGTGTAGATCTCCCCGGCCGGCCGCGCCCCCGCCGTCCGCAACTCCGCGTTCTTGGCGACCTCGCCCCGCAGCCCCTCGCTCAGCCCGAGCACCTCGCGCGCCTTGCCCTCGTCGCCGACGCACAGCTCCACCAGCTCGTCCAGTACGGCCTCACGGGCGGCGGTGAGCCCCGGCAGCGACAGCGACTCCAACTTCAGCGGGGCGCCGCGGCCGGAGGAGGCCTTGCCTTCGGAGGGCGGCAGCAGGACAAGCACGGGATCGATCTCCTTCGGTTGAGCTCCGCAACAGCGTACGGCGTGCCCCTTCGCGGCCTTCGCCCTACGCTCGCTGTATGCCCCGCCGCCACATCCGCGTGTCCGGCGCCCCCGAAGCCCCCCTCCGGGCCGCCCTCACCGCGCTGCGCACCGAACTCGGCGTGCCCGAGAGCTTCCCACCCGAGGTGCTGGCCGAGGCCGAGCGGTCGGCGAAGGCACCCACCCTCCCCTCGTACGACGCCACCGACCTCCCCCTGTTCACCATCGACCCGCCCGCCTCCACCGACCTGGACCAGGCGATGCACCTGTCCCGTCAGGGCACCGGCTACCGCGTCCGGTACGCCATCGCCGACGTCGCCGCGTTCGTCGTCCCCGGCTCGGTGCTCGACACCGAGGCCCACCGGCGGGTGGCCACGCTCTACTTCCCCGACGAGAAAATCCCCCTGCACCCCGTCCTGCTCAGCGAGGGCGCCGCCAGCCTCCTCCCGGACCAGGTCCGCCCGGCCGTGCTGTGGACGATCGACCTCGACGCGGACGGCCGTACGCTCACCGTCGACGTTCGCCGGGCCCTCGTCCGCAGCCGGGCCAAGCTCGACTACGCGGCCGTACAGAAGCGGATCGACTCCGGCACCGCCGAGGAGCCGCTCACGCTCCTCAAGGAGATCGGCGAGCGGAGGGAGGCGTTGGAGGCCGAACGCGGCGGCATCTCACTCAACGTGCCCGAGCAGGAGATCGTCGACCGGGACCACACGTACGAGCTGACGTACCGCGCCCCGCTCCCCGCCGACGGCTGGAATGCCCAGATCTCCCTGCTCACCGGAATGGCGGCGGCGGACCTGATGATCTCGACCGGCACAGGCATTCTCCGCACCCTCCCCGCCGCCCCCGACGGCGCCGTCGGCCGCCTCCGCCGTACCGCGCACGCCCTGCGCATCGACTGGCCTCACCACGTCTCCTACGCCCAACTGGTCCGCTCCCTGAACCCGCACCGCCCGCACCACGCGGCCTTCCTCCAGGAGTGCACGACCCTTCTGCGCGGCGCCGGCTACACGCCCTTCCGGGACGGTGCGCTGCCGGACATCACCACGCACGCCGCAGTAGCGGCCCCCTACGCCCACTGCACGGCCCCGCTCCGCCGCCTCGTCGACCGCTACGCGTCCGAGATCTGCCTGGCGGCCGCCGCCGGTGACGCCCCGCCCGACTGGGTACTCACCGCGCTCGACCCCCTCCGCAAGGAGATGGCCGACGGCACCCGACGCGCGGGGGCCGCCGAGCGCGGCTGCCTCGACATCGTCGAAGCGGCATTGCTCAAAGGCCAGGTGGGGGAGACGTTCGACGCGTGGGTGGTGGACGTGGACGAACGCCGGCCCACCATCGGAACCGTGCAGTTGGAGTCCCCGGCGATCATCGGCCGCATCGAGGGCGGCGGAGCCCCGCTGCCGCTGGGGGAACGGTTGCGGGTACGCCTCACACAGGCCGATCCGGAACCGCCGGGCGCCTAGGGCGCCCAGGGCTCCCAGGGCTCCCGGAGCTCCCAGGACTCCCAGGGCTCCCAGGCGAAGGTGCGCTTCGTGCCTGCCTGATCGCGCGTACGAGGCCGTCGGCGTCGTCGGCGTGGAAGCGCACGAGGCGGATGCCCCGGCGCCGCCCGAGGAAGGTCAAGTGCGGGACCGGCTCGACGAGTTCGAGCGTGACAGAGGTCTGCGCGCCCACGGCGAGGTCGAGCTGCCCGTCGGCGCGCTGATGGCTGGCTCGCAGCTCACGGCGTACGTCCGAGATCTTCTCCAGGGGTATGCGCAGATCGACGTGTACGCCCCGGCGTATCCGCAGCGAACCGGGGGCGAGCACATGCGGCCGGACCACGTTCGACGCGTGCAGCCCGACGACGAAGAGGAGGGTGTACACGTCCAGAGCGAGCCACACCCGATGCACGGCCGGATAGTCACGCAGCAGCACGGACATCGTCAGCGTCTCGACCACACACACGAACGCGAACCCGAACATCACCGCGCCCTGCCCACGCGCGTACCCGAAGGCCCGCCCGCCCTCGCCGTCGACGATGCCGTGAGTCCTCCTCGCCGCCCACAGCACAAGACTCGCGAGCATCCGCACCTCGTGCAGGACGAGCACGTAAGCCGTCCTCATCCTTCATCCCCCTCGGTCAGGATCCGCAGCGTCCGCCGGATGGCCTCGGCCTGCGCGGGCGCGAAGTCGGCGTAGAAGGCGCGCAGGAAACTGCCGTCGTGGTCGATGTCCGCCTCGGGCAGCAGTTCCGCGGGCAGGCACTCGACAAGGGCACGGGCGGCCTCGTCCACACGCGGGTCGTCCGGGTCGGCCCCGGCGAGCGCGTCGAGCAGCGCGTACGCGGCACGGGCCCGCTCGGCCCCGTCCGGGCTGGCGAAGACGCTGCCCACCAGCCCGATCAGCTGCTCCCGAACCTCAGGAGTCGCCGAGGTGTCGATAAGCGCGAGGATCTCGCGGTCCTTGACGGCCATGGGCGAGTCGGAGACCTGCCCCACCGCACTGAACAGTGCCGCGAGCTCGGGCGAGACAGGCCCCTCAGCAGGCAGCGAGCCCTGCTGAATGAGCCCGCGCAGCCGGGCCCGCTGTTCCCGGATCGCCGCCTCCTGCCGGGCGAGATCCTCGTCGAGCTCACTGAGCACCTCGACGAGATCCTTCCCGGCGTCCTCGGCGAGCACGTCCCGCACCTCCGCGAGCCCCAGCCCCAACTCGGTCAGCCGCCGGATCCGGGCGAGCACGACGGCATGCCGCAGCGTGTAGTCCCGATAGCCATTGCCGAGCCGCTCGGGCTCCGGCAACAGACCGAGGTGGTGGTAGTGCCGCACGGTCCGCGTCGTGACCCCGACCGCGGCGGCGAGTTCTCCGATCCGCATGGACCCAGTACAAACGCTGACGCTGCGGCAGGGTCAAGGACGCGGGCCGGCACTTTCTCGTACAGGCGATCTTCCGCAGTTCCGTTCCGGTGAGCGACCGAACCGGCATTGCATGGATGCCATGTCACTGGATCCGATCACACGGACGCTCCTGCTGGACTGGTTCGTCGACCTGGACACCCCCGAAGGCCTTCGAGCGGACTCATCGAGGGGGAGCTCGTCGTGACCCTGGTGCCGGACGGGCACCACGAGCACTGCATCAGCCGGACCGCGCGCCAGGTGTATCGACGGTCCCCAGCCGACATGGAGTTCTCGGCGAACAAGGGCCTGCTATTGCCGAGTGTGGACGGCTGCCCGCCGGATCACGTGATTCCGGACGGCACGTTCGCCCCGAAGGAGCTGGAGCTGTACCGAGGAGCCGATCCCTGGATGCCTGGTGAAGGAGTCGCCATGGTGCTGGAGGTGATGTCCCCGAGACCTCAGACCGGCCGGAGTCCGCAGACCGACCGCGAGACCAAGCGCCGCTGTACGCCCGCGGTGGCATCCCCCTCTACCTGCTGGTCGACCGCGAGGCCTCGTGGACCACGCTGTTCGGCGACCCGGCGTCGGGCGACTACCGGGAGATCCGCGCCGCCGCCTTCGCCAAGCCGCTCACCCTCCCGGACCCCTTCGCCTTCGACCTGGACACGTCGGACTATCTCTGAGCCCTCTGGCGTTCCACCCTCAGGACGACGGCCAGGGGGTAGGACGCATGGAGCAGGCGCGGTGGACCAGGGCGCGTCTAGGCCGCTGCGGCCCCCCGCTCGACCTGCTCACCGCCCACTTCGACCGCCACGCCTACGCCTCGCACACGCACGAGCAGTTCAGCATCGGCATCTGCGTCGGCGGCTCCGAGGTCATCGACTACCGGGGCGACCACCTCCGCCCCGGCCCGGGCTCGATCGTCGTACTGGCCCCCGGCGAAATGCACACCGGCCGCCCCGCAGCCTCCGAGGGCTACGCCTACCGAGCCCTGTACCCCGAGCCCTCCCTCCTCACCGACGGCACCCTCGGCGTCGGCCTCCCGCACTTCCGCGAGCCCCTCGTCGATGACCCCGAACTAGCCACCGCGCTCCGCCGCGCCCACACCGAACTCAGCGCCTTCCCCGACCCGTTGGAGACCGAGTCCCGCCTCCCGTGGCTGCTGACGGCCCTCGCCCGCCGCCACTCCACGGCCCGCGCGACGAGCGACACGGTGCCGGGCGCCGCCCACATCGCCCACGCCGTACGGGACCGCCTGGCCGACGACCTCCTGGAGCCCCCCTCCCTGGCCCTGCTCGCCGCCGAGCAGGGCCTGTCCCGCTACCAACTCCTCCGAGCCTTCCGTACGACGATGGGGATACCCCCGTACGCCTGGCTGGCGCAGCACCGGGTACACCGGGCCCGCGGACTACTGGAGTCCGGACTGAAGCCGGCCGAGGTCGCGAGCCTGGTGGGCTTCGCCGACCAGGCGCACCTGACCCGTTGGTTCCGGCGGGTCGTCGGGGTCACCCCGGCGGTGTACCGCAACAGCGTTCAAGACGGCCGCCGCTGACGTGGCGAACATGGCCGCATGACTGCACGCGGCTGGTTCCTGTTCTCCCTGATGGGAGTGGTCTGGGGCATCCCCTACCTGCTGATCAAGGTAGCGGTGGACGCCCCGCTGTCCCCGTCGATGGTGGTGTTCACGCGCTGCGCGCTGGGCGCGGCGATGCTCCTGCCCTTCGCCATACGACAGGGCGGCCTGCCCGCCACCGTACGAACCCACTGGCGCCCGATGCTGGCCTTCGCGTGCATCGAGATCATCGGCCCCTGGTGGACCCTGACCGACGCGGAACGCCACCTGTCCAGCTCCACGGCGGGCCTGCTGATCGCCGGCGTCCCGATCGTGGGAGTGGCGTTGGCCCGCTTCTTCGGCGACACGGAGAGGCTGGGGGCGAGGCGCGTCGTCGGGCTCGGCCTGGGCCTGGCCGGCGTAGGAGTCCTCACGATCCCGCACCTGACCGGCGGGGACGCCCGCTCCCTGGCGGAGGTGCTGGTGACGGTGATCGGCTACGCGACGGCCCCCCTGATCGCAGCGCGCTACCTGAAAAACATCCCGACCCTCCAGCTCATCGCCCCCTGCCTGACCCTCGCGGCCCTGGTCTACGCCCCCGCGGCAGCACTGACCCGGCCCGCCGAGCTGCCCTCCAACGAGGTCCTGGCCGCACTGGCGGCACTGGGCGTCATATGCACGGCGGTCGCCTTCGTGGCCTTCCTGGAACTGATCAAGGAGGTCGGCCCGACCAGGGCGACGGTGTTCACGTACGTCAACCCGGCGGTGGCGGTGGCAGCGGGCGCGATCTTCCTGGACGAACCGCTCACGGCGGGCATCGTGGCGGCGTTCACGCTGATCTTGGCTGGCTCGGTGCTGGCGACGGCCTCCGGTCCGGGGGCGGCCACACCTCCGGTGCCGGGTCTCCCCGAGGGGCGCAGCCTCGCACAGCGACTCCGCCGCGGGCCGGACCCCCGGCCGGACAGAGGCGAGGCCCGCGCCCGGTAACATGGTCGACACGGCAGACGAGCCGGGCGGACGGCCGCGTGAAGACCCCCAGGGGCCTTCCCGAGGAACGTCCGGGCTCCACAGGGCAGGGTGATGGCTAACGGCCACCCGGGGTGACCCGCGGGAAAGTGCCACAGAAAACAAACCGCCCAGCGCTCCGGCGCTGGGTAAGGGTGAAACGGTGGTGTAAGAGACCACCAGTGCCCAGGGCGACCTGGGCAGCTAGGTAAACCCCACCCGGAGCAAGGTCAAAAGGAGCGCGGTAAAACGCACTCTGCGCGGACGTTCGAGGGCTGCCCGCCCGAGTCCGCGGGTAGACCGCATGAGGCCGGCGGCAACGCCGGCCCTAGATGGATGGCCGTCTCCCCAGTCGCCGCGAGGCGGTTGGGCGACAGAACCCGGCGTATAGCCCGACTCGTCTGCCATTGCTTGCGGCTTTACAACCAACCGAGGTGCCGGGTCGGCGGTCCGCCGCCTGGCTGGTGGAACGCCGCCCAGTTACCCCGAGAGAGGCCCGCGTTGAACGGGCGGACCAACAAGGTCGTGGACCTGGGCGACTGTCTGGGCGTTTCCCATTCGCTGCTCCACAAGTGGCTGCTGGCCGCCGAGCCTTCATGACGGCTGAGCAGCCGTTCTGTAGTTAACGCTTCACGCATTGGTGAGCCGACCGTAGAATTCCGCATCACAGGGGGATCAGCGGGACTTGTGCGGCCACCAGGACAGTACGGACGTCCGCGGCCGCGCTTTGCATCGGCTGCGCGGGGGGATGCCGTCGACGCCAGTGCTCCGTCGGCCCAGAAGCGACGACATCAGGGACCAGCGTGACGAACTCGGGTGACTTCGGGGGCAGCAAGGAACTCGATCGCCTCAAGGCGATGCTCGAGAGTTGGCGCACCTCTCTGGTGGACCTGAGCGGTCGCAACCGGCTGCTCAATTTTCGCCACACCAAGTCGGCGACACTGGAGATCTCGACTCCGTCCGCGCAGGAGCTCATCGAAGGCCTGGCACGCGGCTGGGACTTCGCGCCTCTCCCGGACGAGGAACCGGAGGCCGGTGAGGGCACGTCATCCGGCGATGTGGCCCTCACGAAGAAGGGCGACCGCACCGACGGAATCGTCACCCAGAAGACCACCGGGCCTTCCCTCCAGCGCGCGTTGAACAGCCTTCGCACCAAAGCGACACAGGTCTTCAACGACTACGGCCTGTGGACCCTCAACCTTGGCGTAGGCATGCTCCGGTGGCGTGATGATGGGGCAGAGACCGGCAGCGACGCGCCCCTGATCCTGATGCCGGTGGTCATCGAGCGGGCGCGCAACGGCAGGATCCGCCTGCGGGCGAGCGATGACGAAGAACCGCGCCTCAACCCGGCCCTGAGGGTGAAGCTGGAGCAATTCCGTATCGACTGGATGCCTGTCGGCGAACAGGACCCATCGGACCTGCAGGCGGTGCTCTCCGCCGCGGCTCGCGCCGTTGTGGGCAAGGCCGGATGGCAGATCTCCGACCGCGTGGTGCTCGCGCTCTTCGCCTCCCACAAGGAGTCGATGTACCAGGACCTGCTCGACAACGAGGGCCGCGTCCTCGGCAGTGACCTCGTACGGGCGATGGCTCTGGGCCCCGGCTCCGGTCTCGCATCCGACCGTCTCGACTTCGAGGAGATCGAGCTCGACCGGATCGACAAGCTCAGCCCGCCCGAGGACAGCCCGCTGGTGCTTGATGCCGACGCCTCGCAGCGCCAGGCCGTGGCCGCGGCTGTGGCCGGGCGATCGTTCGTCCTCGATGGCCCACCTGGTACCGGCAAGAGCCAGACGATCACAAACATGATCGCTGGTCTGATGCACGCGGGCCGCAGCGTCCTGTTCGTCAGTGAGAAGGCGGCGGCCCTTGACGTCGTTCTTGACCGACTGAAGTCCGTCGGACTCGACTCGTATGCGCTTGCCCTCCACAGCCACAACACCAGCCGCAAAGCAGTGGCCCAAGAGCTTGGACGGGTGCTCGCGGAGGAACCGCGAGCACCGCAGCTGTCACAGCAGACCCTGGCCCAGGCCAGGGAACTGCGCCTCGCGCTCAGTGCCTATGCCGATGCGATGAACGAAGTCCGCGAACCGCTGGGACGGACCCTGCATGACGTGATCGGTCGGGTCGGCCGGCTGTCCGAGGCACCAGTGGCCTACCTGAGCCGTGGCGACGACCCCCGCACCACAGAAAAGGCGACGTTTCGCGTCGAGCTGCTCAGCGGCGAGGACCTGCGCCTGATCGTCGAGGCGACGAAAGCCATCTCCGATGCCTGGGAGGCTGTCGCCGACCCGTCGTTCCCCTGGCGCGACCTGCGGGCCGGGCTGTCGCATCCCCGCCCCGTGCTGGAGCAGGCCCAGGCGGCGCGCGACGCGCTCGCGACGGCGGCCGAACGGTACCGGGATCTCGCCTCCGACGGAGTACTCCTCACAGATCAGGGCGGAATCGACCGTCTGATCCTGCTCCTACGGCTCCTCGACGTGCGGAGTCCCGTGCCGGAAGCCTGGCTGACCACCGATGCCTTCGCCGATGAGGTGGATGACCAGGTCGACGCTTTCCTGACGGAACTTCGCAAGGTGCAGCGTACGAACACTGTCGTCCGAGCGGCGGTGGGCGAGCGGTGGCAGGAACTGTCCACCAGGCTGACGGCTGAACTGGGCGACGATGAGAGGGCGCTGCACACGATGGCGCCGAGAGGCCTCGACCTCACAGCAGTCACGGAGGAGCGAGCACGACAGTTCGCCCGGGAGTTCGATGCGACCGCTGATGTGCTGGAGCGGACCCTGCAGAGCCTCACCCGAGTCAGCCAGTTCTCCGGGCTCGCACACCCCAGTACCCCCGACGAAGCGCGTCATCTGTGTGACGTGATCGCCGTGGCCGGTACCGAACACCGTCCTCTCGAGCAGTGGTTGGATCCTGATGGCCCAGCGCGTTCAGAAGAGGCGGCTGTCCGGGGCGTTGCCGATGCGTTGAGCGACTTCTTCGCTCGACGCGACCAGGTACTCTCCGCCCACGCCCTCGCAACGGACCACGCGGGCCCGGGGTGGGCCGAACTGCGCCCGGAACTGAGCGCGGAACGACCGGCCAATGAGCAGGCGCTCGCCGCACTGGATCCGCCGGGAGCTGACATCGCGTCGCTGACCGGCCGCGAGGCTGCGGAGCTCGCCGAGCGGTTCGGCACACTGGCCGACACCCTGGAGAGGGCCGCCGAGCACGCCGACTCGGTGGCCGAGCGCCTCGGGTGCGACCGGCCGAAGGCGACGTCCCAAGCAGAGGACCTGGCCACACTCGCGGAACTGGCCACAGCCCCGGACCGCGCGCTCGAAGGATGGCTGGACCCTCGGGCACTAACCGGCGTCCGGGCAGCCATCGCGGAGATCTCCTCGGCTGCCGACGACCTGTCTGCCGCGGAGGAGGCGGCGCGCGACACCTTCCTGCCCGAAGTCGTCTCGACACCCGAACTGCCCGAAGCGGTTCACCGGCTCCTCGAGGGCCGCCAGGGACTCGCGGGCATGCTGTCCAGCGGCATCCGGACCGCCGGAAGCTCGTGGCCCGGCTCACGCACGGTGGCTCGTGGCGCGGCGAGCTGTACGACAAACTGCCGCTCGCCGACGCCTGGTGCGCCACGTACCGGAAGTTGCAGTCGCTGGCCACGACCCATGCAGAACTGATCGGCCGCTATCGAGGCACGGCGTTGCCCGACGTACCGGCATTGCGCAAGGCACTCGCGCACGCCGAAGCCATCCACGCCCTGGCACCGGAAACGCTTGCCGACCCCTACCGCCGGAGTCTTCTCGCCACTCACCTGGCCGACGGCCGAGAGCCGCAGCTCGCACTCGTCGAGCAGGGCGCGGTGTTGCGCAGCCATCTCGATGCGTGGCGAAGGGAGTTGAGCAGCGCGTCGCTGGCACCGCATGCGGCCGATCTCACGAAGCAGTCGCTCGGCGACGACGCTCGCTGGCTGCGCGCTCACCTCGCCCCGTTGCAACAGGCCGTCGCGCTGTTGACCACTGTCGCGTCGGTCGGGGGCCGTGACCACGGACCCGGTTCCGCCCACACGCTTGCCTCCGCGCGTACGGCGGTCGCATCCGCGCACTCGGCACAGCAGGAGAGCGCCGCGTTCGCCGCTCGGGCCGTAGCCGACCGCAGCCTTCTCGGGCCCTGGTACCGGGGCCTCGACACACAGGTGGGCAACCTGCACGACGCCGCGCCCAACGGGGTGACGGGCTACGAGTCCATGGGCCAGCTTCTGCGCCGCGGCCTCGACCTGACGCGGCAGCAACCGGGCCCCTACGCCACGCAGCCGCAGCGCGAGTTCCTGGGCCGGTACGTCCCCGAAGGGAGCTCGCACACGGAGGCTCTGCAAGCCGCTCTGGACTCCGCCCAGCTGATCTCTCGCCTCGCATCCGACACGCTCACGGACCCAGCGCGCAGGGCGAGCCTCGTCGAGGTCCTGGCCGACGGCCGGCCTCAACCCCGCGACCTGCTCACGCAGACGGAACAGATCCGCCGCGACCTCGACCTCTGGCAGGAGTACACGGGTCAGCCCCCCGTCGCGGCGGTCGGCGCAGCGCTGGCCGCCCGCCCCCTCGAACGAGCGGTGAGCTGGCTTCGCGCGCACGTGAAGCCCTTCGAGGACGCGGCTGATCTCATCCGCTCAGCCGCCCGAGTCATGGACGAGGCGACCGGCCTCACCCTGTCCCGGGCCAGGGAAGCGGTGGCCACCGTCGTCTCTGCTCGCGCCGCCGAGTCCTCCTTCGCGGAGAACGACGCCACGTACCGAAGCCTGCTCGGCTCCCTGTACCAGGGCACCGAGACGGACCGCGGGACGATCCTGGACGCCTTGGACTGGGCCCAGAAGGTCCGTCGTACCGCACACGGCGGCCACGCCGCGCCCCTGCCCGAGGCGGCGGCCCGGCTGATGCTGACCGCGTCGGCCGACCCGTCCGTCGCTGACCGCGCAGGCGACTGGCGCGGTCAGCGCGATGCCCTCACCGAGTACTTCGAGCCTGGACGGGCTGAGGAGATGCGACGCGAGCTCGCCGAGTCCCTCCCCGCGGCTCAGTCCCTCCTGTCCCGCCTCGACAGCGACCCCTTCGGGCCGGAGGCGTGGACCAGCTGCGCCGACGCACTGACCCTGTTGCGCAGTTACCACCTCGACGGGCTGCCCGATCAGCTCGCACGCCGCGAGGTCTCTGCGGAGGATTTCCCCGCCGCCATGGAGCGTGCCGTACTCACCGCTTGGGTCGAGCACCAGCTGACCACCGACCCCAGGCTGAAGCCGATGCGTGCGGTGGAACGCGATCAGTTGGTGGAGCGCTTCCGAAGGGCGGACCAGGACCTGGTGGCGGCAGCGCACGCCGAGGTCATCGCCGCGTGCAACACTCGCCGGCCTCGCCGGACATCGGTGGGCCAAGCCGCCGTGATCCGCCGCGAGGCCGAGAAGCAACGCCGCCACATGCCCGTACGGCACCTGCTGCAGCAGACCCGCGACGTCATACGGCTGGTCAAGCCCTGCTTCATGATGAGCCCACTGACGGTAAGCCAGTTCTTGCCACCGGACTTCGAGTTCGATGTAGTCGTTTTCGACGAGGCGTCCCAGGTACTGCCCCAGGACGCGGTGAACTCTGTCTATCGGGGCAAGGCTCTCATCGTGGCGGGTGACCAGAAGCAGCTGCCACCGACATCGTTCTTCGCCGCGGCCGGCGACAGCGACGATGGCGACGAGTGGGACGACGACGCCACCGACGGCTTCGAATCCATTCTCGACATGTGCAAGGCCAGCGGGGTCCTGCGCGGGCTTCCCCTGCGTTGGCACTACCGCAGTCGGCACGAAAATCTGATCGCTTTCAGTAACCACGACTTCTACGACAACTCCATGGTCACGTTCCCGGGCGCGCTGGAACAGGGACCGGACATCGGGGTGGAGTTCATCAAGGCGGACGGCGTCTACGACCGCGGCGGGAGAAGCGACAACCCGCTCGAGGCCGCCAAGGTGGCCCAGCGCGTCATCCACCACTTCGACACCCGCCCCGAGCACACGCTTGGCGTGGTTGCGCTGTCGAAGTCCCAGGCAGAGGCGATCGAGGAGGCGGTGCAGAAGGCAAGGGTCGCCCGCCCCGATCTCGACCACCACTTCACGGAAGGCCGACTCGACGGTTTCTTCATCAAGAACCTCGAAACCGTCCAGGGCGACGAACGCGACGTCATCATCCTCTCCATCGGCTACGGCCCCGACCACCGCGGCAAGCTGCTGTCGACGTTCGGCCCCATCAACCGGGAGGGCGGCTGGCGACGCCTCAACGTGGCCGTGACCCGGGCCCGGCGCCGCATGGAAGTCATCGCCTCCTTCCACGGAGGCGATCTATCGGACAGCACCAACAAGAGCGTGCAGCACCTCAAGCGGTATCTGCAGTACGCCCAGCATGGTCCTGCGATCCTCCAGACCGAAGCCGCCGACCCGGACGCGGCTCCCGAGAGCCCCTTCGAAGAAGAGGTCATCGACGTCCTGCGCGGCTGGGGGTACGAGGTGCAGCCGCAGGTAGGGGTCGCCGGTTTCCGCATCGACATGGCCGTACGGCACCCCGGCGCGCCCGGCACGTATGCCCTGGGCATCGAGTGCGATGGTGCGATGTACCACTCCTCGCGGGCGGCTCGGGACCGTGACCGGCTCAGGGAAGCGGTCCTGCGCGACCTGGGTTGGAGGCTGCACCGCATCTGGGGTACGGACTGGTATCGGAACCGGCGGGACGCGATGGCGCGGCTGCGGGCCGCGGTGGAGGAGGCGTGCGCTGAGGATCCGCATGCGGTGCGCGTGGCGCCTCCGGCGAGGGGGGACGGCAGCGGTGATGACCCGGGCAGCAGTGACGGTCCGGCGGCGGTCGTGGACGGCCCGCTCGGCGCGGGGGGCGCAGAGGCTGTAGAAGTGACCGATGGGCCGGTAGCCCCACGAGTGGAATTCGTGACTGTCGACGCCGGTCCTGCACCTTGGAGTCGCCCTTACCAAGAGGTCGCCCCTGAACTGTTGGCAGAGGTACGTGACAGGTCGAGCCGCCAGCGGGGTATGTGGGGCGTGGAGTTGCAGGACCCCGAGGCCCTCGACGTGGTGGCGGACGTGGCGCTGTGCGTGGTTGAGGTGGAAGGGCCCGTCGAGAAGGAAGTGATCTACACCCGCGTCCGTCTCACGTGGGGCCTCGGACGTGCCGGCCAGGTGGTCCGCGACCGCATCGACCGAGCTCTTCGTCGTCTGCTCAAGCAGGGCAAGATCGTGCACGTCGGTACGGCCTACGACAGGCCCGGCCACGAGACGGAGTTCGCCCGCACGCCGACGGAGCGGTGCGCTCGACGAGTGGCGGAGGTTCCTGCGGCGGAGCGGCAACTCGTGCTCCGAAACGTGGTCGACGAAGGACCGGGCGTGCACCGCGAGGATCTGCTGCGAGAGACCGCTCGCTTCTTCGGGTGGGCACGTCTCGGAGCCGATATCCGGGATGCGCTGACGGGCGACATCGACGCGTTGATCGCCGCGGGGCGCTTGATCGAGTCGGAGGGCGGCCTGATGCCTGCGCAGGGTTCCTGATTGTTCCTTTAGGTACCCTGAACCACTAGGTACCCTGAACCACATAGTCAACGCGGCCCGACGGGCTTCCGCTCCACCCCGGTGGAGTTTCGAAGGACATGCCCCCACCCGCACGAATCATTTCGTGCTGCCTGGGGGAAGTCCTTGCTGTTCCGCGCGTCCGCGAAAACGGTCGCCGTCATGGCACTCGACGGTTCGCTGTTCCTGCACCTCACCGACAAGTTCGTCCATATGCACGGCTATCGGCCCGGCGCTTCGGAGGTGCGTTCCTGGGAGCGCAGCATCCCTGTCCTGGCCGCCGCGCTCAACGACGCCGGCCTGGGCGATGTCGAGGTCATGCTGGAATACGCGCTCCCGCTGAACAGCAAGCGCGCCGACGTCGTCCTCGCTGGAGTGCACCCGGTCACGGGCGAGCCGTCGTACGTCGTGGTGGAGCTGAAGCAGTGGAGCCAGGCACTGCCCCATGAGGACGACCCCACCCTGTGCCATGTCGACGCCTATGCTCATCCGGTCCTGAACCCCATCGAGCAGGTCCGCCGTTACTGCGAATACCTCGTCAATTTCAACGGGGCGGTGGCCGAACACAGGCACCGGGTGGCAGGAGTGGCTTATCTGCACAACGCCACCGAGTTCGGTGTGACCGGGCTGAGGGAGATCGAGCGCGACGGCCACGGACTGCTCTTCACCGAGGAACGCCGCGGCGCCTTCATCGATCACCTTCGCACGAGGCTGAGCGACGAGCACCCGGGGTCCCGGGCGGCGGACGAACTTCAGGCAGGCGCCACAGTGCCGTCAAAGCAGCTCATGTCCGTGGCCGCCGAGGAGGTGCGCGAACGCACACAGTTCGTCCTCCTCGACGAGCAGCAGGTCGCGTACCGAATGGTGCTCAACGCGGTGGAGAAGGCGAAGCACGCCGATCGTAAGGAGGTCGTCATCGTCACGGGCGGCCCCGGCACCGGCAAGAGCGTCATCGCTCTCCAGCTGCTCGGTGAGCTCTACCGGCGCGGGGTGCCGGCACTGCACGCCACCGGCTCGCAGTCGTTCACGAAGACAATGAGGAAGGTCGCCGGTGCCCGCAAGCGGGAAGTCCAGGACCTGTTCAAGTATTTCAACAGCTTCATGACGGCCGAGAAGAACAGCCTGGGCGCCCTGATCTGCGACGAGGCGCACCGCATCCGGGAGACCTCGGCCAACCGCTACACCCGTGCCGAGAATCGGACTGGCAGGGCCCAGATCGACGAGCTGATCGACGTCGCCTACGTACCCGTGTTCTTCCTCGACGAGCACCAGGTGGTGCGCCCCGGGGAGATGGGCACAGTGGCTGACATCGAGGAGGCGGCGGCGAAGCGGGACATCCCGTGTCACGTCGTCCCTCTGGACAGCCAGTTCCGCTGCGGTGGCAGTGACGCGTACCTGCGCTGGGTGGTACGGCTCCTCGGCTTGGAGGCCGGGGGCCCGGTCACCTGGGAATCCGACGGCCGCATGCAGCTCCTGGTCGCCGACAGCCCTCAGGAGATGGAGGGGTTCTTGGAGGCCCGACGAGCCGAGGGCTACGGCGCGCGCATGTCCGCCGGCTACAGCTGGCGCTGGTCCCCGGAGCCCAAACCTGGCGCTCCGCTGCCGCCCGACGTCGTGATCGGCGACTGGGCCCGCCCGTGGAACCTGCGCGGTGACCGATCCGTGTCCGGTGCTCCCCCGGCCGCCCTGTGGGCCACCGACCCGGCAGGCTTCGGCCAGGTCGGCTGCGTCTACACGGCACAGGGCTTCGAGTACGACTGGTCCGGCGTCATCATCGGCCCCGACCTGCTCTGGCGCGAGGATCGTTGGGTGACCGACCGGGCAGCGTCGAAGGACCCCGTCTTCAAGCGGTCCACCTCCGACGCCGACGTGGACCGCTTGATCCGCAACACTTACAAGGTGCTTCTGACCAGGGGCATGGTGGGCACGGTTGTGTACGCGACGGATCCCGAGACGCGGGAGAAGCTGCGGGAGTTGGCGGGTGGAGCGACACGACAGGCCGTGTCGGTCTGACGCGTGCCCGATCCTGCTGGGCTCGGCGCATGGAGTGGCTCACCTCTGATGCGCATCGAGGGTGGCAGAGCGGCACGGTCGTGTGACCTGCTCAGCTCCGCGTGATCCTGCTGAGTTCGCAGAGAGTCCGGTGGTAGTCCAGGTGTGCTTCGTCTATGGGATGACCGTTGTGCTGACGAAGCCGTCCCACTGATTCATCCCCGTGCGTGTGCCTCACGACGCCGACGACATCGACGTAGATTTCGAGCCCGTCGAAGAGGACGTGGTGATTGGGGCACAGGCAGAGCAGGTTCGGCAGCTCGTCCGGACCGTCGTGAGGCGTTCCGAGACCACGTATGTGAGCGGCCTCGCTGTACGGTCTGCGCTTGTACTGCAGGCGTGTCTCGCAGATCTGGCAGGCGTGGCCGTGCAGCTCCTTGACCCGCGTGGCGATCGCGGCGTCGCGAACAAGCTGTGAGGAGGTGCGCGTCCGTCGTGCGGCTGGACCGGTCGCACGCTCGGTCGCAGCGGCCCCCTCCTGGCCGTCAGCGTCCTCGTCCTCGTCGACCAGGCCATCAGCCGTGGCGTATCCGGCGAGGCCTACCCGATTGAGCAACTCACGCTGGTCGACACCGTCGAAGTACGTGCTGCACAGCTTGATCACGGCCTGCAGGCGGATCAGGGGGTCCCTCAGCAGCTCAGCGCTTGTGTGGGTCAGGCCGGCGACGGGCTGGTGCGTGTCGAGGGCGCCTGTTCCAGGGGCAGTTCCGGCGTCACGCTCCATCCCGTGCACCTCCCAGAGGTCGCTGCCACGCAGGTGCCAGAAGGGGTACTCGGGGGTGACTTTGGAGCCGGGGAGTCCGAACTCGGTGAGGAGCGGACTCACCTCCGTCCGGAAGACGGCCCACGGTGTCAGGCGTGGCCTGTCCGCGGAAATCCGGGATATCGCCCACAGCAGGGCCAATGGCTGGTGGCGGCTGGGCGTTTTGCTTCCTGGTTGACGATGAGTGTGGAGGGAGCCGAGCCGCTCCAGCAGACCCTCCGCGGTGAGCTGGTCAGCTGTGACTGAAGGCGGCGTCAGCGGTGACGGACCCACCGGCCGGCTCTTCGCCGGTAGGAGTGGGAGAACGCTGCGGTAGCTCTCGGGGGACCGCAGAGTAAGGCTCCACAGAGGTGCCGGAACGTTCATCCGGCGCAGCACGGGCGCTGCGAGGACAGGAGTGGGAAACTCCTCGACGTCACCCAGCGCCATGATGTGTTCCCAAGTGGCGTTGTCACTGTCGGCTCCCCAGACCCTCCGTGCCACAGGCGAGCTGGTGAACAGGTGGAGAATGCGTGCGCGAGCGAAGAAATGGTTCGCCGTGTAGAAATACACATCGTCACCGACACGACGATCTCGCAGGGCTCGTACTTTTTCGTTGTTGGCTTGCGCGGTGGGAGTGGCACCCCACAATCGAGCGATTCCGTCTGGATACAGGGCATTCAGTGTGGTCGCCTGGTCACCGAGCACATCCTGGATGTCTGAGATCCGGATGCCCTGGTGTACCGACTTGGCGAAGTTCTGTGCCCCTCGAAGCCGAGCCCCGCCGCGAGGCTGGAGGAGTATCTGCGGCTCTGCCTGCTGCGGGCGGTCCGCAGCGGTGCTTCCGTCCTCCACGGTGAAGCCGAGTGCTCGCAGACGGTGTGCCACTGTGCGTGCACCTCCGCTGAAGTCGTCGGCCGACAGCAGGGCTCCGGCTGAGTACAGATGAGCTACGCCGGCTATGGCCTTCGAGTCGTAGCTGTCTCCGTCTACGACCAAGACGTATGTCAATGCCCTGCCGAAGCCGTATCGGTGGCGAAACGTTTCGCGTCCCAAGTCCTGACACTCCGCGACTGCAGCCAGCACGCCTGCGCGCGTGATATCCCCAAGTCCCATGTCGAGGACATTAGTAGGTAGGTATGACAAGTGCTGCCGCGTGCCTGCCTGTTGCCTCGTTACCGGCCGGCAGCGCCCTCACTCGTGTTGTGCATGGGGGTGCAAGCGCAAGGATCTGCCGCGACTGGCACGGTAAAGGGTGTGGTCGAGGGGCGTCGGCGCGAGTGCCCTCAGCGACCCGCGGAGTGCCTGAAGCGGCAAGGGCGGCTCGCTTCGCAGTGCCTCTGAACGCCTGGGTCGAGTCCATTGCCCGCCCCGCAAACTTCCCTTTCGGGGTGAGAGGGGTAAATCGACTCGGAGTATTTCGCTATGTGAGGTGAATGTCCTGTAGTCCCGCTCTTCACGACCTCTTCTCATGCCACTGGCACCCACTAGGATCTGCGTCAGGGGTCTGACCTTGGGCTGAGGCGACCTCGAGGGAAACGAGGAGTGGGGAACAGGCATGCGGGAAGGCCGGTGGGTCACGGTCACCGAGTCCGAGTTCGATCACGAACGCCGTGGCCTGGAGGCGATCCGGGAGAAGCTGCCGGACTCCGACCCCTGGCGTGCCTGGTCGAACTTCACCTTCACCGCGAACACCGGTCACGTCCGCGAGGTGGACCTGCTGGTCGTCGCCCCCGGCGGCGCCTGCATGATCGAGCTGAAGAACTGGCACGGCTCGGTCACCTCCGAGAACGGCACCTGGGTGCAGACCACTCCCGGCGGCCGCCGCCGTACGCACGGCAACCCACTGCATCTGGTCAACCGCAAGGCCAAGGAACTGGCAGGCCTGCTCGCGTTGCCCGGCGGCAAGCGGGTCTGGGTCGCCGAGGCTGTCTGCTTCACGGACAACAGCCTGCGCGTACGCCTGCCCGCCCACGACCAGAACGGCGTGTACACCGTCTCCCAGCTGGTCGAGATGCTGGAACAGCCCCCGCGTGAGGAGCGGCGCCGCATCACCGCGATGGGCTCGCGCGAGATCGAGGCGGCCCTCAAGAACATCGGAATCCGCAAGAGCGACGCGCAGTACAAGGTCGGCCCGTACGAGCTGGAGCGGAAGTCCTTCGACTCCGGGCCCACCTGGGCGGACTACCTCGCCCGTCACAGCGACCTGCCCGAGGCCGCCCGCGTCCGCATCTACCTCAGCGAGCGCGGCTCGGACGCCTCCCTGCGCCAGTCCGTCGAGAACGCCGCCCGGCGCGAAGCCGCCGTGCTGGGCCGTTTCAAGCACCCGGGCGTGGTCGAACTCAAGCAGTACTTCCCCTCCGGGCACGCCGCCGGCCCCGCGCTGATCTTCGACTACCACCCGGACACGCTGAAGCTGGACGAGTACCTGGTCCAGTACGGCGAGAAGCTGGACATCCTCGGCCGGATGGCGCTGGTCCGCCAGATCGCCGAGACCATGCGCTCCGCGCACTCCAGCCGCATCCACCACCGGGCGCTCGCCGCCCGCTCCGTGCTCGTCGTCCCCCGGCCGCGCGGCGGGAAGGGCCGGGCGGTGGGGGAGGAGGCCGCCTGGCTCAACCCGCACCTCCAGATCTCCGACTGGCAGATCGCCACCCAGCGCAGCGGCGACTCCTCCCAGGGCCAGGGCATGACCCGCTTCGCGCCGACCGCCTTGTCCGCGATGCACCTGGCCGACGACGCCGACGCCTACCTCGCCCCCGAACTCACCGCCCTCCACCCCGACCCGGTCCACCTCGACGTGTACGGGCTTGGCGTCCTCACCTATCTGCTGGTCACCGGTCAGGCCCCGGCCGCCAGCCAGGCCGAGCTGCTGGCCCGCCTGGAGGCGGGGGAGGGCCTGCGCCCCAGCTCCCTGGTGGACGGCCTGTCCGAGGACGTGGACGAGCTGGTCCAGGCCGCCACCGCCTACCGGCCGGGCCAGCGCCTGTCCAGCGTGGACGAGTTCCTGGAGCTGCTGGAGGTCGTCGAGGACTCCCTCACCGCCCCGGCCCAGGCGGCCACCGCCACGGAGGGGCCGGCCGACGAGGACGACGGGACCACCGCAGACAAGGACCCGCTGGAGGCCGTCGCCGGTGACGTGTTCGCCGGCCGGTGGGAGATCCGCCGCCGCCTCGGCACCGGCTCCACCAGCCGCGCCTTCCTCGTCCGCGACCTTCAGGCCGAAGCCCGCAGGACCCGCCCACTGGCCGTGCTGAAGGTCGCCCTCTCCGACAGCCGCAGCGAGATACTCGCCCGCGAGGCCGAGGCCATGGGACGCCTGCGCCCTCACTCCGGCATCATCCGCCTCGTCGAACCCGAGCCGCTGCACATCGGCGGCCGTACCGTCCTCGCACTGGAGTACGTCGGCGACGAGCGCGACGACAACGGACAGAGCACGGAGGGCGGGGGCCGCCCGCGCCGCCGTGAGGAGACGGTCGCCCGCCAGCTCCGCGACAACGGCCGCCTCCAGGTGGACCAGTTGGAGGCGTACGGCGACTACCTCTTCGGAGCCGTCGACTTCCTGGAGGGCGAGGGCGTCTGGCACCGCGACATCAAGCCCGACAACATCGCCATCCGCATCCGCCCCAACCGCACCCGCGAACTCGTCCTCATCGACTTCTCCCTCGCCGGCTACCCGGCGAAGAGCACCAACGCGGGCACCGACGGCTACCTCGACCCCTTCGTCGACGTCATCACCCGCGGCTCGTACGACTCGCACGCCGAGCGGTACGCCGTCGCCGTCACCCTGCACCAGATGGCCTCCGGCGAGCTGCCCAAGTGGGGCGACGGTAGTGTCCTGCCGCGCATGACCGACGCGAAGGAGTGGCCGCACCCGACCATCGCGGCCGAGGCCTTCGACCCGGCCGTACGGGACGGTCTCGTCGCGTTCTTCCAGAAGGCACTGCACCGCGACGCCGGCAAGCGGTACCCCGAGCTGAAGCCGATGCGGGACGCCTGGCGCAAGGTCTTCCTCGACGCCTCGCAGACCGTCCCGTCCAGCCACCGTTCCCGCCACCCGGCCCCCGCGACCACGGGGGAGGGGACACCCGTCGAGGGCGCCGCCGCGGTGGCGATCGCGGACGCCGAGCCGGAGACCGCCGAGCAGCAGCGCGACCGCCTCGCCGCCGAGGTCACCCGCGACACCCCGCTCACCGTCTCCGGTCTCACGCCCGCCGCCCAGTCCTTCCTCTACGGCCTCGGCATCACGACGGTCGGCGAACTGCTCGACTACAGCCGCCGCAAGCTCGTCAACGCCCCCGGGCTGGGTGCCAAGACCCGCAACGAGGTCCAGCAGCGGCAGCGCGAGTGGGGCGAGCGGCTGCGCGAGATCCCCGTCTCGCCGCTCACGCCGAAGGGCCGGGCGGAGGCCAAGGAGGAGCTGGAGCAGCTCACGGCAGCCGAGTCGGCCCTCGTCGGCGAACTCGCCACGGGCGAGTCGGCGGGCGCGCTGTCCCCCCGCACGCTCCGCTCCGTCAGCCTCGACACCCTCGCCACCGTCTTCGTGCCCGCCGTCAACAACAACGGCTCCAACCGCAACAAGGCGGAGATGGTACGGCTGTTGCTGCGCCTGCCCGACGAGCACGGGGTCCTGCCGGACATCGGCGTCTGGCCGAAGCAGAGGGATGTCGCGGAGGGTCTTGGGCTGAGCCACGGCCGTATCCCGCAGATGCTCAAGGACGAGCGCAAGCGCTGGAAGGCGGAGCCCGCCGTCCAGGCACTGCGCGAGGAGATCATCGACCTCCTGGTGAGCATGGGCCGGGTCGCTTCGGCGGTGGAGATCGCGGACGCCTTGGCGGTCCGGCGCGGCACGCATCTCGCCGGGCGCGAGCAGCGGCGGGCGATGGCGCTGGCGGCCGTACGGGCCGTGGTCGAGGTCGAGCAACTGCTGCCGCAGGAAGCCGAGTTCCAGCACCAGCCGAACCGCAAGGCGACGGACGAGTCCCTGGGCGCCGGCCTGCTCGCCCTCGACGTACGGGAGAACGACGGCCCGGACACCCCGACCGCGCCCGGCCTGCTGGAGTACGCGACCCGCCTCGGCAAGACGGCCGACCGGCTCGCCAGGCTGGACACCCTGCCGACGGCGGCGACCGTCCTGGCCGAGCTGGGCGCGCTGACGGTGCCGCCGGGCGCGGTCGACTGGGACGAGCGGCGCATGGTGGAGCTGGCGGCTGCGGCGTCCGTGAACGCCGCCGCCACGCCACGCCTGGAGATCTACCCGCGCGACCTGCCGCTGGTCAGGGCGCTGCGCCTCACGCAGGCCGGGCTCGTCCGCTGGATCCCGGGTATGCCGGAGGGGCAGCAGCCGGGCCTGACCGGCGAGGCCGTGCACGAGCGGGTCCGTGCTCGCTTCCCGGAGATGGTCGTTCCCGACGGGCGTGGCGGCACGACCCACGAACTGCCGACGGGCGGCCCGCTCACCAAGGCGTTGCGCGACGCCGGCTTCGAACTGTCGCTCAACATGCACGAACGCGAGGGCGTGCTGCGCTACCTACCGACGCGGGTGGACGACGCGTCGAGCTATCTGACGACGGGTGCGTGGCGGCAGTCGACGCGTACGGGTGCGGTGGCGCGGTACGCCGACGACCCGCAGCTCGCGGGCGCGGTACGCGCGGAGGAACGGCTGCTCGCGTCGGCCCGCCGGGACGGGTACCGGGTGCTGACCGTACGGCAGCAGCTGGTGCGGGACGCGGTGCGGGAGCTGAGTGCCGGGCGGCTGGGCACGGATGCGGTGTCGGTGACGGAGCTGTTTCTGGAGGCCCTGCACGCGCAGGTCACGCCGGGCACCAAGCCCACCTGGGAGACCCTGCTCAAGGCGGACGCCGCCGAGCCGGGCTCGAAGGGCGCGGTGCGGTTCGCGGAGTACGCGCGGACGGCGTGGGGCGCGGTGGAGCCCCGGATCGCGGAGCTGCTGGGTGACGGTGGCGGTGGCGGGGCCGGTCCTGTTGGCCCTGCCGGTCCTGTGCTGCTGACGGAGGCCGGGGTGTTCGCGCGGTACGACGCGATGGGCGTCCTGGACCGGCTGGCGTCGGTGGCCCGGCGGGGCGGGCGGGGGCTGTGGCTCCTGGTCCCGCAGAGCGACCCCTCGCGCGAGCCCCGGCTCGGACAGGTGGCCGTGCCGTACCAGGCCGGCCTGGGGGAGTGGATTCAGCTTCCGGACACGTGGGTGGGCAACGCCCATCGTGGGTCCGGCGAGGTTGTGGCTAGTGCCAGTGGTGTCGAGGGAGACGTCAAGTGATCGACCGCAAGGCTCTGTTGAACGACCTGAAGCAGCAGGTCAAGGCGGTCGAGACCGACCTCGGGCGCCAGGTGAAGGCGCTGGGGGATGTCGGCGCGAGGCTGAGGGCGGAGTACGACCAGGCACGCAAGCTGGGGCGTACGGCGGCGACTTGGACTTCGTGGCTGGACGAGCGGGTCACGCAGGTCGCGGTTGCGTGGGTGCTGGGGACTGTGTTCGTACGGTTCTGCGAGGACAACCGGCTGATTCCGGAGCCGTACCTGACGGGGCCGGACGGTGACCGGCGGGAGCTGGCAGAGTCGCGGTACGACGCGTACGTGGAGTCGGACGAGGATCCGACGTACCGGGGGTGGCTGGAGAAGGCGTTCGAGGAGCTGGGGCAGGGGCAGGCGGGACGGCTGCTTTTCGACAAGCGGCACAACCCGCTGTACCAGGTGCCGCTGTCGCACGACGGTGCGCGGGACCTGGTCGAGTTCTGGCGGGGGAGGGATGAGGCGGGCGTCCTCGTCCACGACTTCACCGATCCGCTGAACGAGGACGGTATGGAGGGCTGGGACACGCGGTTCCTGGGGGACTTGTACCAGGACCTGAGCGAGGCTGCGCGGAAGACGTATGCGCTGCTCCAGACGCCGGAGTTCGTGGAGGAGTTCATCCTTGACCGGACGATGAACCCGGCGGTGCGGGAGTTCGGGTACGAGGAACTGAAGATGATCGACCCTACGTGTGGGTCGGGGCACTTTGTGCTGGGGGCGTTTCGGCGGTTGGTGCGGCTGTGGGGGGAGGGGCAGCCTGGTCGGGATGTGCATGAGCGGGTGCGGGTTGCATTGGACTCTGTGCACGGCGTGGATATCAATCCGTTCGCGGTGGCTATTGCGCGGTTCCGATTGCTGGTTGCGGCGATGGCGGCGAGCGGCGTTCGGACGATGGTGGAGGCAGCGAAGTACGAGTGGCCGATCCACTTGGCGGTGGGGGACTCGCTCATTAAGGCTCGGCAGTTGGAATTGACGCTGGGCGGCGATGAGGATGGGTTGAACGATCCGTTGGTCTCGTTCGCGTACGCTACGGAGGACGTCTACGAGCACCCAGGGATTCTGGAGCAGGGTCGGTATCACGTGGTGGTAGGTAACCCGCCGTACATCACGGTGAAGGACGCAAAGCTGAATGCGCTGTATCGAGACTTGTACGACGCCTGCACGGGCAAATATGCACTCTCGGTTGCGTTCGCGCAGCGGTTCTTTGAACTTGCTAAGCGAGGTGATTCTGATGGTCATGGATATGGCCTAGTCGGTCAGATCACCTCAAACTCGTTCACGAAGCGCGAGTTTGGCATGAAGTTGATCGAAGATTACTTCGCTCACAGGGTGGAGTTGACCGAAGTTATCGACACCTCCGGTGCTTACATTCCGGGGCATAGCACTCCGACAGTAATCCTCGTTGGTAAGCGCCGCGCCGGAAGTGGGCGCTCGAGTACCATTCGAGCGGTCCGAGGTATTCAGGGTGAACCGAAGACGCCCGAGATCCCGGCAGATGGTTTGGTCTGGAAGGCTATCGTTGACCGGATTGACAAACCTGGATCTAAAGGTCGATGGATTTCAGTAGACGATCTTGATCGCGATCGCTATTTTGGTCAACAGCCATGGATCCTTGCAGATGGTGGCCTTGAGTTGGTTATGGGCCTTGAGCAAGGCGCAACTGAGACCCTATCTGGCCTGTCTGCCGTCATCGGGATGACAGCTCTCACGCTTGAGGATGACGCCTTTCTCCTGCCTGAGCATTCTTCTGTTCGGCTGGGTCTGTCCGAAGACTGCGTCCGCCTGGTAAATGGCGATGAAGTGCGCGACTTCGCCATCCGGAAGTCTCAGCAAATGATTATGTCGAGGCGTTGGAACGGTGATAGGCGAGACCTGGGGCCTAAAACCATGAGGCATCTTTGGCCTTATCGAACCAGTCTGAGTCGACGTCTTTACTTCGGTCAAATGCCCGAGGAGCGTGGTCTACGGTGGTTTGATCTAGGAATGTTCTTCGCTGATCGTCATCGAGAGCCCTTGTCGATTACGTTCGCCGAGGTCGCTACGCATAATCACTTTGTGCTGGATTGTGGAGGAAAAGCATTCAAGCAGACTGCGCCTGTAGTTAAGCTGCGGAAGGAAGCGGGTGAAGTTGACTATGTAAACCTGCTAGGGCTGCTTAATAGTTCCACTGCTTGCGCATGGCTCAAGCAGGTCTGTTTTTGCAAGGGGAACGCGACGGCCTCCAGTGGAATGGCTGATCAGCCTTGGTCGTGGAACTATCAGTTCAATGGAAGCAATGTCGGACGCCTCCCCGTGCCAGCCACACTCCCTGCTGCTCTAGCTGCTGCTATCGACTCCCTCTCTCGGCAACTCTCCGATGTCAACCCCGTGGCAATCGCCGCCGTTTCCACTCCAGCCATGGGCGTCCTTCGCGAAGCACGTGCCAGCTCACAGGCTTTCTATTCCCGAATGATTGCCTTGCAAGAGGAATTGGACTGGCAGGTCTATGCTCTCTACAGCCTCCACTCTGAGAACCTTGGCGTCTCCGAGGATCCCGACGACCCCAACATCCCAAACCTCGCCCTCGGTGAACGTGCCTTCGAAATCGTCCTCGCCCGCCGGGTAGCCGCAGGCGAGGCCAGCGACGAGTGGTTCAAGCGGCACAACTCCACCCCCATCACGGATATCCCCGCACACTGGCCCGCCCCCTACCGCGAGATCGTCCAGAAGCGCATCGACGCCATCGAGTCGAACCGCGCCATCGGCATGGTCGAGCGCCCCGAGTACAAGCGCCGCTGGGCCACAGAAGGTTGGGACGTGCTCCAGGAGAAGGCCCTCCGCTCCTGGATGCTTGACCGGATGGAGAACCGGGACCACTGGTTCGACGAGAACGGGCAGCCCACCATCCTCACCCTGGGCCGCCTCACCGACGCCCTCTCCCGTGATGAGGACTTCGTCTCCGTCGCCAAGCTCTACGCACCCCGCAAGGAACTCGCCAAACTCGTCGCCGAGCTGATCACCGACGAGCACGTGCCGTTCCTCTCCGCCCTGCGCTACAAGCCCTCCGGCCTGAAGAAGCGCGCCGACTGGGAAGAGGTGTGGGACCTCCAGCGCAAGGAAGACGCCGCGCCAGACGAGCCCGCCAAGCGCAAGATCCGAGACTCCATCCCCGTACCGCCGAAGTACACCTCCGCCGACTTCCTCCGCCCCTCCTACTGGAGGGCGCGCGGCAAACTCGACGTGCCCAAGGAGCGGTTCATCTCCTACGGGCAGACCAACGCCGCCACCCCCGAGCTGTACGGGTGGGCCGGCTGGGACCACCGGGAGCAGGCGCAGGCCCTCGCCACGTACTTCACCAACACTGCGCTGTCCACCGAGGAGATCACCCCGTTCCTCGCCGGCCTGCTGGAACTCCAGCCGTGGCTGTCCCAGTGGCACAACGAGTTCGACATGCTCTACAGCGGCTCCCCGGCGGACTTCTTCGCCGGTTATCGCCAGCAGAAGCAGGGCGAGCACGGACTCACCGACGACGGCCTCCGTGGCTGGAGTCCTCCGGCCGCGACCCGAGGTCGTCGCGCAGCCGCGAAGCAGTAGTCAGGAGTAGATCGAGTTCCGTTGGTCCAGGGGCCACCCGGTGCGTGAGCGGGTGGCCCTGAGGCTGCACGTGCAGCTTCGCCCACACGGTCTTGCCCGGGGTACTGGGTGAGGGCTGACGCCCCAGTCGTCCGCGAGGGCGGCGACCAGATGCAGGCCCCGGCCGGACTCGGAAAGCGAGTCGGCCGCCGGGGGACTGGCTGGAGGCCGTTTCTCAGTGCGGGTGTCGGCCACCTCGATGTGGAAGGTGTCCTCGGCCAGGGTGAGTTGGACATGGAAGTCCCGGCCGGGGGCGTGGCCGTGGCGTACGGCGTTGGCGGTGAGTTCCGCCGTGATGAGGGTGAGCGTCTCGTTGACCGGGGTCGTGTAGGGGTGGCCCCAGTCGTTCAGGCGGTGCGAGACGAGTCGGCGGGCGAGGCGGGCCCCGCGTGGGGTTGAGGTGAAGCGCATAGTGAACTCGCGTTCGGGTGCGGGACGCTGTGGCATATGCCCGTTCGGGGGAGTTGCTGACTTCATGGGGTCAACGGTCGCGGACTCTGCGTAGCGTTGACCAGGAGCGATGTGCTGACGAGTGCGGGCTGTACACGTCGGCCGTGCGCTTGTACGTGGTGTCGGGCGTGACCGGTTCCCAAGCCGTGCGTTGGGCGGGCGGAGTCCGGTGGCTGTGTGGTCGTACGGGAGGAGTCGCGGCGTGGATGACGAGGTTCAGCAGCCGGAGTATGAGGTCGGTACAGGCGTGTTGTGCGTGTTCGGGCGGCAGTTGAAGCTGTTCCGGGAGCGGGCGGGGATGGACCGCGCGACGCTCGGGTCGCTGACCGGGTACTCGGCCTCGACGATCGCGTCGTTCGAGCAGGCGAGACGTATCCCGCCGCCGAAGTTCATCGACCGGGCCGATGAAGTGCTGGAGGCGGGTGGGGTGTTGAGCGCGAGCAAGGAGGAGGTGGCTCGGGCTCAGTATCCGGCGTTCTTTCGGGATGCGGCCAAGCTGGAGGCCGAGGCGGTTGTACTGCACGTGTACGCCACCCAGGCGGTGCCAGGCCTCTTGCAGACCGAGGAGTATGCACGGGCGGTCTTCGCCATGTGGCGACCGCAGTTGGACGACGAAGTAGTTGAGCAGCGGTTGACCGCTCGACTGGCGAGGCAGGAGATTTTCTCCCGACGCCCGGCACCGTATCTGAGTTTCGTGATCGAGGAGGCCGTACTTCTGCGTCCGCTTGGCGGAGAGGTTGTTTGGCGCGGCCAGTTGGAGCACCTCATGCTGATCGCGGAGAGGCGGTACGTGGAGATCCAAGTGATGCCGCTCTCCCGTCAGGAACATGCGGGATTGGCTGGTCCGTTCACCTTGATGGAGATGAAGGATGGGCGCAGGATCGCCTACGCGGAGGTACAAGGCGACAGCCGTGTACACACGGAGCGCCAGAGGGTCCGGGAGCTTGAACGTACGTACGGGACTCTGCGCGCACAGGCCCACACTCCGGCAGAATCACGTGCACTGATCGAGAAGCTGTTGGGAGAGAGATGAGCGGGGATAACGCCAGGCCTGGCCTGGACTCACTGGCCTGGTACAAGAGCAGTTACAGCGCTGGCAACGGCGGCGAATGCGTCGAGGTCGCCACCCGCCCCACCAGGGTCCACGTCCGCGACTCGAAGGACACAACCCGCGCCGCACTCGCCGTGGAACCCACGGCATGGACCGCGTTCGTCGAGTTCGCGGCCCTCTGACAGGGCAGGGCCCCTTGGCAGGCGGGTGCTTGCCCAGGGGCCCTGCGGGCGTTGGTTCGCTGAAGCGGCCGGCGCGGTGGTGCCGCAGGGCATGCAGATCCCGCCCGGTTCGCTGGTGGCGGGCGTCCCGGCCAAGGTCAGGCGCGAGCTGACGGAGGGCGGGAGCGCCTGGGCATCAAGGCTAAGGGCGATATCTGTCGCTCGCCCAGGCGCACTCGGAGCTGTTCGTGGAGGGCGCCAAGCGGATCTCGACTGAGCGGACTCCTTGTGGGTCAGTGCCAGTAGGAGGGCGAAGACGATCCGGAGCCGTTTCAGGAGATGATCAGGAGAATGACGATGATCGCCACGGCGATGAGCAGGGCGCACCCGATGGCACCGGGCAGGTTCTCCCTGCGAAGGCGCTGATCGAGCAGCTTGGCCTCGGGGGTGTCGTTCCGCCAGTGCGGCTGGAGCTCCGCGGTGCCGTCGGCGATCGCCCCGGCCACCCGGGCGACGTCCGCGGGGTGGTACGTGCACCACTTGCTCTCGCCCCAAGTGGACTGCCCTACATGGAGGTTGATGCGGACTCCGTTGGCATTCGCGGTGGCGTCCAGGCAGGTCGCCCGGATGGTCGGCCAGGCTCGGGCCAGCTGCCTCTCGGACAACCAGGCGACGTGCTCCGGTTCAGCTGCTGCCACGGGCGCACCTACTCTCGGCTCGCAAGCAGTCTCTCCCCGCTCTGGCCGGATAGGCAACACCCTCTTCTCGTAACCAGCTTGGCTTCTCGTGCTGCCAATTTCACCTACTGGCGGACGCTCCAAGAGGAGCTCGGTTCGCGACGGCGGTCGCCTTCCCCGGTGCCGATCGACACCGTGATGGACCCAGTTCGTACGTCACCGTCACTCACGTAGCGATGCCCCAACCGAGCTGACAGAGTACGGCCCTTGGAGTGCGGAGCTACTGTAGGTTCCTGCTATGAAACAGGGCAAAGGCATCGAGAACCCCGAGTCGCGCTTCTCCGCGGTGCTGCTGGCGGCAGCGAAGCTTCCCGGTGTGCGTATCAACAGGGAGGCGTACCTCCGAAGTGCGCTGGCTCGCCACTGCTCCGAGGATGACATCCGAAGGGCGATAGAAGAGACCCCCGCTGCGGCGGGCATCCCTGTCGAGGTTCTCGACAAGGTGGCCAACGACTCCATCCGCTACGAAACCGGCAAGGTCAGCGCTCTCTCCGCCGCTGCCGGGATCCCCGGAATCTTCGCCCTTCCCGCCACTGTGCCCGCCGACATGGCCCAGTACTTCGGCCACATGCTGCGTATCGCGCAGAAACTCGCGTACCTCTACAGCTGGCCCGACCTGTTCTCCGACGAGGGCGATGACGTCGATGACGCGACCATGGGGGTCCTCACGCTGTTCTTCGGCGTGATGTTCGGCACCCAGTCGGCGAACGCCGCGGTAGGGAAGGTCGCGGGGTTGATGGCGGAGCAGGTCGCCAAGAAGCTGCCCCAGAAGGCACTCACTCATGGGGCTATCTACCCCATAGTGAAAAAAGTCGCGGGCTACCTCGGTGTCAGGATGACGACGCAATCCTTCGCGACGACCGTCTCGAAGGCCATCCCCCTCATCGGGGCCGCTGTCTCTGGCGGCCTCACTTTTGCGACCTTCCTTCCGATGGCCAAGAGGCTCAAGAAGCACCTCGCCAGCCTGCCGCTGGCGGAGCCGTCGCACCGAGTGATGGATGGGGAAGTCGTGGACGGGGAAGTCGTGGAAGACCACGGGCCTCTCGCCACCCCACGCGCTGAACGGCACGGCGCGGACGCCACTGCCATTGCGCGGGAGGAACCTGAGTCCTGACACCGCAAGCGCCCTCCTGACTGCCGAAGGCGTGGCCGATGTGGCGGGCGTTCTCGTCATCGCCGGGGGCGGTGATCCGTTGGCATGAGGGCTCGCTCGTCACCTCGCCTCGCTGATCACCGCGAACCGCGAGAACCCGTTGGAGCACCGGACACCTGGGGCGGAGCCAGGGTCAGGATCTCCCGGTCGAAGAAATCGTGGAATCCCTCACCACGCTCATAAAGCGCATCGAATCCGGCGTTCGTTTCCCGGATCAGTGAGCGGTCGGTGTAGCGGTTGGCTCCGGCCGCGTTTCCGTCCTCGTCGTAGATGACCTCATACATGACCACATCGCCGAGAATCACTACTTCCGGAACCGGGTGAGTCCGCTCGATGTTCGAAATATCGTGAGCGTCGAGAACCTTGATGTCGTCGCCCAGGTCCACGCGTACGCGCAGGACGAACAACTCCCATTGCACATACGGCGTGATCGGGAACTCCACGACGCGAAGGCGGCGGTGTGTGACGCCCAGTCGCGACGCCTTGCGGAGTTCCTGGGCGTAGTCCTCGCGCCTCTCTTCGGCCAGGGACAGAGCCCTCTCCCAGTCGCCGTCGGCGAAAGCCTCCCAGCTCGGGAAGCCGCGCTCCTGGAAGTGCTGACCGCGCTCGAGCTTGTTGAGGAAGCCGATTCCGCTGGAGTAGGCCCGGCTCAGGTCCGCGTGGTACGTCGGGCGGTCCAGGCGTGCGGGGGAGCCGCCGGGGAAGGAGTCAAACACCGGGGATGTCCGGCTTCGCCGCGATGAGCATGTTCCTGGGGATGACCACGAGGCGTTCGTCCGACCCGATCGAGACGCCGTCGGGCAGGTTCCGGCCGAGTGACTGGGTGAGGTCCCGGCCGATGACGGCGATGTCGCCGTTGGCGAGTTCCCAGATGTCCGGGCAGTCAGGAGTTCCGGTTGTGATTCGTTCCTGGGGTGTTTTTCCCAGGCGCTGTTTGAAACCTGTGTCCGGATCCGCTTCCCATGGCCTGTCCATTTCCGTCGCCCCCTCGATCGGTCAGGATGCCTCACTGTAGCGTGCATCTTGCCCGCCTGACGATGTGTTGGAACCTGCCTACTTGGGTAATGGCGAGGATTGATTCCTCGTTGTCTCATGTCGCGCAGGGTTGGAATGATACTGATCGGAAAGAAAATCATGTCAACGTCTGACAGGTAACGCTTTTCATCTTGCTGTCGGTAAATCGGGTGAACGGAGGGGCAGCCGTGGACTCAGAAGTGGCCGTGCTCGCGCAGAGCGCGGGGACCACCTTGGTCGCGTTGATGGCGACCGATGCCTGGCACCATGTGCGGGACGGGATCACACAGCTCTGGCACCGGACGCAACCCGAGCGCGCCGAGACCGTCGCCGCCGAGCTGGAGGCCGGTCGTGAGGACGTGTTAGCCGCGGCGGCGGCGGGCGACCAGGAGACCCTGGACGAACTACGGCTTCAGTGGCAGGGGGTGGTGCGGCGGCTGCTCGTGGCCCGGCCCGCCGCCGTCGAGGAGCTGCGCGCTCTGCTGGACCAACTTGATCCCGGTGGCTCGGAGGCCCGACAGATCACCCAGCACGCCACCGCGTCCGGTCAGGCCCGGGTCTACCAAGCGGGACGTGACCAGCACATCGCAGAGCGATGACGGGCGGGACGGACGGCCACGCCGAGGACCACGGACGTGTCTACCAGTCGTCGGGCGACCAGCACATCAGCGAACACCACCACTACGGCGGTGACGGGCCGGAGCACGGCGGACCGGACTCGGTGCGACGCCCGGCGGTCGGACGGCCCCCCGTCGCGCTCCGCGACCGCAGCGAGGTGATGGAACGCCTGCGGGCGAGCGTCGAGGTGGAGCGCGGCGGCCAGGTCTACGTGCTGTACGGCATGGGCGGCTCGGGCAAGACGGCGGTCGCCTGCGCCCTGTTCCAGGAGGTGACCGGAGAACAGGGCCGGGTGGGCCTGTGGGTCAACGCCTCCGACCGTGCGAGCCTGCGCGCAGGCATGCTCGCAGTCGCCGCCGACCGAGGGGCGGGCGACGGCGAACTGCTCGCCGCACGCAACGGCCTCAGACCTGCCGCCGATCTCGTCTGGTCGTATCTCGACCGCTCCGCCGAACCCTGGTTACTGGTCCTGGACCATACTGACGAGCCGGAGATCCTGCGGGACGGCAACTGGCTGCGCACCAGCCCCCGCGGCACCGTCCTGGTGACCACACGGCGCGCGGCGGCCCGGTGGTGGCCGGGCGCCGAACTGCAGTACATCGGCGTACTGCCCCGGGAGGACGCCGCGCGCGTGCTGCGCGATCTCGCACCGCACAGCGGTACGACGGAGCAGGCGGCGCGGGTCGCGGACCGGCTCGGGCGGCTGCCCCTCGCCCTCAGCTTGGCGGGCGGCTTCCTTTCCCACCAGGTCATCGACCCCTGGACGATGGACACCTACGCGGACCAGCTCGACGGAGACGAACGGGTCCAGCTGATCGACCGGGGAGCCGACGCGCTGTCCGAAGCGGACCCCCGGCATCTGGTCGGCCTGACCTGGCAGCTGACCCTCGACGCGTTCGAAGCGCGCGGGCTGCCCGAAGCGGCGGCCCTGCTCAGACTGCTGGCCCGGTTCGCCGCCGAGCCGCTGCCGCTGACCCTGCTCAACCACGCCGACATCGGCGCCGTACTGCCCCGTGCCCGCACCGAGACAGCCCTCAGAGCCCTCCTCGACCAATCGCTGTCCGAACTGGTCGACGCCGCCGGCGCGCGTTGCGTACAGAGTCACGGCATCCTGCTCGACAGCGTCTCGGCGGCCACCCCCGCGGACCTGGTGCCCGCCCTCGACACGACAGCCGTCCGGCTGCTCGACGCGGCCGTGCCCGGCGTACCCGACGCGGGTCCGCACGATCCGCGACTGCGCCTGCTGGTACCTCACGCGCTGGCCCTGCTGGGGCACGTCGGCGGGCCGTCCGCCGCCGACGCCCTGGCCGTCGCGACGCGGCTGTCGGTCGCCCTGCACCGGACCGGTGACTACCTGTCCGCCTGGGAGACGGCCCGCACTGCGGCGGACCTCGCACAGCGACTCCTCGGCGCGGACCACCGTACGGTCCTCGCCGCCCGCTCCAGGGCGGGGCGGGCACTGTTCCGGCTGGGCAGGTACGCTGAAGCCGAGGCGGCGCTTCGCGCGGTCCGGGACGCTCAGGAGCGCCTGTTCGGCGCCGACGACCCCGACACCACGGACAGCGGCTATGGACTCCAGCTCGTGCTGGCGAACCTCGGTAGACGCGAGGAATCCGTCGCGCTGCTCCGCGACACCGTCGCCGGGCGGCGCTCGGCGCTGGGCCCCGAGCATCCACTGACCCTGCGGGCCCGCGCCAGTCTGCTGGAGATGCTGCCCGCCGCCGAGGTGGTCACCGAGGAAGGCGGCACACTGCTCACGCTGCCGTCGGAATGCGATCGGTTCCTCGGCCCCGACCACACCGTGACCCTGGGCGCCCGGCACAACCACGCGTGGGCGCTGTACCTTCTGGCCCGCTTCGACGAGGCGGACCGTGAGATCCGGTGGGTCGCAGAGACGTATGCGCGCCGCTTCGGGCCCGAGTACCCGATCGTGCTCGCCGCCCGGCAACTCCTCTCCCGGACCCGGGCCGCGCTCGGACATGTGGAGGAGGGGATCGAGCTGATGACCGACGTCGTCGAGCGGCGGGAACGCGGCCTGGGCCCCGAACACCCCTTCACGGTCGCGAGCCGGCAACTGCTGGACGCGTACCGATCGGGTCGATGGGGCCCGCCACCACCGCCTGGCAGATGACGCGGCGGGGTATTCGGCGCCGAGGCGAGCGTGGCCTCAGTAGTGGTAACGGGCCTTGAGGATCTTGACTTCCTTCTCGTCCACCCGGTAGACGAGCCGGTGCTCGTCGTCGATCCGACGTGACCAGTAGCCGGACAGGTCGCCCTTCAGGGGCTCCGGCTTGCCGATGCCGGTGAAGGGCATTCGCTGGATCTCGGCGATCAGGCGTGTGATCCTGCGGGCCATGGCGCGGTCCGAGCCGAGCCAGAACAGGAAGTCCTCCCATCCGGCCGGGTCGAAGTGGACGCTCCTCACACGTCCCCCGCCAGCTCTTCCAGCTCTGCCATGGTCCTGGTGACCACGGCCTCGCCGGCCCTGTCCCGCGCGACGGCCTCCATGAGCGCGCGCGCGTTGGCGGGAGAGCGCAGCAGGTAGACGGTCTCCTGCCAGGAGTCGTAGTCCTCGGCGGACATCAGCACGGCGTCGCCGCCCTTGGAACTGATGCGTACGGGAGTGTGGTCGTCGTTGACGCGCTTGATGAGAGGGAAGAGGTCCTTGCGGGCCTCGCTGGCGCTTATGGTCATCTGCGACACCCTCTCCTGGTGGTACTCGAAAATGGTACTGCAATGGTACGACATTCTGGTACGGCTTGCGGAGTGAGATGTCTCAGTAGCCCCGATCTGATTCCGGTGGCGAGGGGCGCGAGGGCCGCCGGTTGATCGATCGGTGTGAAGGCGGGTATACAGCGCAAGGGGGAGTAGGCGCCTGCCCGGCGGCCGGACGCTTCCGGCGCGGGTGGGCAGCGGCCCGCCCTCGCTGCGGTCGGTCGGCTTCGCTGTCCCTGTTGGTCGGCCGAACAGGCAGCGGACATCCCGCACGATCGAGGACGAGCGGTGGCGGAGACCACCAGATGGAGAGCGTGACCGGTAATGGCCCAGCAGCCGCCCCTCCTCCGCGATGTCATCGACATCAAGGAGAACATCTCCACCTCGGACTTCGTGCTGTCCCTCGCCGAGGCGACGACACCCGAAGGCGCCCATAACGCGCTCAAGGACTACGTCGTCACCGAGCGGCTGCTGGAGAACTTCGACGAGGCGCTGGCGCTCATCAAGTCCTCGCTCGACGGACACCGCTCCAAGGCGGCGTATCTGCACGGCTCGTTCGGTTCCGGTAAGTCCCACTTCATGGCCGTGCTGTACGCGCTGCTCAGCGGCGACCCGGCCGCTCGTGCCCGTACCGAGTTCGACCCGGTGCTGACCAAGCACGAGTGGCTGACCACGGACGGCAAGAGGTTCCTGCTCGTGCCGTACCACATGCTGGGCGCGAAGGCCCTCGAGCAGAGGGTGCTCGGCGGGTACGTCACGCACGTCAAGAAGCTGCACCCGGACGCGCCGACCCCGCAGGTGTACCGGACCGACTCCCTCTTCGCCGACATCCGGGCCAACCGCGCCACCTACGGTGACGAGGCGGTCATCCGTGGCCTGGGCGGCGGCGAAGCGGGCGACGGCGAAACGGACGAGTGGGGTGAGGGCTTCGCCTGGACTCCGCAGCTCCTCGACACCGCCCTCGCCGCCGAGGAGAACCACGAGGGGGGCACTCCGCTCAACCTCCGCAACCCCTCCACCCCGGCCGAACTGCGCGCCAAACTGGTCAACGACGCCAGCACGAACCTCTTCCCCGGCTTCGCCAAGAACGCCGTCGAGAACGAGCACGGCTTCATCTCCCTGGACGCCGGCCTGTCCGTCATCGCCGAGCACGCCAAGTCGCTCGGCTACGACGGCCTGATCCTCTTCCTGGACGAACTGATCCTCTGGCTCGCGACCCTCATCCACGAGCAGAAGTTCGTGGCCCGCGAGGCCAGCAAGATCACGAACTTCGTGGAGGGCGGTGACGCCCGACGCGCCATCCCCGTCGTCTCGTTCATCGCCCGCCAGCGCGACCTGCGCGAACTCGTCGGCGAAGAGGTGTCCGGCGCGGCCGAAGCCTCCATCCAGGACACCCTGAACCTGGCCTCCGGCCGGTTCGACAAGATCACCCTGGAGGACCGCAACCTCCCGCAGATCGCCCACGCGCGCATCCTCAAGCCGAAGGACGCCGAGGCGGAACAGCTCGTCGACGCGGCCTTCGAACAGACCAAGCGGGTCGGCACCCAGGTCTGGGACACCCTCCTCGGCTCGGAGAAGGGCACGACCGGTGCGGACGCGGAGTCGTTCCGGCTGACGTACCCGTTCTCGCCGGCGTTCATGGACACCCTCGTCCACATCTCGTCCGCGCTGCAACGCTCCCGTACCGGTCTGAAGCTGATGGGCCAGCTGCTCGCCGACCACCGCAACGAGATCCGGCTCGGGCAGCTCATCCCGGTCGGTGACCTCTACCCGGTGATCGCGGCCGGCGGCGACAAGCCGTTCACCGACAGCCTGAAGGTCGTCTTCGAGGCCGCCGACAAGCTCTACAAGACCAAGCTGCGGCCCTACCTCCTCAGCTCGTACGACATCACCGAGGACGACGTCGAGCAGTACGTCAACCGGCCCGAGGCCATCACCGACCAGCAGCGCGCCAACCGCTGCCGCATGTTCGTCGGCGACAACCGCCTCGTGTGCACCCTGCTGTTGTCGGCGCTCGCGCCCAGCGTGCCCTCCCTGGCCGAGCTGACCATCCGGCGACTCGGCGCCCTCAACCACGGGTCGGTCCTCGCGCCCATCCCGGGCGCCGAGGTCGGCATCATAAAGAACAAGGTCGCCGAATGGGCGGCCAGGTTCCCCGAGATCAAGGAGACCGGCACCGACGCCAACCCCGGCGTACGGCTGGAGCTGTCCGGCGTCGATGTCGACTCCGTCATCGCCAACGCCCAGGTCAACGACAACCCCGGCAACCGGGTCGCCCTCGCCCGGCGCCTGCTGTCCGAGGAACTGGGCGTCGAGCACGGGCAGTTGAGCGACCAGCTCAGCTTCACCTGGCGCGGTACCTCCCGCACCGCCGAGATCGTGTTCGGCAACGTCGCCGACGAGGACGAGCTGCCCGACCACGACCTGATGCCTCAGGAGGACGGCCGCTGGCGCATCGCCATAGACCTTCCCTTCGACGAGGGCGAGTGGGGCCCGGTCGAGGACGTCAACCGTATCCGGCGGCTGCGCGAGCGCCAGCAGGGCGAGCGGTCCCGTATCGTCGCCTGGCTGCCCGCCCATCTGTCCGCGCAGCGCTTCGCCGACTTCCGGCGTCTCGTCGTCATCGACAAGGCACTCGCCGACGAGCACCGCTTCGACACCCAGTACGCCGGCCACCTCAACGCCGACAACCGCAGCCGCGCCAAGGGCCTCCTCGAAACCCAGCGCGAGGCTCTGCTCAAGCAGGTCAAGGGCGCCTTCAAGCAAGCGTACGGGCTCGCCCAGAAGCAGGCCGCCGACGTCGTGCCCGACTTCGACGACCACCTCGTTCCGCTGCCCGACGTGGACGGCCTCGCCCTGTCCTTCGGGCAGAGTCTGCACGACGGCATCCGGCACGTCGCAGGCAAGCTGCTCGCCCACCAGTACCCTGCGCACCCCGACCTCGACCCCGACGGCACCGGCACCGCCGTCAAGTCGATCGACATCAAGAAGGTGTTCACCCACGTCCGGTCCGCCGCGGAAGCGCGTGACGGGCGGGTGGAGATTCCGGCCGCCGACCGCAAGCTCATGCAGCGGATCGCGGGGCCCCTGCGACTCGGGCAGCAGAAGGAGGCGTACTTCGAGTTGTCCCGCTACTGGGCCGACCACTTCCGCCAGCTCGCCAGCGCCCAGGGCGTCACAGGGGACCTGTCCCTGATCACCCTGACCGACTGGACGGACAAGCCCGACCCGCGGGGCCTGCCCGACTTCCTCGCCCGGCTCGTCGTCGCCGCCTTCGCCGAGATGGACGACCGGGTGTGGGTGCGCGGCGGCACCGTACTCGACCCCGCGCCCGAACTGTCCGCGATCAAGGACCATGACGCGCTGCGCAGCCAGCCGTTGCCCGCCGAGTCCGACTGGGACACGGCACGGCAGCGCTTCGAGACGGTCTTCGGGCAGAAGGCTCCCGCCCTGCGGCGCGGCCGGATGGTCAACCAGTTCGCCCGCCAGATCATCGAGTCCGCCCGCGCCCACCGGGACCACGCGGCGGACCTGGTGCACCAGCTGGAAGCCCACGCCTCCTTCCTCGGCCTCGACCAGACCGCCGACACCGGACGGCTCGCCCTAGCCCGCCGCTCCCTGCAACTGCTGGACGCGCTCACGGCGGAGGCGGGCAAGGGCGCGGCCGGGGCGAAGAAGACCGTGGAGGCCCTCGCCTCCTTCCATCTCGGCGAGACCAGCGCCGACCGGTACGGGACCTCCATCAAGCAGGCCCGCAGCGTCGCGGAGGCTGTCGCCTCCGCGCCCTGGAGCACCCTCGAACTCGCCGCCGGACTCGGTCCCGAGGGCGCGGCACTGCTGGACTCGCTGCGCAACGTCGCCCGCGACGACCAGCGCACCGCGGATCTGCGCGACGCCCTGGCCCGGACCCAGCGCGAGGTCGTCGCCCTGGTGAAGCGCAGCCAGGCCGCCGCCCCGCCGCTCGCGCCCGTCGCGCCGCAGCCCACGGCCGACGACCTGTCCCTGAATACACCGACCAGCGACCCGCGGATCCCCTACGCTCCGCCGGAGACACCCACACCGGTCTCCTCCGGCAGCGGCTCCGCGCGAACGGCCGGTGGCCGCCGTACGACCGTGGCACGTGCCGCCGCCGACCTCCAGGCGGAACTGTCCGAACTGGCCACACGCCACCCCGACGCGACCATCGATATCACCTGGAAGGTCGTCGAATGACGGACACCGTCGCCGCCGCCCCAGGCGCCGTCCGGCTGAACACCGCGACCGTCACCCAGTACCTGTCCTCGCAGTCCTCCCTCGCCGCCTCCTTGACCGGAGACGGCGGGGGCAGGCGCCGGGTCGTGCTGCTGCGGTCCGCGCCCCAGTGGGTAGGGCCCGCCGAACCCGCCTGGGGCGAGGGCCGGACAGCCGGCGTCGCGACGGCGCCCTCACCGCTCGCCGTCCACGAACTCGTCCTCGACCACTTGACGGGCCGCCGCCCCGGCCCCGCAGTCCTGGTCGTCCTCACCGACCGCGAGCAGAACGAACTCGACCCGGCGATCACCGCCCGCGTCCACAAGCAGCGCATCGACATGGTCGACAGCTGGGACGTCGTGCGGGAGGCGTTCGGCGCCCGGCAGATCGACCCGCGCCTGAAGGACGTCAACTGGGCCGCCGAAGCACTGCTCGACGCGACCCCGCCCGGTGGCTGGCCGCCTGTGCCCGGCGGATGGCTGTCCCGGCAGTACGCCCTCACCGCGCTCGCCCAGCGCCGCCTGCGCCTCGGCCGCTACGACGCCGAGGGCGGCACGCGACGCCCCGGCGAGGACCGGCTCGACGCGCAGACCCTGCTGCACTGGTCGACCCGGCCCGGAGCCCCCGAGCGGCTGCTGGGCCTGCGGGGTCCCGAGCGCGCCGGGCTGAGCGCCTTCCTCGGCGAGGAGGACCAGGCCGGTCTCGCCGGACGCGCTCTGCTCGCTCTCGTCGACGCCGAGCGCGGCGCGGACGCCGCATCCTTCGGCCTCGTCTGCGAGGCCCTGTGGCAGCACGCCGAGCCCGCCCCCGCGACGTATCAGGCCCGGGGCCGTGCCGAACGCTACTTCGGCGACCAGCCCCCGGCCGTCGGCGAACAACTCGACGCCCTGGTGGGCGTCTTCGGCCGGTCCGCCGAGGAGTACGTGAGCACGCTGCTGACGGCCGGGCACCGGAGCGGCGGCACCGACGCCGACCAGGCCCGCGAGGCGCGCCGCACCAGCGGCATCGTGCTCGACCGGGCCGCCGTGCTGGCCCGCCAGTTCGGCGCGGAGGCGGCCGTCGCGGCGAGCCCCGTCCTGCGCGGCGGACTGGAAGCCCGGTTCACCGCCGTCGGCCAGGCCCTCGCGGCGGGCAACACGGTCGCGGTCACGGAGGCCGTGCGACGGCTCGCGGACCACAGGCTCGCCGGCGATCCGGAGGAGTCCGCCCGCATCGAACGTGCCCGCATGGGGCAGCGTCTCGCCCTCTGGCTGGCCACCGACCCGTCTGCCGACGCGCCCACCGTCGCCGACGCCATACAGCGGCACGTCGCTGAGACCGGCTGGGCCGACCTCGCCTTGGAGCACATCGAGGCCGGCGGCGACCCGGACTCCGTCCTCAAGGCCGCCTACGACACGCTCGGCACGCGCGTCAGGGACCGGCGGCGGCAGATCGACGCGTCCTTCGCGCGCTCGCTGGCCGGCTGGACACAGGACGGCACCCGGCCCGGCGGCATGCTCACCGTAGAGACCTTCCTCGACCGGGTGGTCGGGCCCGTCGTCCGGCGCGGAGAGGAGCGGCGGGTGCTGCTTCTCGTCCTCGACGGCATGAGTGCGGCCATAGCGAACGAACTCGGTGAAGAACTGCGCTGCTCCTGGGCGGAGTTCGACCCGCTGGCCGAGGACACCCCGCGTCGGCGGGCGATGGCCGCCGCCCTCCCCACCGTGACGGCCGTGTCCCGGACATCGCTCTTCGCGGGCACCCTGATGAAGGGCACCCAGGCCGACGAGAAGCGGATCTTCCCCGCGCTGAAACTGTGGAGCGGGGCACCGGCCGCCGTCTTCCACAAGGACGACCTACGCACCGAGACCGCGGGCGACACCTTCGGCCCGGCCCTCACGGAAGCGCTCACCGACGGCAGGACCCATGTCGCCGTCGTCCTCAACGCCATCGACGACCGCCTCGCCAAGGAACAGAAGCTGGGTGATGGAGCGTGGCGGGTCGACGACGTGCCCGGTCTGCGTGACCTGCTCCGGGTGGCGGCGGCCCAGGGAATGGCGGTCATCGTCACCAGCGACCACGGCCACGTCGTCGACCGGCACGGAACGAGGGCCGACGCGGCCACCGAGCCCGCGTCCGCGCGTCACCGCCCGCCCGGCGGCCCGATCGGCGAACGGGAGGTCGCCCTCTCCGGGCCACGCGTGGTCTGGCCCGAACCCGGCGGGTCCATCGTCGCGCTCTGGGACGCGGACTCCCGCTACACCGCCCTCAAGGCCGGCTACCACGGCGGAGCCTCCCTCGCCGAGTTCACCATTCCAGTGCTCGCCTTCCTGCCATTCGGGGCTGAACCGCCCCAGGGGTGGCGGGAGTTGGGAGACCAGCGGCCACCCTGGTGGGCTCCGGAGGAGGCGAACAGGCCGGTGCCGGGCGAGCGTTCGGCTCAGGCGGCCGACGCGGCTCCGAAGAAGGGGACGGCGAAACTCCGTAAGAAGCAGCCTGACCCCGAGTCGCTGCCTGACGCGCTGTTCGACGTGGCGCTGACCGTCGGGGGCGACGACACCCTGCTCACACCGACCGTCGTTTCCCGGACCGAGGCGCTCGTCACGAAGCTGCTCGACTCGGAGACGTATCAGGTGCAACTCGACGGCCTGGCGCGCAAGCCGCAGCAGGAGCAGGTCCCCAAGGCACTCGCTGCCCTGCTCGACGCGGGTGGCACACTGCCCGTGACCGCGCTCGCTCAGCGCGCGGGCATGCCCACCACCCGTGGCGACGGCTTCGCCGCGGTCCTGCGACAGCTCCTCAACTACGACGGCGTACAGGTGCTGGAGACCCTCCCGGACGGGCGCACGCTACGGCTCCATGAGAGGCTGCTCCGCGAGCAGTTCGCCCTCGGGGCGAACTGACAGCGGTCGGGTGCCTCTGGCGTTCACCTGAAGGCATCCCGAGCTGTGTGTTCGCTGCTCGCGGATCGCTGTTACCAGGCAGAAGTCTCACGCGCGTAGGCGGTGAACATGGCTTCGAGCCCCGGGCATGAACGGTGCCGGGTGCGACGACGATCTCGACGCAGTCGGCGCCACTCGTACCTCTGGAGCTGCTGGGCTGCAGCGAGCCCGTGGCCTGCCGTGCGCTCCGCACGCGGTCATCCTGCGGGCCCAAAGTCAGTGCGGATCATTACAGTTGTTCCGCCGGCCGCGCCCGTGCGGCCGGATCCGTTCTCGAAGGAGCTCCTAAGGTGCCCATACGAAGACGTGCGGCGGGTGTCGCGCTGGTCTTAGCGGCCGCGTCGTTCAATGTGCTCGGTGCGCCCGGCACGGCAGCGGCACAGTCACAGGGCGGCATCGTCCTGCCCGTGCGGTCGCACTGGCAGACCCTCGCCGACAGCCGCCATGTGTATGTCAGCGCGCCCGGTGACGACGCTGTGCTGGCCACCGACCACGACGGGCAGGTCGTGAAGAAGGTGGAGGGTCTCGACGGGGCGCGGGGCATGGCCGAGTCGGCCGACGAGTCCACCCTGTACGTGGCGCTCCCGGACGCTGACGCGATCTCCGTCATCGACACCGCGACCTTGACCGAGACGCGGCGCATCTCCACCGGGACCGACACCGAACCGGAGAGCGTCGCCCTCGCCGGCGACCGGCTGTTCTTCGGCTACCAGGCCACCATCTTCGACGCCGGCATCGGGTCGGTCGCCATCGCCGAGGCGAGCCCGACCGTCCGCCTGGACGACAACCCCGTCTGGTACGGCAAGCCGCGGCTCGCCTCGTCGCCGGGCGCGCCCGACCGGCTCGTCGCCGCGGAGAGCCAGGGCGCGGCGGGCATGCGTGTGTACGACGTGGGCTCCGGCACGCTTCAGGAGACTGCCTACAGCGACGCCGTCGGCGCTGTCGAGGACGTGGTGGTGACGCCGGACGGCAGCAGTGTGATCACCGCGTACGGCTCCAACTACTACCACCAGCGGTGGCGCCTGTCGGACCTGACGGAGGAGGCCCAGTACGACACGGGCCCCTACCCCAACTCCGTCGCTGTCGACTCCCACGGCACGGTTGCCGCGGGGATCGTGGCGGGAGGGGACTGGGACGTCTACCTCTACCGCCCGGGTGAGACCACCGCGTACCGCACGGTCGCGTTGTCGTGGCCGTACATGGATCTGCTTAGCCGGGGCCTGGCCTGGGCGCCCGACGGCAACCGGCTGTTCGCCACCCGCTTCCCCTACTCGGGCGAGGTCATCCTCGACATCGTCACCGACGTCGCCAAGGCATCCAGCACGATCACTCTGTCCGCCCCGCCGACGAACCCCGTCGGCACGCCGGTCACCGTGACGGGGAAACTGACCTCCCTGATCCCCTTCCCCAAGCACAGAACGGTCACGGTGACGCGGAACGGCGTGGAGCTGCCGGATGTGAAGGTCGCACGGGACGGCACCTTCCACTTCAGTGACACCCCGCCTGACTGGAACACGTATCCCCAGTACACGGTCACCTACGCGGGCGACGCCACGCATGTGCCCGGCACGGCGACCGTCATGGTCGAGTTCGTCGGCTGACCGGGCCGGGCAGTTTGCCGATCCCGTCACAAGAGGCCGGTGTCCCGGAGGACGCCGGCCCCACACCGAGCCGGCGTACCGGATGTCCAGTCCACCTGCCTGGCTCTCATCCCACCAGAGTGACGGCTACGGCGAGCACAGGCCAGTGGGAGGCCGTGATCTCGCTACCTCTCGAGACCGCCACCCGCTGCCTCAGGACACGAACGCCCGTAGCACCTTCGCGAAAGTTGTCAGCTCGTCGAGCAGCTCCTGCGGAAGCGGTTTCTCGTCGAAGTGGGCGATCCGGTTGCGGATGTCCTTCACTCGTTCCAGGCGGCCGATGAACTGTTCCCTGGGCATGTTGGGCCACTTCAGGGCTTCCCAGTTGGCGTCGGCGCGTTCGGCCAGCGCGGTCTTCGACTGGTCGCCGTCAAGGAGTCTCAGATAGTCACCGAACATGAGGTCGGAGACCTGGCCGGTGCGGTGCTCGGCCTTCTTGTTCGTCTGAACGGCCTTGATGGTCTCCTCGTCCAGCGCCGCGCCCAGGCAGCGGCGCAGCAGGGACTCGATCTCCCCGACGATGAAGAAGGGCCGTGCCGCGCCCTCGAAGCGGTCCGTGACGTCCGCGGCGGTGACGATGCCCGAGAGACAGCCGTCGTCGCCTCGGACCAGGAGATACCCGTGTTCGCGGATGACCGGCAGGGCGGAGAAGAACTCCTGGCGGGTGTCGGCGACCGGAAAAGAGTCCTTCTCCATCGCGTTGTCCAGCGTCGGCTGCTTGCCCGCCTCGTACATCTTGGCGACGGACCCCCAGGTGACCACCCCATGGACCTGCGCCATGCCGGTGGTCACCGGGACCTGGGCGAGGCCCTTCGTGCGCATCAGGAACGTGGTCTGCGCCAGGGGCGTTCCGGGACCGACGGACACCAGGCCGCGCCGCGCCGACGGGATGTCCCCGAGCAGCAGACGCTGCGGAAGGGCGGCTGAGGGCAGGGCCTCCTCCGTCTCGTCCTCCTCCGTGTCGGCGGGGGCGGCCTGCGCCGGGACGGACGCGAGCGGTACCACGTCGACGTTGCTGCGCTGGCTGCAGACGGCGAAGTCCGGCAGCGTCGTCAGCCCGGCGTCCGTGAGCGCCTGCGAGATGCGGTGCACCGTCCGGTGGTCACGGACCCTGACCTGGAACAGGTCCAGAATGTCCTGCACGGGCACGGTCCTGCCCTTGAGCGCGGCGAGGTCCTGCCCGCTCGGAGTGATCGTCATCGGGCGTCGCCCTCCGCGAGGTCACGGAGCATGGTCCTCTTGCCCATGGCGGAGTGCACGAGATCCTGCAACTGCTTGGAACGGTCGTTGTAGAACCGTTCGTAGTCGTTCTCGCGGAGTGCTTCCGGATCGATGAGGTGGGTGGCGAGCACATCGTCGAACCACTCGGGGCGCATGTCGGAGGCGGCGACCATCGTGGACAGGTAGGACGCCGGCGCCCCGGTCATGTCCATCGCCGCGCGGTAGGAAAGAGGCGTCTTGTTCACGATGGAGTTCGTGGGCAAGTCCTGGCTGTTGCCCCGCCGGAACCAGGTCTTGGGGAAGATCTGCCGGACGTCCACGCTGTACTCGTCCAGCCTGCCGGGCTTGAGAGGGCTGTCCGTGTGGTGCCAGTCCACCGCCCCCTGCTTGATCAGGAGGGCGTAGATGCCTTTGTAGGCGGCGCTGTTGCGGGTGGTGAGGCTGTCGAGGCGGTCGGCGAAGAAGAACGCGTCCGTGACGGTGTCGGGCGCCCGGTCGTCCTGCGCGATCCAGGGGACGAGCTGCTCGACGTCACGGGTGAAACGGGTCTCGGTGGAGCCGCCGTACATCTCGCCGAGGACTCCGCACCAGTACCACTGCTCGGTCTTCTCCTCCGCTCCCAGGCCGTCCAGCGCCGTGTCGAGGATGGCGCGGACGGCCGCGAGCGGGACGAGCTGTGTCTTGTACGGCAGATCGTTCGGACGGACGATGCACTGCCGTTCCAGGAAGTCGCCCACCCAGGCGAAGGCGTCGGTGAGTTTCGGCGCCAGCCGGACGAAGTCGGCCAGCGGGAGGTCCAGCAGATCTCGGCGCTTGCACGACACCGTCGCCCCGGTGCCCGCCTGCTTCCGTTCCCAGGTGCGCACCAGGGCGATGGCCTGCAGGAAGTCGATGCTGCTCAGCCCGTTCTCGATGCCGTTGCCCAGACGGCCGAAGACCGGGTACTTGGCCGCCAGCCCCTGCTTGATCTCCCGCCACACTTTGGGGAGCTGGTAGTAGTCCCCGGTCCGGTCCACGTGCTCGCGGTCCCCTGCGTAGGTCGCGGTGAGCAGTTCGAAGACATTCAGGGGCACACCACCCGTGTTGACCCGCTCGAACACCGCGCAGACGGCGTCCATGGATGTGGTGGCGGCCAGCCGGATCATCGGGACCTGGAAGGCGCGGATCTGCTGGAGGACCAACTCGTCGAACTGGCCCCACAGTTCCCAGTTCTGGTTCTCGTCCGCCTTGATGTACGACATCATCCACTGGTTCACGCGCTGGGCGTCGAAGACGAGATGCAGAGGGAAGAGACCGGCCGCGCACTCGCCCTCCGTGGTGCTCAGATCCAGCACCACCGTGCGGTTGAAGTCGGTCCGGAGCACCTTGTCCGCCGGGACGGAGAGGATGGCTTCGTCGCGGTCCGCGGACGGGCCGACGGCCTTCGCGATGTCGACGTAATACCACCGCTCGATGGGCTTGCCACGGGAGTCCGCGGTTTCCACCGGGGCGTCCAGCCACAGGGCCTGGAACAGGGAGGTGAGGCGCTGCTGCCCGTCCAGCAGGAGGAGGTCCGCGGCCGGATCCCCGTCCGGGCGTGCTCCGGTGAGCGTTCGGGAACGGAATCGGGTGGCGCCGCCGGTCTGCAGCGTCATCACCACGCCGAGCGGATAGTCCAGCGTCACCGTCGCGATGATCGCGCGAATCCTGTCGTCGTCCCACTTCCAGTTCCGCTGGAAGTCGGGCAACTGTAAGGAGCCCGACGCCACATCCGCGAGTACGTCCTTCAGCTTCACATTGTCGAGTGCCGCCACGTTCGTCCCACTCCCACCCTGGCGTATGTACGGAGAGTGATTCCAGCAGCGTCTACGGGTGACCGTCAACCGATTCAACGAAGTGCGTGCCTCGCCACGGTGCCGTGTACAGCGAGGGCAGGCCGACAGCCGCCTCCCGGTCCCCGTACGGGCGTGCCCGAGGAAATGGAAGACTGGCCGATGTGAGCACCACCGGATCCCAGCGCCCCGCACAGGTGAGCGCCGCCCGCCGCCGTACCGTCATCGACGCGCTGCGACGCGGTGCCGTGCCCGACAGCGGACTCGACCTGCTGGCCACCGGACTCGACCGGTTCGTAGCGGCCTTGGACGCGGAACTGGACTCGGTGGCGTCGGGCGGGTCCGTGTTCAAGGCCGTGCGGGGCGAGTACGGGTCCGGCAAGACGTTCTTCACCCGCTGGCTGGGGGAGCGGGCCAAGCGTCGCAACTTCGCCGTGGCCGAGATCCAGATCTCGGAGAACGAGACACCGCTGCACAGGCTGGAGACGGTCTACCGGCGGCTCACCGAGCGCCTCACCACCTCCAGCTTCCCTGCGAGCGCCCTCCGACCCGTCGTCGATGCCTGGTTCTACGCCCTGGAGGAGGACGCACTCGCCGCCGGTGCGACCGAGGACCATCTTCCGGTCGAGGTGGAAAAGCTGCTCGTCGCACGGCTCGCCGAGGTCTCCCGGCACGCCCCGTCGTTCGCCACCGCGCTGCGCGGCTACCGCGCCGCCCTCGCGGACGGCGACGAGGCGACCGCGGCGGCCGTCCTGGCGTGGCTCGGCGGCCAGCCGCACGTGGCGGCCTCCGCCCGCCGATCTGCCGGGGTGCGCGGCGACCTCGACCACTTCGGTGCGCTCGGGTTCCTGCAGGGGCTCCTCACCGTGCTGCGCGACTCGGGACACACCGGGCTGTTCGTCGTCCTCGACGAGGTGGAGACGCTGCAGCGGGTTCGGTCGGACGCCCGCGACAAGGCACTCAACGCGCTGCGGCAGCTCATCGACGAGGTGCACTCGGGCCGTTTTCCCGGCCTCTATCTGGTCATCACTGGCACACCGGCCTTCTACGACGGCCAGCAGGGCGTGCAGCGGCTGGCCCCGCTCGCTCAGCGGCTGGCCACCGACTTCACCACCGACCCGCGCTTCGACAACCCTCGCGCCGTGCAGATCAGGCTTCCCGGCTTCAACCAGGAGTCCCTGGTCGGACTGGGCCTCACCATCCGTGACCTGTACGCCGATGCCGCCGAAATGCCCGAGCGCGTGCGGAAGGTCGTCGACGACGCGTATGTCGCCGACCTCGCGGTGGCCGTCGGTGGGGCGTTGGGCGGGAAGGTCGGGGTGGCTCCCCGGCTGTTCCTGAAGAAACTCGTGGGGGACGTACTCGACCGCGTGGACCAGTTCGACGACTTCGACCCCCGGCAGCACTACCGGCTCACCGTCGTCGGCAGCGAACTCACCGACATCGAGCGAAACCTGGCGGCCACGGTCTCCGGAGACTCCACGTCGGCCGATGACATCGACCTGGAGTTGTGATGGCGGACGCGGGACTCCCGGCCGGGAAAGAAGAAGGTGACGAGGACGCCGACGTACTGGACCGACTCGATCCCGTCGTCCTGCACCACATCGTCAACACCCTCGGCTGGCCCGATCTGCGCCCCCTGCAGCGGGCGGCGATCCCCCCGCTCATGGAGGGACAGGACGCCGTACTGCTGGCTCCGACGGCGGGGGGCAAGACCGAGGCGGCCTGCTTCCCCCTGCTGTCGGCGATGACCGAGCAGAGGTGGACCGGCACTTCCGTGCTGTACCTGTGTCCGCTCAAGGCACTCCTCAACAACCTGGTCGTCCGCGTCGACTCCTACGCCCAGTGGCTGGGACGACGCGCTGCGCTCTGGCACGGCGACACCAAGGAATCGCAACGGCAGCGCATCCGGGCCGAGGCGCCGGACATCCTGCTGACCACGCCCGAGTCGCTCGAAGCGATGCTGATCGGCGTCAAGACCGACCACGCCCACCTTTTGGGGAGCGTGCGGGCCGTCGTCGTCGACGAAGTGCACGCGTTCGCAGGGGATGACCGGGGCTGGCACCTGCTCGCCGTGCTCGAACGGTTGGAGCGGGTCACCGGACGGCCCATCCAGCGCGTCGGGCTCTCGGCGACCGTCGGCAACCCGGCCGAGTTGCTGCAGTGGCTGCAAGGCGCGGGCGTCGGCAGCCGCAACGGTCAGGTCGTCGCCCCTGGAGTGCACCTGCCGGCCACCGACGGCAGCGGACACGGCGACAAAGCGATCCCCGAGCCGTCCAGCAGGCCTGCGGGCGAAGTGGAACTCGACTACGTCGGCTCCCTCGACAACGCCGCCAAACTCATCGCGGCGCTGCACAGAGGAGAGAAGCGGCTCGTCTTCTGCGACTCGCGTCGCCAGGTCGAGGAGTTGGGTGCGGCGCTCCGCGCGCGCGAGGTCACCGTCTTCCTGTCCCACGCCTCGCTCTCCGTCGATGAACGCACCCGTTCCGAGCAGGCGTTCGCCGAGGCCCGCGACTGCGTCATCGTCTCCACGTCAACCCTTGAGCTCGGCATTGACGTCGGTGACCTGGACCGCGTCATCCAGATCGACTCACCGGCCTCCGTCGCCTCGTTCCTGCAGCGCATCGGCCGGACCGGCCGGCGTTCCGACAGTGTACGGAACTGTCTGTTCCTCACCACCCGCAAGGACACACTGCTGCAGGCGGCGGGTCTGCTGCTGCTGTGGTCGCGGGGGTGGGTGGAATCGGTCGTCCCCCCGCCGGAGCCGCGCCACCTGGTGGCCCAGCAACTGCTCGCCGTCACCCTGCAACAGCACAAGCTCGGCGACCAGTTGTGGGACCGGCAGTGGAACGGCCTCGCCCCCTTCGACAAGTCGGCTGCCCCCATCCTGCGCTTCCTCACCGAGGAGGGCTACCTCGACAGTGACGGTGGGATGCTGTTCATCGGTCCCGAGGCGGAACGCCGCTTCGGGAAACGGCACTTCATCGAGCTCACGGCCTCCTTCACCGCACCTCCGCAGTTCACCGTCCTGTCCGGACGCACGGAGATCGGCCGCACCGACCCGAGCGTGCTCACCGAGGAACGCCCCGGCCCCAGGCGGTTGCTACTCGGTGGACGCAGTTGGCAGGTCACGTACATCGACTGGCTGCGCAAACGCGTCTTCGTCGAGCCGGCCGACGGCGGCGGAATCGCCAAGTGGATGAACGGCGGCGTCGTCGGACTGTCGTACGCCCTGACGCGCGCCATGCGCGAGGTGCTGCTCGGCACGAACCCGCCCGTCTCCCTCACCCGGCGGGCGGAGGCATGCCTGGCCGAACAGCGCGAGACCGACGCACCCGACACCGTGCTCCCGGGCGGCACACTGATTATGCGTGTGGGCTCGGACGTCCGCTGGTGGACCTGGGCCGGATACCGCGCCAACGCCACCCTGGCAGCCACCCTCCAGTCGGTCACCGACCCTCTGCAACGCCCCACCGACAGCTGGCTGCGCCTGCGCGAGAACCTCATCCCGGCCGACTGGCGTGCTGCCCGTGACAACGTCGCCGAGAACCTCGTCCTGCCAGACGTGGACCGCCGGGCCGTACGCGGCCTGAAGTTCTCCGCCGCCCTCCCGGAACGCCTCGCCGTGGCCACGGTGGCGGCTCGCTTGGCCGACTTCGAGAGCGCCAGCTTGGTGCTTGGCGAGCCGGCGCGCTTTCAGTACGACGGCTGAAGCGGAAAGGCCATCCAGTCCGCTTCACACGGATGCCAGGGGTTACACCCGCCCCAACTGCTCCGTCACCACGTGATGCGCACGCCTCACAGTAGGTGCGTGAAGTCCGCGCGGGTCACCACGGCGCAGGCAATGCGGCGGCAGGAGGAGGACGTGCAGGCGCCGATCTTCCGGCGCAATGTGGCGGCGTCTTGGCGGGAGAGGGAGTGCTGAACGAGGGTTGCATCGGGCTCGCCACTCTGGAGGCGGATGGTGGTGTCCACCGTGGTGGCCTTGAAGCCGTGTGTGGCGAGTCGAGAACGGATCGCGTCCGGCTGCCGATATCGCGCAGGTACCGCATCGTCCAGCCATCGATGTGATTGCGGTCCACGCGGCCACCGTCGGGGTCGGCTGCAGCACGCGAAGGCGGCTGCACGGAGATGCGCTCGGACGTCTTCGGGCGCATCGGGTAGCCTGCCCGACCCCAATAGTGACGAAGCCCCGTCCGGACTGCTCCGGGCAGGATCTCGTCTTGCGTAGCCATCAAGGTAGCCACATGGGTGCCCTCCCCGCAGCTTTGCCCAGGTCACAGCGCTGCGGTGACACCCCCCGGCGTACAGCCCGACTCGTCTGCCGCCATCCGCGGCTTTGCCTTGCAAAGGGCCTCTGATCTGCGACGGAGGCCCTTTCCGGGCTTTCGGGGGCTTGCCGCGTCAGGTGGCGAAAAGTCGCTGGACGATGGCATGGAACGAGGAGCGGACCACGCCCAGGACACGGCACAGCAGGGCCACCGGGTAGACGGCCTTCTCCACAGAGATGAACTAACCGGTAGACCTCACTCACCGGTCGCTGTCCCTGGCGAAGAAGGCCGCTTTTTCAGGATCTCGATCGTCTTCTGCTGCTCGGCACTCTGCCTGCGCAGCCGCTTCAGCTCCTCGCGCTCCGCGCTGGTCAGCTCACCCGACGTGCCCCCAACGCCGTCGATCCGGTCACGCTTGACCCAGCCACGCGGACTCTCCAGACTCACGACCGGATCCCGCGCACCGGCACTTCTTCGTCTGCTGGTGGTACACCTGCCGGGCCCTGAACGGTGCGAATGACAGATCTCCTGGCGTCTCCCGGTCCGTTGGGCCGCGTATGGTCCGGATCTTGGACGTCGATCCAGCGACGGATGCGACGTGCAAGGAACCCCCGCCTGTGCGGGGACGACGCTCGCCCGGCTCGGGTGCCCGCCCTCGCGCTCGATGCGTACGACCGGATGATCGGCCTCGGCCGATGTGAGATCTCCGTGGACGGCTGCATCGCCCAGGCGCCCTCCGGCGGCGAGAAGGACGGGCGCTCTCCGGCCGATCGGACGGAGCCGGGGTTCACGGCCGAGAGATCCGGGGGCGTCCGGGCCCGTTTGACCCGTCCGGTCCGCGGGCTTCGGGCGAGGCCCCGGTGACCCGGGATCGCGGCCCGGGCGACCTGCCGGATGCTCTGTGATGGAAGTCACCGGAACTGATTGACAGTCGGGCTCGAACTTGATCAACTTCTGCCCTCTTGAAGCGATTTGAGGGTCAGTAAGTTTCACATCAGTCGTGGTCGTGATCATGCGGCGCCGATTCATGTATTCAGAGACCGAGGATTTCATGACAAATCATACGTTCACGCCACGGTGGCGCGAACAGACCTGGTTCGGAAGACCCGGGCGTTACGTCGCTGGCTGTTTGGCCCTGGCGATGGCCGTCACCCTTCTGGACGGGGCCAGTTCCGCATTCGCGGCCGAGAGCCGGGTCCACAAGTCCGCGCCGAAGAAGTATGCGACCCAGGCGGCGGACATCCCGTCGGCACGGGTCGCCTCGAGGCTCTCGGGCAAGCGGGTCGAGGCACTGTCCGAGCGAACCGAGACCTCGACCACCTGGGTCAACAAGGACGGTTCGCTCACCAGCGAGATCACCGCCGGTCCGGTCCGGTTCAAGGACGTGGACACTGGCGACTGGCGCCCCGTCGACCTGGACCTGATCACCGACGACTCGGGCGTGGTCGTGCCCAAGGCCCACCCACGCGGTCTGCGGATCTCCGGCAAGTCCGGCACCCGCGCGACCTCGCTCCGGGCGAGCCAGGATGCCAAGGCCGTCGACCTGGTCACCCTCGGCGACGGCGACAACGGGATCACCTTGCAGTGGAAGGGCGGCCTGCCCAAGCCCAAGCTTGACGGCACCCGGGCCGAATACACCGAGGCGGTGCCGGGAGCCGACGTCGTCGTCGAGGCGACCCGTACCGGCTTCGAGCAGTTCGTGGAGATCAAGAAGAAGCCGGCCGAGGGCGGCTTCTCCTACACACTCCCGCTCAAGGCCAAGGGTCTGAAGGCCAAACTGCAGGGCGACGGCAGCGTGCTGTTCACCGGCAGGAAGAACAAGAAGACCGCAGTGATGCCCGCCCCGGTGATGTGGGACTCCACCGTGGACCGCGTCTCCGGCGAGCACACCCGCCGGGTCAAGGTCGGTATGAAGGTGGTCCGCAAGGGCGGTTCGATCGACCTGGTCATCACCCCGGACGCGAAGTTCCTGGCCGACCCGGACACCAAGTACCCCGTGACGGTGGACCCGTCGACGTCCGCGCTGTCCAACGTGTTCGACACGTACGTACAGCAGGGCGAGACGGTGGACTGGTCCTCCGACGTCGAGCTGGACCTCGGCAACCCCGGCACCAAGAACGCGGACGGAACCTTCCGCACCGCGCGTTCCTTCATCTCGTGGAACACCACGCCGATCTCCGACGCCCTGATCAACAGCGCGACCCTGTCACTGTGGAACTTCCATTCCGGCAACACCGACTGCAGCGCCTACCCGTGGGAGGTGTGGTCCACCGGAGCCGCGTCGACCTCCTCGCGCTGGACATCGCAGCCGGCCTGGACGGCGAAGAAGGCCACCTCCACCGAGACCAAGGGCAACCCGGCCTGCACCTCGGCCCCCGACGGCTGGGTGAACGCGAACGTCGCCACCCTGGTGCAGGAGTGGGCCTCCGCCAAGACCACCCGCGGTCATATGGGCCTGCGCGCCACCGACGAGGCGGTGAGCACGCCGTGGAAGCGGTTCAACTCCGGCAACGCCGCGTCGAACCCGCCGAAGCTCACGGTCAACTACAACTACCGTCCGCGCACCGGCACCGACCAGCAGGCCGGCCCGCCGTTCTTCAAGGACACCGGCGGCACCTGGTTCGTCAACACCACGACGCCGACCCTGCAGGACACCTTCGTCGACCCCAACAACGACAAGGTCGACGGAACTTTCCAGATCTTCGACAGCGCCACCGGCACGCAGGTCGGGGACGTTCTGGTCTCGCCCTTCGTGGCCTCGGGCCAGCCGGCCTCGGTGAAGGTGCCCTCAGGTCTGCTGACCAACGGCAGGACCTACAAGTTCCGCACGTCGCCGTACGACGGGCAGCACTACAACACCGGCTGGTCCGCCTACGCGTCCTTCACGGTCGACACCAGCGCCCCCTCCGAGCCGGGCTCGGTGACCTCCACCGACTACCCGACGAACGCCTGGGTCAAGGGCGTCGGCCAGAACGGCGACTTCACCGTCACCCCGCCGTCCGGTGACCAGAACGGCATCGAGTGGTCGCTGGACGGTGCGGTCTGGGAGAAGGTCCCGACCAGCGGTACCACCCCCGTGAAGATCACCATCGCGCCCGAGAAGGCCGGGACCAATGTCCTCCAGGTCCGGGCCACGGACAAGGCGGAGAACAAGTCCGACCCGGTCTCGTACACCTTCCATGTCGGCCCCGGCGGTGTGACGCTGCCCGACGACGGAACCCGCACCGCGGCCCGTGTGCCGCTGGCCGCGGAGGCCGAGTCCCCCAAGTTCAACGCCGTGACCTTCCAGTGGCGGCGCGGTGACGCCGACGACTGGACGAACATCCCGGCCGGCGACGTGACGTCCGGCGGCGACCCGGTGGCCTCCTGGCCGCTGGCGCTCTCCTCCGGCAAGACCCCGACGCTCACCTGGAACGCCACCAAGACCGTCGACCCCGACGGCGTGGTACAGCTCCGCGCGGAGCTCACCGGTTCCGGCGGGGCGACCGGCACGTCCGACCCTGTCGGCGTCGTGGTGGACCGCAACGCCGATGGCTCGGCCGGCGAGAGCGTCGGCCCCGGTGAGGTCAACCTGCTCACCGGCGACTACACGCTTTCCGGCGGCGACGCATCGTTCTTCGGCATGAGCGTGACCCGCAGCGCCTCCTCTCGTTCCCCCGAGGCCGGAGCCGCCAACGCACAGGCCCCGATCTTCGGCAAGGAGTGGCTGTACAGCGCCGCGGCCGACCAGGTCACGACCCCGTTCGCCTACCTGCACAAGACCTCGGCGACCTCGCTGAGCGTCGGCCTCGCCGGTGACGACACCAAGATCCACTTCACCGCCAACGCGGCCCGCACCGGCTGGATCGCCGAGCCAGGCTCCGAGGACTACATCCTCGACGGCGGCTTCGACGGCGACTTCACGCTGAAGAGCACCGAGGGCGGCACCACCACGTTCGTCCCCGTCGAGGCGGGCGGCGACACCTGGCAGGCGAGCACGTCCTGGATCGAGGGCGTGGACAACTCCACCACCACCACGGTCTCGGAGACGTTCACGGTCGGCGAGACCAAGACCGCCCGGCCCAAGAAGATCGTCGCCGCCACCTCGGCCGCGACCAACTCGGCCTGCGCCTCCGACTCGACAGTCAAGGGCTGCCGCGTCCTGGAGTTCGTCTACGCGACCTCCACCACCGCCACGTCCGCGGACTTCGGCGACGTGAAGGACCAGGTGTCGTCGGTCAAGCTGTGGGCGACCGCCCCCGGCGCCTCGGCGTCCACCGCGACCACGGTCGCGCGCTACGTCTACGACGCTGACGGTCGGCTCCGCGAGACCTGGGACCCCCGGATCTCCCCGGCGCTGAAGACCGCGTACGGCTACGACTCGGCCGGGCGGGTGACCTCGCTCAAGCCTGCGGGTCAGCTGCCGTGGTCGTTCACTTACGGCCAGGCGGGCTCCAGCCCGGCGACCGGCTCCGGCATGCTGCTCAAGGTCTCCCGGGCCACGCTCGCGCCGGGCAGCGCGGACCAGACCAACGGCACCGCCGCTACCAGTGTGGTCTACGGAGTGCCGCTGACCGGCTCCGCAGCCCCGGAGAACCTGGGCGCCGCCGCTACCGCGTCGTGGGGCCAGTCGGACACGCCGACCGACGCCACGGCCATCTTCCCCGCCGACCAGGTGCCGGCATCGCACGACGGGTCCTCCCTTTCCGCGGGTGACTACGGGCGGGCCGACATCCGCTACCTGAACGCCAGTGGCCGCATGGTCAACGAGGCCGAACCGGGCCACCGCCTGTCGGCCACCGAGTACGACCGTTTCGGCAACGTCGTGCGCAGCCTGTCCGCGGCCAACCGCGAGCTCGCACTCGGTGCCACGGAGGCGCTCAAGGACAAGCTGACGGACCTGGGCATCAGGTCCCTGGCGTCCGCCGAGCGTGCCCAGCTCCTGTCCTCGGCATCGGTGTACGACGCGGACGGTGTCCGGGAGACCGACACCTACGGGCCGCTGCGCCGTGTCACCCTGTCGGCGAATCTGACCAGCGGCTCCACCACGCTGGCGGCCGCCGGCACCCAGCTGATGGCACGTGCCCACACGGTCCAGGAGTTCGACTCGGGGCGTCCCAGCGACGGCACCGCCGTCGTCCGTGACCAGGTCACCAAGGTCACGGTGGGCGCGCAGCCGCGTTCCTGGCCCACGCTGACGGCGGACCCGCGGGTCACCGCGACCGCCTACGACTGGGTCAAGGGCCAGCCGACGGTCACCACCGTCGACCCGGGCGGTCTGGCAATCACCACCACTACCGGATACGACGCCCAGGGCCGGGTGAACAGAAAGTCGCAGCCCGCGTCATCCGGTTCCGACGCCGGTACGACGATCACGACCTACTACACCGCGGACGGCACCGGCACCTGTGGTGCCAAGCCGGAGTGGGCGGACCAGGTCTGCCGCATCGCCCCGGCCGCAGACGTCACCGGCGGCGGATCCAACCCGGCGCAGCTACCGACGAAGGTCCTTGAGTACGGGCTGTTCGGCCAGGCCTCCAAGATCATTGAGACCGCCAACGGGGTCACCCGCACCACCACGACGGGCTACGACCCGGCCGGTCGGGCAACTACCCTGAGCACCTCCGGAGGAGTCGGCACAGCCGTGCCCTCGGGCACCACGGCCTTCGACGACGCCACCGGCCTCCCGGTCAGTCACACCTCGCCGACCGGCGGCACCATCACCAAGAGCTACGACCAGCTCGGCCGTCAGATGACGTACACCGACGCGGACGGGGGCACCACCACCACCAGGTACGACGCGCTCGACCGGCCGACGACCGTCACCGACAACGTGCCGTCGACCACCACCTACACCTACGACACCGCCATCGACCCGCGCGGTCTGCTCACCTCGGTGACGGACTCCGTGGCCGGCACGTTCACCGCCCGGTACGACGAGGACGGAGAACTTGTCACCCAGGGGCTGCCCGGCGGCTACACCACGAAGGACACCGTCGACCCCGCGGGCACGACCACGAGCCGCACGGTCACCCGCGTCAGCGACAACTCCGTGGTGATCGCCGACAGCATCACCGAGACGGTGCACGGCCAACAGGCCACCCACGCCGGAACCCCGGGTGTAACCGCCTCCCAGGCGTACACCTACGACAAGGCCGGCCGACTGACCCAGGTGCAGGACACCGCCACCGACGCGATCTGCACCACCCGCGCCTACACCTTCGACAAGAACTCCAACCGCAAGACGCTGGCCACGGCCACCGCGGCGGTGAACGCCGACTGCACCACCTCCGGCGCCACCACCACGTCGTACACCTACGACACCGGTGACCGGCAGATCGGCACCGGGTACGTCTACGACGCGTTCGGCCGCACCACCGCCAAGCCGGGCACCACGCTGGCGTACCACGTCAACGACCTGGTGCGGCAGCAGACGGCGGGCACCGAGCGGCAGACGTGGACACTGGACTCCGCCCTGCGCTTCCGGTCCTGGACCACGGAGTCCAACAGCTCCGGCACCTGGACCCAGACCGGATCCCGGCTCAACCACTACGACTCCGACGGGGACAGCCCCCGCTGGATCGTGGAGAACACGAGCAGCGGCGCGGTGACCCGCAACGTACTCGGCCCGAACGGCAAGCTGGCGGCAACCACCACCAAGACCGGCAGTACGGTCCTCCAATTGGCCAACCTGCACGGTGACGTCGCCCTGCAACTGCCGGCCGACACGGCGGTCGCCCCGACGGTCCTGGACGCCGACGAGTTCGGCAACGCCCGGGCCGGCCAGCAGACCACCCGGTACAACTGGCTCGGCGCGCACCAGCGTTCGTCGGAGACCGTCACCAGGCTGTCGCTCATGGGCGCCCGCCTGTACGACCCGGCCACCGGCCGTTTTCTGTCCGCCGACCCCGTCCAGGGTGGCAGCGCCAATGCGTACGACTACGCCAATGCTGACCCGGTCAACCAGTTCGACCTGGACGGTCGCTCAGCGAAGAAGAAGCGTGTAGAGGCCAGGGCATGTTGGAGCCTGGGATACAGCGGATGCGTCTTCGCGTCGTACCTGTCGGGAATCCTGCTGTGGAACATCGGCACCAGCAAGTCACGCAACAACGCCGTCCGTCACTTCATCTGGCAGGCAGCGCTGACCTTCTTCTTCGGCGCGGCTGCCGCCAAGCGGCTCGGCGACGCCCACGAGTACGGCGACCACAGCCGCGACTCCCGCAAGGACCAGTACAACAACCGGCAGGCACGCGCCTTCGTCGGCAGCAGTTGGAACCGCAGGCAGATGGTCTACTACAACAGCCACGGCCGCCTGTTGCAGTACCTGTACACCGTCGGGAACTGGCTCTACAACCGGGGATACCTGGCGAGGTGATCCCACAGCGGTCATGCGACCCTTGCGTTCCCTGACCCGCTGACCTGACCAACGGGTGCCGGAGCAGGCCCCTTCGGGAGCGTGCTCCGGCACCCAAGCACCACCTCAGACGTCCCATCACCGACCGGACCGAGCTCGTCTCGACATCCATCCGGACCGGCTGCCCCACCACCGCACCAGCCCGTCGAGCCTGCACCCACGCCCCTCCGGGAGACCCATATGCCGCTGCGTTCGCCGATGCGCCCAGCCCGCTCGACCGCACTGCCCACCTCACTGCTGCTGGCCACCGCCCTCATGACCGTCGGCCTGACCGGTTGCTCCTCTCTGTCCCCGTTCAACACCTGCGAGGGGACCAAAGCACGGGTGAAGGAACTGAGTGCGCAGCCCATATTGACCTCCGTCCCTCCCGGCGCGACCGTCCCGAAGGACTTCACCTCGGTGGACGCGGAATGCATCGACGACAGCGGTGACGCCTGGTTGTCCGCAGAGCGCACCTACGCCTTCCCCGGCTCCCGGCAGGAGGTCGTCGACTTCTACCGCACCACCGCCAAGGCGGGTGGCTGGCATCTGCAGTCCGACCCCGTGGACCCGGACGTCGCCGACACGGAAGCCGGACTGTGCTTCACCAAGGGCGGGGAAGGCGACGCTCTGATGTTGACCGTGCAGTTCACGACCGCCCGCCAACTGAAGATCGAGTACGACTACGACGCAGGGCCGGAGTTCGACTCGGGCTCCGGATTCCACATCGAGGTCGGCTCCGAGACGGACGGGGCGAAGACCGGTTGCTGGGACTGAGGTTCCCCAGGAGTCGGGGTGTAGGCCCCGGACGCGGAGCACCGAATGATCTCTTTTGCCTCCTCGTTTGTGGGGTTTCGCGGAGCTGTGGGTGTGGCGCGCCGGATGGGCGCGCCACACCGTCTTTCGGTATCTGAAGGCCACGGCGCGCACGGCGAGGGACTTGGCCAGGGCGGACTTGCCCATACCGATGGTCCCGGCCGGCAGGATGTCGGCATCGGTGCGGCTTTGCCTTGGAAAGGGCCTCTGATCTGGGCGGAGGCTCCTTCTGGTCTTTCGGGGGCTTGCCGTGTCAGGCGGCGAAAAGTTCCTCGGAAGTCGTTCGGACAGAGCTGAAAGTGCCTGAAAAGTCCCGGGTCGGACGCGTCGTGGTCTTCGGGCGGTGAACCTGTCGGCCCGCGCCCTCTCCTGCGCTTCGTCCCGCTGCCGGCGTCGGTTCCGGGATGCCGTGATCGCCAGGCACGGGCGGATGCGTCACGCGACGGTGGCGGTGGGCCTAACCGCCCACGGCCCATCGCGCTGCTGCAACGGCGCCCAACAGCAGAGCTGGAAATATCCACCACCACGGCATGGCCCTCCGCACCGAAGGCACCAGCCACAGCGCCGCCGCAGCCCCGGCTGCTGCGATGGTGACGACGCACGACAGAACGATTCCGGCGTACGCGTCGTCGTCCCAGGTGCCGGACGGCGTGATGGTCAGTGCCGTCCAGCAGAAGTACGCGGCGATGAGGGTGAGCAGGGTGAGGGGTACGGCGAGGACCACACGGAGGCAGCCGCGGTCGTCGTCCACGTGGGAAGAGCTGGTCATCAGCGCAGTGCGTTCCTTGCCTCGTCCAGGTCGTTCGCAAACCCACGCCCGTAGGCCTGGGCGTCGTCGGTCTCCCAGTACGGCCCGCCGTTGTAACGCGCGGCGAGTTCCTGGTATTGGGCCGGTGTCATCTCCTCGGCCGGCACATCGGCGAACTCACTCTCCGCCTTGAGCTGGGCCAGGTACTCCGAGGCGATGAACATGTTCTGCGCGGGGTCCTGCAGGGCTGTTTCCACTATGCCGCGCTGCTGGTCGGTGAGGTGCTCGGGGTCGTAACCGAGAACCTCGGCGCCACGTCGCACCTGTATGGCGATGGGGCCCATGGACGTGTTGTCCGGGTCACCGCCGAGTCGCCACGGCAGGCTCTCAGGAGCGATCGGGCTCAAGGGAGAGTCCGCCTGTTCGCGGATGGTGTCGGTCATGTCGTCCAGGATGCCGGGCTGTCCGCCGATCTCCTGCCACGCGATCCCGGCGACCATGTCCGGCGGCAGCCCCGAATTCCGTGCCGCGGCCTTGATGATCTCCTTGTTCGCCGCTATCCAGTCGGCCCGGTCCTGTGCGGTGGACGGTGGATTCCAGTAATTGTCTTGCGCGCCGGGGAGGTTGGCGACCTGGAGGCGGATGTCCCGCAGGGTCGGAGAGACGATGTCGTCGCCGGCGATGGGGTAGTAGTCCTGCTTGGGGCCGCTGCCGGGCAGCCGCGTCAGCGGGTTCGCGCTCGCCTCGGCCGCTTCTCGCCGCAACTCCGCGATCGCCGAGACGACGTCGACACGTTGGATGAAACCCATTCGGAAGTCCGGCAGCAGGTCATAGGCCTGCTTGAGCTCGTGCACGCAGATCTCCCGCGCCTCGTGCTCCGTGATCTTCGCCAGGTGGAAGTCCCCACCGGCGGCGTCGTGCAGCCGGTTCGCGTCGTCGCGGATGTCGTCGACATCCATGGTCAGCTCGGCGAAGAAGTCCATGACACCTGTGGTGTCCCGCATGTCCTCCCACTGGCGCATCGGCTCCGCCTCCTGCGCCTCACGGGTGATCGCCGTGCCCTTGGTGTGGATCAGTTCCGCGAGGGTCTGCTCGTTCGCCTTGCCGTTGGAGTAGTGGGCCTTGGCGACCTCCAGCGCGAACGCGTAGCTGCGCAGAGCGCCGGCGGCCTTGTCGTAGCCTTCCGCGAGCTCCGCCATCAGCTTGCGCCCCTCGGCGAGCCGGGCTTCGTAGTGCTGACTGCCCTCGCTCTTCCACTGCGTGTGCTTCTCGGCCCGCTCGGCGGAAGGGTCGACCGCCACGAGCATGTCGTGCAGGCGCTTGAACTCGTCCGCGTTCCGTTCGATGAGGGGCGGGTTGCAGTCCTCCAGGAACTCGACGTCCTTGCGGTGACTGATGCCGCTGCTCATCGCGCCTCCGGGGCGACGTACTGGCCGTACTCCAGGACGTTGTCCAGGAAGCCTCGGGCCGTGTCGTCGTCGATCTTCACGAAGTCGCTGCCGGTCGTCCTGAGGCGAGTGGACAGCGCCGCGAACAGGGCGACCACGTCCAGGTACTGGTCACCGGCGAATCCCGCGAACCGCGCCACCTGCTTGGCCACGTCCGCGGGCGCCCGGGGTTCGCGGGCCATGGTGGTCAGTTCGGCATCGGGCCGACCCTCATGGAGAAAGCCCGCGATCTCGATCAGTAGATTCGCGTTGCCATTGATCGACTCGGCCTTGGCGACCAGGGAGCCGGTAGCCGGGGCGACGGCCCCGCCGCCGCTGTCTGCCGGCAGCTGATCGATCTGCATGCCGGTCTGCTGACGCGCCAGGGCGTCGGCCTTCAACTGGGCCCACTCCTCTTCGAAAGACAACCTGTTCCCCCTCCAAGTCCGTCACCTCGAACAGCCAATCGATCATGCCACTGGAGGGGTGCGTACCGGAACCTCGCCGCTCCGCGTGGGGGCTGGTTCACACACCGTCTTGGCCAGTCGCGCACAACCCGGGCCGCCTGCGGGGGCGTTGGGGGTGGTCGTATCGCCACGCGTACGTTCTTTCTCGATCATCCGGGTGGTCGTACGAGCCTCTGCGCGGGGCAGTGGGTTGGAGGTTGCCGCTCCTGTCCTGTCCTCTGCCGCCGGGGATGAGGCCGAACCTCGTCCCGCTCCGGGGCCGGTGGCTGTTAAGGGTCTGGCGGAGGGCTCGCGGCCTGACTCGCGGCCGGCTTCCGTACGTACGAGGCGTGCTGCACCCGAAACCCGCTTCGGTGCCCGACGGACCGGCGGCCGACCTGCTCGCGCGTCTGCGTCTCGCCGACGCCCGGCTGTTGCTCTCAGAACGGGACGTTCAGCACCTCGTGCCCGCGGTCGAGACCTGGCTCGCCCGTGCCGCGACGCATGTTGATCAACAACAGCGCATTCGTCGGCGGGCAGGGTCGCGTGGAGGTACCCTCCGCGTCGTGGGTCAGGGTGCCGTGGCGGATCCGGTGCAGTGTCCAGCCGTCGCGCGCGGCGGGAGGCCGGTGCCCTTGACCGCCTTGGCGAACAGGAACCCGCGGCTCTCGCGATCGTACGAGAGTCAGATGTCCTGTCTCGACGAGGCCGGCCCGAGGAACCCCTCCCATGCTTCGCGCGACACCGTGACGACGGGCCCGGCGGCGGCCTTGGAGTCCCGGACGTGAACACCTGCCGTAGCAGCCGCGACCTCTACACAATCGCCGCCCTCGGCTCCGCTGTAGCTGCTCTTGAACCAGGCGAGGCCGGATACGACGGTCGAGGACTCAGCGTTGTTCATAGCGATCCCAGCAACCCTTCGATGAGCTCCAGTGACTCTCGCGGAGTGAGAGCCTGTGATCGGATGATCCCATAGCGGGCGGCGGCCAGAGTCGTCTGTTCCGGGTCGGTCTGAAGGGTGCTGGTTCCCTGGGCTTCGGCGTACACGAACTTCTTGCCGTCCTTACGCGCGACGACAGTGAACGGCCCGTCCACGCCCGCGCTCTCCTCGCAGGTAAGAGGCATGACCTGGATCTCCACATTCCGTTTCTGGCCGATCAGCAGAAGATGCTCCAACTGGCCTCGCAGCACGTCCTTTCCGCCGTACGGGCGCCGCAATACCGACTCGTCCATCACGAAGCTCAGCAGCGGCGCCGGCCACCTGTCGAAGATGTCCTGGCGGGCCAGCCTCGCAGCCACCCGCTGCTCGATGGTTTCCTGGTCCAGCACCGGACGCCTCATGCCGAGCAGTGCTCTCATGTACTCCTCGGTCTGGAGCAGGCCCTTGACCACGAGAGTGTCGAACGAGAGAAGCTCAACGGCCTCCTTCTCCAAGGCCGCCATCCCCTGAAAGAACACCGGGTACTGCGCCCGCTCCACCTGCTCCTTCCACAGGCACAGCAATCCACTCGCCCTCAGCACCTCATCCGCCCGCTCGATCGTCCGAGGCGACGGGATCCTCCGCCCCTGCTCGAACGACGCGATCGTGGACGCCGAATAACCGAGCTGCCTCCCGAACTCCTCCCGCTCCATGCCCTCCCGCACCCGCAGCGTCTTCATGGTCTGCCCGAACGCCGTGACGACGCCCCGCCCCGCGTCGCCTTCCGGCCGTTGCCCGCCCCCGTCTTCGCTCTCCCAACCGTCCCCAAGGCTCACAACCGCCTCGTCGCCGCTGCCCGCTACCACATCGGCCCCAGCCGCCGTACTCGCCGTAACATCCGTCATCGACCACCGCCTCCCCGGCCCAACGCCCCCGCAGGGAACGCCGTAACGCCGCGCGCCTCGTACTCGTACCGACGCCGCGCGTACAGCCGGTCAGCGTCGGTGCGTCACTACTGGTCACGCTACGCCACCAACGGGACCGTTATCGGCATGACGACCAAGCCCGACAGCCCCGCCGCCCCCGCTCAACTCACCGCTCACACTCCGCACTTGATCTCTGCTTGCGAAGCGCGCGGCGACCGAGCCTTCGAGATGCGTTTCACCTCCACACCCCGCGGTGCCCGACTCGCCCGCCGCCTGACGGCCGTACGCCTGGACGCGTGGGGCATCCCGTACGACGCCGCATACCACGACGAGATCGTGCTGATCGTGGCCGAGTTGACCGCGAACGCCGTGCGGCACGGCCACGTTCCCGGTCGCGACTTCCACCTCTGCGTGCACGCGTCGGCCGACGGCCGCACAGTCCGCGTCGAGGTCTCCGACACTCGCGCCGATCGCATTCCTCGGCGTTCCGCTGCCGCCGATATCGCTAGTGGCGAAGGGGCGGGCCGCGGGCTGCTCCTGGTATCGCGCCTCGCCGCGCGCTGGGACTGGCATCCGCGCTCCGACGGTCCGGGCAAGACTGTCTGGGCGGAGTACGTCCTCGCCTGGAGAACCGCTCCTGCGGCGAACGGGTACACGGCCGATGCGGTCGCGGAGCTGCGGCATCGGTGAGCGCGGGCGTCGCCGCTAGCCTCTACACACTGGCGGCGTGATCAGCAAAGGCGAGCGGCGGAGCATGAACCCCCTGGACACCCTCATCAAGCAGCACGTGACGCCGGTCATGAAGGCGGCCGGCTTCACCAAGAAAGGGAGGACCTTCCGGCTTGCCGCGCCCCACGGCGATCACGTCATCGTGGAGATCGACGCGGACGCGGTGGACCCGGACAAGTTCGTCTTCGCGGTGAGCTTCTGGATGGTTCCGCTGCCCCATTGGGAGTTCGCCTACCGGCAGTACGCCGAGCCGGCCACACCCGACTCGAGCGGTGCTCTCGCCACTTGCCCGGTGGTGCCCCCGGTCGAGGTCGCCCACCAGCCCGACGAGGAGGGGTACTTCCGGAATCGATGGGCCTTCACGGAACCCGACACGCGCGACCTGTGCGGACGGGAGCTGGCCCGTGTCCTCACGGAGGAGTCGATTCCGTACATGGTGCGTCTCCTCGACCGCCGGACGCTGCTGGACGAGACCCGGGTCAACCCGAACGGCGAACTGTTGCGCCTGCGGGGTTGGCCCATGACCGAGATCTTCCTGCGCATCGACGACGACCCGGTCGCGGACGTGACCGCCCTGGTCGACAAGGCCGAGGCCGAGGGGGTCTTCGCGCCCTTCGTCGTTTGGGCCCGTGAGCGGCTCGCCCGGCGCACGACGCAGGAGGGCTGAGGCGTGGGCTTCTGGGGCTCCTTCGTCGTGTGCCGCAGTGAGATCCCGCTCGACGGCCTTCAGGCGGTCGTCGAGCGGCACGACGGCATCGACGAACACGAGCACCGCCCCGGCGGCTGGCAGATCGGCCGCTACCCGGGCCCTGAACTCGCCGACGACGGCCCGCCGCTGCTCGCCGACCTGGCTGAGGAGACGGGAGCACCCGCCCTGGTCGGGTTTGTCCTGGACAGCGACACGGTCTTCGTCGAGGGCCACTCGGCCGGCGGCGGCTACTGGCGAGCCTGCCTGGTGCGCGCGGCCGCCGAGGCCTACTGCGAGGACGACGAGGAGGACTTCGACGCCGAGTTCCCGTTCCCGGAGGCGGCCGCGCGTGCCGCGGCCGCCTGGGCGAGAGAGGCGGGTCTCACTCCCGACCCGGCCGGTCTCCTCGAGGTCTTCGCCGTGGAGGAAGCCGACTTCGCGGAGGAGCTGTTCTTCCGGCTCCTTGAGAAGCTGGGAGTCTGACGGCGGGCTGGCCGGCCCGCTCGAGGAGGTCGCCCGTGCCGGGCCTCGGCGGAGTGCCTTGGTCGGTCGCGTACGGCTTCTCGCTACTTCAGCCCGATCTCCGCACAGTCCGCCGCGTACTGCGACGTGCAGATGTCCTTGACGGTGTAGACGCCGTCCCGGATCACCGTCTCCTCGATGTTCTCCTTCGTGACGGCGACCACCTGCACCAGGTTGGACCGGATGTCCTTCTCCGTCGGGCTGTTGACGGAGTCGGGGGTCAGCGCGTCGAACTCGAGTGAGCGGCCCTGGACCTTGGCCACGGCCAGCTCCGCGGCGTTGTCCGCCTCCAGGAGGAACGGCTTGTAGACGGTCATGTACTGCTCGCCGGAGACGATCCGCTGCAGTGCTGCCAGATCCGCGTCCTGGCCGGTCACCGGCGGGATCTTGCTCGCTCCCGCTTCCTTCAGTGCGTCGATGACGGCGCCCGCCATCCCGTCGTTCGCCGAGTAGACGGCGGCTATGTTGTCGAGCCCGATGGCCTGGATCGCCTTCGCCATGTTCGCCTTGGCGACCGACGGCAGCCACTCCTTGGTGTCGTACTTCTTGGCGATGATGACGTTGCCGTCCAGCTCGCTGAGCGCTCCCTCCTTGAAGAGGGCCGTGTTCGGGTCGGCGAGCGAGCCGTTCATCATGACGATCTTGCTGGTCTTGGACTTGTCGCCGAGTGCCCCGACGATGGCGCGGCCCTGTACCTGGCCGACGAGCTCGTTGTCGTGCGAGACGTACGCGTCGATGGGCCCCTGGGCGAGCCGGTCGTAGGCGATGACGGGGATGTCCGCGTCCTTGGCCTTCTGGACGTCGGACGAGATGGCCTTGGCGTCGACCGCGTCCACCAGGATCACGTCCACCTTGGCGTCGATCATCTGCTGGAACTGCTGGCTCTGCTTGGCCGCGCTCGCGCCGGCGTTGGCGTAGCGGACCGTGCCCTTGTTGTTGGTGAGGGAGGCGACCTTTTCCTTGATGAGGGGGTAGTCGAACTTCTCGAAGCGTCTCGTGTCCTTGTCGGGCAGGAGCAGACCCACCGTGATGTCGTCGCCCTTCTTGGGGCTCACGGAGCTGCTGCTCCCGGCTATGCCCTCGATGGCGCCGCATGCGGCGAGCATCAGGGTCGATGTGGAAACGGCCACGACGAGGGGAAATCGACGTGCGGCGGAGCGGAGTTTGGGTGAAGCGTTCACTGCAGGTGCCTTCCGGGGCTAGAGAGCAGCCTGGTGACCAGGTGGTGAAAGCCAACGCGTAAGCGCGTTCAGCGTCAAGGGTTCCAGTTAACGAGATCGCAACAGCAATCACATGTGACATCAGCCGGTGTCGGGCCGGTCGGCCGGCGTCCCCCAAGTGGAGCGGAACGGCGGGTACTTGCCAGTCCGGTCCGTCCGGGTGGCCGGTGACAGCTCGGACTTGGCTGCCCGGTCGTCATCGCGCCGGACTCCGCGAGCAACGTCGCCTCGGCCCGAGGATTCAGGCCCCGCCGACTGTCCAGTCGGCGGGACCCGAGGATTCAGCCGGGCGGGGTCGACCGGGTGTGTTCGGTCAGGCCTGGGGCTGGACGATGTTGACCATCCACGGGATGCCGAAGCGGTCCGTGCACATGCCGAACACGTCGCCCCACATCTGCTTGTCCAGCGGTACGGAGACGGAACCGCCGGCCGACAGCTTCTCCCAGTAGCCGCGCAGTTCGTCTTCGTCGTCGCCGCTGAGGCTCACCGAGAAGGCGGTGCCCGGCGTGTGCTCCATGCCGGGTGGGGTGTCGGCGCCCATCAGGGTGAAGCCGCTCGGGGTCTCCAGCATGGCGTGCATGATCTTGTCCGCCTCCGGGATGTCCGGCTGGCCGAACTCTCCGAAGGTGTTGAGCTTGAGGGTGCCGCCGAAGACCTCCTCGTAGAACTCCATCGCCTGCCGGGCGTCGCCGTCGAAGCTGAGATACGGGTTGAGGCGTGAGGCCATGAATACCTCCTCAAATGATCGAAATGATCGAAATGGGCGGAACTGTCGGACGAACGCAGACTAGCGCGGGCCACTGACAACGGCCTGGCGTGTGGGCCGTGAGCATCGCCGTGCCGTCCATGGGCTGCGGCCTCACTGCATGAATTCGAGCACTTGCTCGACCGAGGCCCGCCTCGGTACGGCCCACCGCTCGATTGGCCGGAAGCTGTCAGGGGTTCGTCAGCCCGGTCCGCTTGACTGACTTTCAGCCGCCCCTGTCCCGGCCCTCGACCGAGGAGAGACATGACCACCCCCTACATGCCGCAGCAGCCGCAGCAGCCGCAGCAGCCGCAGCAGCCGCAGACGCCGCGGACCCCCCACACCCCCGCCTCACCCCACCTCGACTTCGACCCCGAAGCCCTCCGCGCCAGATACCGCACCGAACGCGACCGCCGCATCCGCCCCGACGGCCGTGCCCAGTACCGCACGACCAGCGGCGAGTTCGGCTCGTACGACGAAGACCCGCACGCCGACCGCGAGTTCACTCGGGAGCCGCTGCACGACCGGGTCGAGGCGGTGGTCGTCGGTGGTGGGTTCGGTGGGTTGCTCGCCGGGGCTCGGCTGCGGCAGGCCGGGGTCGAGTCGGTCCGGGTGATCGAGAAGGGCGGGGACTTCGGCGGCACCTGGTACTGGAACCGGTACCCCGGCATCCACTGCGACATCGAGTCGTACGTCTATCTGCCGTTGCTGGAGGAGATCGGTTACGTCCCCCGATGGCGGTACGCGCCGGGGGAGGAGATCCGGCAGCACGCCCGTGCCATCGCGCGGCACTTCCGTCTCTACGACGACGCCTGCTTCCAGACGCAGGCCACCGAACTGCGTTGGAAGGAAGGGGAGGAAGGGGAGAAGGGGGAGGGGGAGTGGATCGTCGGCACCGACCGTGGGGACCGGATCCGGGCGCGGTACGTCGTGGTCTCCAGCGGCACCCTCAGCCAGGCCAAGCTGCCCGGCATCCCCGGGATCGAGACGTTCAAGGGGCATACGTTCCACACCAGCCGCTGGGACTACGCCTACACCGGCGGCGACGCGAACGGCGGTCTGACCGGGCTCGCCGACAAGCGGGTCGCCCTCATCGGTACCGGTGCCACCGGAATCCAGGTGGTGCCGCACCTCGGTGCCGACGCCCGGCACCTGTACGTGTTCCAGCGCACGCCCTCCTCCGTCGACGTACGCGGAAACCGTCCTACCGATCCGGAATGGGCCCGGTCGCTGCGGCCCGGCTGGCACCGGCATCGCAGGGACAACTTCCTCAAGGTCGTCACCGGCGTGCGCGGCGAGGAGGACCTGGTGAACGACGGCTGGACCAGCAGTGCGTGGCTGCAGGAGAAGCTGATCCCGACCAACGCCTACGCGCACATCCCGGCCGAGGAGCGCGAACGGGCGTACGAGATCGCCGACTTCCAGAAGATGAACGAGATCAGGGCGCGGGTGGAGTCGACCGTCGAGGACCCGGAGACCGCCGAGAAGCTCAAGCCCTGGTACCGCTACATGTGCAAGCGGCCCACGTTCAGCGACCACTACCTCCAGACCTTCAACCGGCCCAACGTCACCCTCGTCGACACGGCCGACACCCACGGCGTGGAGCGGATCACCGAGACCTCTGTCGTCGTCGGCGGAGTGGAGTACGAGGTCGACTGCGTCATCTTCGCCACCGGTTTCGCGGTCGGTGTGTCGGGGCTCGTGTCCGGGCAGCTGCCGGCGTACGGGCGCGGCGGTGTCGCCCTGCTGGACCGGTGGAAGGAGGGCGGCCCGCGCACCCTCCACGGGTTCTGCACCCACGGCTTCCCGAACCTCTTCCAGCTCGGGTCGCTGCAGAACGCCGCCGCCGTCAACTTCGTCCACGTCCTCGACGAACAGGCCACCCACATCGGCGCGGTCGTCGCCGAGGCGCGCAGGCGCGGGGCGCGGTACGTCGAGCCCAGCGCCGAGGCCGAGGAGGCCTGGGTGGCGACGATCCGCGAGAAGGCACCCGACCAGTACCGGTTCCATGCCGAGTGCACCCCGGGCTACTACAACAACGAGGGGCGCCCGCGGCAGCGCAGCGAACAGTTCGGTGACGGGCCGGTCGTCTTCCACGAACTGCTCGCCCGCTGGCGCGCGGAGGGCGGTACGGAGGACGTCCTCGTCGACCCCGACCAGGGGAGGCTCCCCTAGGACGCCCGAGGCGTCCCCAGGGAGCGTTCCGTCACCCGGGCCAGGTGCCGGGCGAAGACCTCGCGGGTGTCCGGGGTGAGCGTGCGCAGGGCCACCAGGGCCGTGATCACGACGTCGCACAGTTCGCCCTGGACGTCCTCCCAGGTGTGGGTGACGCCCTTGCGCGGGTTCTGGCCGGTCGCCCCGATGACCGCCTGGGCGACCTCGCCGACCTCCTCGGACAGCTTCAGCATGCGCAGCAGCAGGGCCTGGTCGCCGTCGATCGGGCGGTTCGCGTCCAGCCAGGCCCACAGCGTGTCGATGGAGCCCCACAGGTCCGCGGTGGCCTCGGCAGCCGTGTCGGCAGTCGTGGCGTCGGACGTGTCGGCAGCCGTGGCGACAGCGATTTCGTCGGACGTGTCGACAGCGGTGTCGGCAGCCGCTTCGGCAGTCGTCTCGAGGGAGGTGGCCTGATCGGTCATACCGGCAGCCTGTCACGCCCCCTCCCCGCCGGACACCATGCCTACTCGTCGAACGTCTCCTCGAACAGCGCCTGCTGCTCGCCCTCCTCCGCCTTCCGCAGCCGCCGGTTCCGTGCGCCCACGACCAGTGCCGTCACCAGCCCGGTCGCCGCGAACGCCGTCGGGACCATCCAGCCGCGGTTGACCGCGTGGCGCAGCGAGTGGTCCAGGGAGAGCCGGCCGGGGCCGGTGACGGCGAGACCGGCCGCGGTCAGGCCCAGGGACGCCGCGTACTCGTAGCCGCCGCTCTGGTTGAAGAAGCCGTTCGGGGTGTGCACCGCGGCCGCGCCCGCCATCGCCCCGGCCGCCGCCGCACCGGCCGCCGGGGTCGCCAGGCCCAGCGCCAGCAGGGTGCCGCCGCCGGCCTCGGCCAGCCCGGCCGCCGCGGCGCTCGGCTTGCCGGGCGCGTACCCGACGGACTCGAAGAACTGACCGGTGCCCTCCAGCCCGTGTCCGCCGAACCACCCGAACAGCTTCTGCGTGCCGTGCGCGGCCAGCACTCCGCCGGCGCCCAGCCGGAGCAGCAGCAGGCCCAGATCACGTCGGTCGTAACAGCTCACGATGACTCCTGGAACAGACAGAAGGGGCAGGGACACCCCACGCGTTTCCACCGTCGCACCCCTCACACCCACCGGCCCCGCCCACCGCGCCGTTCGGGTGGCGCGTCCCCGACGGTGATGTGACTCTGACTGCCATGACGATTCAGACAGCCAAGCTGAGCGACCCGGCCGTCCGCGCCTTCGTCACCGCCGTCAACGCCCATGACCGCGAGGGCTTCCTGCAACTCCTCGCCCCCGGCGCGACCATGGCGGACGACGGGTCCGACCGCGACCTCGACGAGTGGGTCGACCGGGAGATCTTCACCTCCCACGGCCACATGGAGGTCGACAACGAGTCCCAGGGCGGCCGCGCCCTCCTCGCCCGCTACAGCAACGACACCTGGGGCGAGATGCGCACCCGGTGGAGCTTCACGGTCGAGGACGACGGCAGGATCTCCCGCTTCGAGACCGGCCAGGCCTGAAACCTCGTACGGCAGCCCGCACATCCGCACAGCCCCCAGCCCGAACAATCCGCAGAAACCCCTTGCCCTGGAGTGCACTCCAACTCCTAGCGTTCTCCGACATGGACACCACACGGACACTGGGCCGCACCGGCATAGAGGTCAGCGCCCTCGGCTTCGGCTGCTGGGCGATCGGCGGAGAATGGCAGGACGCCGACGGGCAGCCCCTCGGCTGGGGCAAGGTCGACGACGAGGAGTCCGTACGGGCGGTCCGGCGCGCCCTCGATCTGGGCGTCACCTTCTTCGACACCGCGGACACCTACGGCGCCGGGCACAGCGAACGCGTCCTGGGCCGGGCGCTCGGCAAGCGCCGGGACGACGTGGTCCTCGCCACCAAGTGGGGCAACGTCTTCGACGAGGCCACCCGCACGCTCACAGGCGGCGACGACACCCCGGCCTACGCCCGCCGCGCCCTGACGGCATCCCTCACCCGCCTGGGCACCGACCACATCGACCTCTACCAGTTGCACCTGTCGGACGCCGACCCGGAGCGTGCCGCCGAACTGCGCGACCTCTGCGAGGAGTTCGTGCGGGAGGGGCTGATCCGGGCGTACGCCTGGAGCACCGACGACCCGGCCCGCGCCGCCGTGTTCGCCGAGGGGGAGCACTGTGCGGCCGTACAGCACGCCATCAACGTGCTGCAGGACGCCCCCGAAATGCTGGCGCTGTGCGAGGAGTCGGACCTTGCGAGCATCAACCGCAGTCCCCTCGCCATGGGGTTGCTGACCGGGAAGCGGCATGGGGCCCTGGAGGCCGGGGACATCCGGAGCCGGCCGCCGGAGTGGTTGCAGGGGTTCGAGGAGGGCTCCGGTGCCGCTGCCGACTGGGTCGCCCGCGTCGACGCGCTGAAGGACGTCCTCACCAGCGCAGGACGTACGCCCGCCCAGGGCGCCCTCGCCTGGCTGTGGGCGCGCAGCCCGCGCACGGTCCCGATTCCCGGCTTCCGTTCGGTCGCCCAGGCCGAGCAGAACGCGGGCGCGATCGAGAAGGGGCCGCTCACCGCGGAGCAGATGGCCGAGGTCGACCACATCCTCGGGCGGTGAGCGGCCCCTCCGGGGGCATCTGGGGGATCAGGGGAATCAGAGGCGCACGGTCTGTTCGGTCAGGCTGATGTGGCCGGCCTTGATGGTGGCGACGCGCGGGGCGCGGCGGGCGATCGACGAGTCGTGGGTGACCAGGACGAAGGTCAGCCCGTGCTCGCGCCACAGCCCTTCGAGCAGGGCCATGATGTCGTCGCGGGTGCCCTCGTCGAGGTTGCCGGTGGGCTCGTCGGCGAGGAGCACCTTCGGCTGCTTGACCAGCGCGCGGGCGATGGCGACGCGCTGCTGCTGGCCGCCGGACAACTCGGTCGGGACGTGGCCGAGGCGCTCGCCGAGGCCGACCGACCCGAGCGCCTCCGCCGCCCGCTCGCGCCGCTCGGCGGGCTTCACGCCGAGCGGGACGAGGGCGGTCTCGACGTTCTCCTGCGCGGTGAGCGTCGGGATCAGGTTGAACGCCTGGAAGATGATGCCGATCTTCTCGGCGCGCAGCCGGGTCAGTCTGGCCTCGCTGATGGAGGCCAGGTCGACGCCGTCGAACTCGACGCTGCCCTCGGTCGGGCGGTCGAGGCCGCCGATCATCTGCAACAGCGTCGACTTGCCGCCGCCGGTGGGGCCCTGGATGACGAGCTGGTCGCCGTCCTCGATGGTGAGGTCGACGCCTCGCAGCGCCTCCACCGTCTCCTTGCCGCGCGTATAGCGCTTGGTGACTCCGGTGAGTCTGTACATGGGTGCTCCGTGAGATGAGTGGGGGTGCTAGGAGACGCTGCGCAGGGCGTCGGCCGGCCGCATCCGGGAGGCGCGCCAGCCGCCCATCGCGCCGGCGATCAGACCGCCGGCCACCGCGAGGCCCACCGCGAGGGCGATGGTGGTCAGCGAGACGGGGGCGGACAGGGCGATCTCCATGGTGTTCCGGGTCGCCTGCTGCCCGCCCGGGCCACCGCCGCCGGGGCCGCCGCCCGCGCCGCCACCGCCGCCGGTGGAGCCGAGCTGCGCGGTCAGTTTCGGGCTGATCGCGGTGACCGTGTACGCGGCCGCCAGGCCGAGGGCGATACCGAGGGCGCCGCCGATCAGGCCGTTCACGACGGACTCGCCGACGACCTGCCGGGTGACCCGGCGGCTCGGCCAGCCCAGCGCCTTCAGCGTGCCGAACTCACGCACCCGCCGGGACACGGCCGAGGAGGTCAGCAGCGCGGCCACCAGGAAGGCGGCGACGAGCACGGCGACCGACAGCCACTTGCCGACGCTGGTCGCCAGGTTCGAGGCGGTGGACAGGGAGCCGGAGACGGTGTCCGCGAGGTCGGCGGAGGTCGTCACGGTCGTACCGGAGATGTTCTTCTGGATCGTCGACTTGACGGTCTGGATCTGCTTCGAGTCGGTCGCCTTGACGTAGATCGTGGTGACCTGGTCCTTGGCGTCGGCCAGCGTCTGCGCCTGCTTCAGCGGCAGGTAGACGTCGGTGCTTGACTCGCTGCTGTCGGGCGTCGCGATGCCGATGACCGTGTACTTGGCGCCGGAGATCTTGAAGGTCGAGCCGACCTTGTACTCGTTCTCCTTGGCGTACGACTTGCTGAGCACCGCGACCTTCGCGTCGCTCTGCGCGGTCGTGAACGTCCTGCCCGAGGTGATCTGCGAGCCGGCCAGCGGACCGAGCGTCTGGTCGGCGACGTCGACGCCGGCGACCGAGTAGGAGTTCACGTCGAAGGAGGCGCCGCCGCCCTGCACCTGCGGCTGGGCGGTGCTGCCGGAGGTGCCGCCGCCGGGGCCGCCCTGGGTCTGTCCCTGCTCCTGGTTCTGCGCCTGGCCCTGAGTGAAGGAGCCGTCGACCTTCGTCACGTTCAGGGTGAGTGCGCCGACCGCGCTCGCCACGCCCTTCTGCGCGGCGACCTTCTCGACGAGCGAGGACTTCAGGGCCTGACCCCCCTGTGTCATCACCCGGTCGGAACTCTGCTCCTCGTCCCCCTCCGCCTTCGCGTCGAACTCGAAGCTCGGTCTGCCCGAACTGTTGCCGGTGGGCGCCGTGCGGGCCTTGGTGACCGTCATGTCGGTGCCGAGACCGTAGAGCGACTTCAGGACCTTGTCCTGCGCCTGTTGCATGCCGGCCGACACCGAGTTGACGGTGATGACCAGCGCGATCCCGAGCGCCAGACCCATCGCGATGACCAGGGCCGCCTTCTTGCGCCGGCTCAGCTCTCGCTTGAGATAGATGCCAAACATCCCGTTCCTCGAAGGTTCTTGGCGCCCGCTGTGGGCGCTGCCACAAGCTAGGCGCGAACCTTTGAGTCGCCCTGGGTGCGGGATGTGTACGGCATAAGAAACGCCACAGAGTTTGATCTGAGCGGCAGCCGTCCCCGCACCGGTGCGTACCCCGCAGCCCCCCGCGAGATCCACCCCCATCCGATGCGGGGAACGGCTGCCGCCACCCCCCTCGGGTGCGGTTGGCGGAAGCCGGGTCCTCCAAGTGTGAAGCTCTTATGGAGGAGATGAAGAGCATAAGGCCCCGACCGGCTCTAATGGTGCGGAGGATTGGGTTCCGGTTGTGCAAGTTGTGCTCAGCCGCGTCCCACGTACGGCATCGTCGTGGCCAGTACCGTCGCGAACTGCACGTTCGCCTCCAGAGGCAGCTCCGCCATGTGCCGCACGGTCCGCGCGACATCGGCGACGTCCATCACCGGCTCGGGCGCCATCTCCCCGTTGGCCTGGAGGGCGCCGCTGCGCATCCGCTCGGTCATGTCGGTCGCCGCGTTGCCGATGTCGATCTGCCCGACCGCGATGCCGTACGGCCGCCCGTCGAGGGACAGCGCCTTGGTCAGCCCGGTCAGCGCGTGCTTGGTCGCGGTGTAGGCGACGGAGTGCGGCCGGGGCGTGTGCGCGGAGATGGAGCCGTTGTTGATGATCCGACCGCCCCGCGGGTCCTGCTCCTTCATCTGCCGGTACGCGGCTTGAGCGCACAGGAACGCGCCGTTGAGGTTGGTGTCCACCACGTGCCGCCAGGCGTCGTACGGCAGTTCCTCGACGGGCACCCCGCCCGGCCCGAAGGTCCCCGCGTTGTTGAACAGCAGGTCGACGCGCCCGAAGTGGTCCACGGTGGCGGCGAACAGGGCGGCCACGTCGTCCGGCCGTGACACGTCGGTGCGTACGGCGATCGAAGCGGCCTCGGCGCCCTCGGTGCCGTCGGGCGCCAGTGCCGCCGTCTCCTCCAGCGTCTCCGGTCGCCGGCCCGCCAGCGCCACCGACCAGCCCGCGCGCAGCAGCTCCACGGCGACCGCGCGTCCGATGCCGGAGCCGGCGCCGGTCACCACCGCGATCCTCGATTCCTTCGCAGTTCGCATGGCATTCATGGGCCCGCAGCGTACGGGAGGGGTCGGAGGGTGCCCGCTGTACGGAACTCATCCGTCCGCCATCTGAGTGTTGTGTACGTGCCAACCGGACGTCGTCCCCGGCCACTCCAATTGCTCCTGCACTCATCAGTCAGGGGAGGACCGGATGACACTCGACACCCGCCCGTCACAGCACGCCCCCGAACTTCGCGCCGTCGCCCGCCACTTGAACCGCCGCCGCTTCCTGACCGTCACCGGCGCCGCCGCCGCGCTCGCGTTCTCCGTGAACCTGCCCGCCGCCGGCGCGGCGAGCGCCGCCGAACTCGACGCCGCGAAGATCACCGAGAACCCCTTCACCCTCGGCGTCGGATCGGGCGACCCGCTGCCCGACTCCGTGCTCCTGTGGACCCGGCTGGCCCCCGCCCCGTACCAGCCCGACGGCGGCCTCCCGGCCGAACGCGTCCTGGTCCACTGGGAGGTGGCCCACGACGAGAGGTTCCGCCGGATCGTCAGACGCGGAACGGCCGTGGCACACCCCGAGTTCCACCACACCGTCCACGCCGAGGTCGCCCACCTCGGCTCCGACCGGGTCTTCCACTACCGCTTCCGCGTGGGCGGCTGGATCAGCCCGGTCGGCCGCACCCGCACCGCACCGGCGACCGGCAGCCGCACCTCGTCGCTCACCTTCGCCGCCGTGTCCTGCCAGGCGTACACCGACGGCTACTTCACCCCGTACGGGCATCTCGCCGCCGAGGACGTCGACGTGGTCTTCCACCTCGGGGACTACCTGTACGAGTACGCGGTCAACTCGGTGGGCGGATACCGCAACTACACCGACCGCACCCTCCCCGCGGTGTTCAACCGCGAGACGGTCACCCTGGAGGACTACCGCCTGCGCTACGCCCTCTACAAGTCCGACCCCGACCTGATGGCCGCGCACGCCGCGCACCCCTTCGTCGTCACCTGGGACGACCACGAGACCGAGAACAACTACGCGGACGAGATCCCCGAGAACGGCGTTCCGCCGGAGGAGTTCCTGCTGCGCCGCGCCGCCGCCTACCGCGCCTACTGGGAGAACCAGCCGCTGCGCCGCCCGCAGCAGCCCGCGGGACCGGACATGCGGCTCTACCGGCGTCTGCACTGGGGCCGGCTCGCCCAGTTCGACGTCCTCGACACCCGCCAGTACCGCTCCGACCAGGCCTACGGCGACGGCCTCGACCTGCCCGGCCCCGAGATCGACGACCCGGCGCGCACGATGACCGGCGAGACCCAGGAGCGGTGGCTGCTCGACGGCTGGCGCGACTCACGAGCCCTGTGGAACGTCGTACCGCAACAGGTGAACTTCTCGCAGCGCAAGCTCGATCTCACGGACCCGGCACGGCTGTCGATGGACGCCTGGGACGGCTACCGGGCCTCCCGCCGCCGGATCCTCGACGGGGCCAAGGCGGCCGGCATCGACAACCTGATGGTCCTCACCGGTGACGTGCACGTCGCGTACGCCTACGACATCAAGGACGACTTCGACGACCCCGCCTCCCGCACCCTCGGCACGGAGATCGTCGGATCGTCGATCTCCAGCGGCCGGGACGGCGCCGACAAGCCCTCCACCTGGGACACGTACACCCGGGCCAACCCGCACATGAGGTTCTACAACGGGCTGCGCGGCTACGTGACCGTCGAGCTGGGCCGCGAGCGGGCCCGGGCCGACTTCAGGAGCGTGCCGTACGTGACCAGGCCCGGGGCGCCGATCGCGACAGCCGCGTCCTTCGTGACCCAGGTGGGGGAGCAGGGGCTCACGCCGGCGTGAGCTCGGCCACCGGGTCCACCGGGTCCTCCCCGGGATAGCGGACGCCGACGCGCTCCCGTATGGCGTCGAGCGTCCGCATCACGGCAAGGGTGCCGTCCAGCGGGACGAGCGGGGACTCGGTCTCGCCGGCCCGCAGGGCGCGCATGACCTCCAGGGCCTCGTGCCGGAGGCTGCCCCGGGGACCGTCCGCCGGGTCGGCGGCGAACTCCTCCGGGTCGCGGCCGTCGCGGTGCAGCACGAAACGGTCGGTGTGGAAGAAGCCGTACGGGATGTCGATGCGGCCCAGCGAACCCGTGACGGACGCGGTGGTGGCCGTACCGCCGATGACGGAACAGTGCACCGAGGCGAGCGCGCCGCCGTCCCAGGAGAGCAGCGCGCTCGTCTGCAGGTCGACGCCCTCGTCGGACAGCGTGGCGCGCGCCGCGATGTCCGACGGCTCGCCCAGCAGCAGGTGGGCGAAGGACACCGGGTAGACGCCCAGGTCGAGCAGTGCGCCGCCGCCCTGCTGCGGGTCACGCAGCCGGTGGGTGGGTGGGAAGGGGCCGGCAAGCCCGAAGTCGGCCTGCACATTGCGTACTTCGCCGATCGCGCCGTCCCGCACCAGGTCGGCGAGGCGCCGGATCAGCGGGTTGCAGTACATCCACATGGCCTCCATCAGGAAGCTGCCGCGTTTCCTCGCCAGCGCGACCAGTTCCTCGGCCTCGCGCGCGTTGAGCGTGAACGCCTTCTCGCACAGCACGTTCCGCCCGGCCTCCAGACACAGGCCCGCGGCCGCGCGGTGTGCCGAGTGCGGGGTGGCGACGTACACGACGTCGATGTCCTCGTCCTGGGCGAGCGCGTCCCAGCCGCCGTACGCGCGGGGGATCCCGAACCGCTCCGCGAACGCCTTCGCCGACTCCTCGGTCCGGGAGGCCACCGCCACGACCTCCGCGTCCGGCAGATCCACCAGGTCGGCGGTGAACGCCGCCGCGATCCCGCCCGTCGCCAGGATCCCCCAGCGCACCCTCTGCTCCGTCGTCATCCCGGCCCCACCCTCGCTCCACCACACCTCGGCACTCTGTACGAGCTGAGAGCATAGGCGGCGGATCACTCGGAGAGGGAGGGGCACATGCCCGAGCACGGGGCGTCGACACCGGACACGTCACAGGCAGCCGCACCCGGCACGGACACCCCGGTCCGAGCGGTGCGCCGCACCGGCATGCTCGTCACCTTCGTCCTCGGCGGCCTCACCGCCACACCCCCGCTGGCGATGGACATGTACCTCCCCGCGCTCCCGGAGGTCACCGACTCCCTGCGCGCGCCCGCCGCCACCGTCCAGCTCACCCTCACGGCCTGCCTGGTCGGCATGGCGCTCGGACAGATAGTGGTCGGCCCGATGAGCGACAAGTGGGGGCGCAGACGACCCCTGCTCGTCGGACTCGTCATCTACGTCGCCGCCACCGCCGTGTGCGCCTTCGCGCCCACCGTCGAGCTCCTGGTCGCCTTCCGGCTGGCCCAGGGCCTCGCGGGCGCGGCCGGGATAGTGATCGCGCGGGCCGTGGTACGGGACATGTACGACGGCGTGGCCATGGCCCGCTTCTTCTCCAACCTCATGCTGATCTCCGGGGTCGCCCCGATCGTGGCGCCGCTCGTCGGCGGGCAGATCCTGCGGGTGACGGACTGGCGGGGCGTGTTCGTGGTGCTGACGGTCATCGGGGCCGCGCTGACCGTCCTGGTGTGGCTGCGGCTGCCCGAGACCCTGGCACCGGCCGACCGGCACGGCGGCGGCTTCGGCGAGGCCGTGCGCTCCATGCGCGCCCTGCTCGCCGACCGTGTCTTCTCGGGATACGTCCTCACCGGCAGCTTCGCCTTCGTCGTCGTCTTCGCCTACATCTCGGCGTCGCCGTTCGTCATCCAGGAGATCTACGGCGCCTCCCCGCAGACCTTCAGCCTGCTGTTCGGCGTCAACTCCGTGGGCCTGGTGATCACTGGCCAGATCAACGGAAAGCTGCTGGTCGGCCGGGTCAGCCTCGACAAGGTGCTCGCCGTCGGCCTCGTCCTGCTCGGGGTCGCGGCGACCGCGCTGCTGCTGATGTCGACGGGTGTCTTCGGCGAGGTGGGGCTCGCGCCGATCGCCGCCGGGCTGTTCCTGGTGATGTCCGCGATCGCCCTGACCATGCCCAACGCCCAGGCGCTCGCCCTCATGCGCGTCGAGCACTCGGCCGGAGCCGCCTCCGCGCTGCTCGGCACCTCCTCCTTCCTCGTCGGCGCGGTCGCGGCACCGCTGGTCGGGATCGCCGGAGAGGACACCGCCGTACCGATGGCGCTCGTCCAACTGGGTGCCGTACTGGTGGCGGGCGCCTGCTTCGTGGTTATGTGCCGTCCTTGGAACAGACGTGCGAGCGCGGAGGGAGCGGAGAGCTGAGCGCGCCGAAACTGCGCAGCGACACCCCGGAACGGGCCGGACTCGACCCCGGGGAACTCGGACACCTCGTCCAGCAGGTCCACGAGCTCACCGCCGGCGAGCGCCCCTGGGCGGCGGGTGCCGTCGTGGTCGCCGGACGCGGCCCGGTCATCGCCGTGGAGGAGGCGGCGGGCTGGGCCGTCCGGTACGCCTCCTACGACCCCGCGACGGACCAGGGCGTGGAACTGCCGCCCGAGGCGCGCGTCCCGATGACCGTCGACACCCCCTTCGACCTGGCCTCCCTCACCAAGCTGTTCACGTCGGTCGCGGCCGTGCAGCAGATCGAGCGGGGCACCCTCGGCATCGACGCACGGGTCGGCGCCTACCTCCCGGACTTCCGGGCGGCCGCCGAGCACGGCATCACCGTACGAGAACTGCTCACCCACACCTCCGGCCTGCGACCCGACCTCCCCCTGTACGAGCGTGCCGACGACGCGGATCGCCTGGCGACGCTGCGGGCGGAGCCCCCGATGGGCGTGCCCGGCACCTACACCTACTCCGACCTGAACCTGCTCCTGCTCCAGCACGTCCTGGAACGCATCACCGGCCGCACCCTCGACGTCCTCGTCCACGACGGCATCACCCGCCCACTCGGCATGACGTCCACCTCCTTCGGCCCGAGCCCCGGCGCGGCCGCCACTGAGGACCAGCGCCGGCCGTGGGCGAAGGCGGACCGGGGCATGCTGCGGGGCGTGGTCCACGACGAGAACGCCTGGGCACTGGGCGGCGTGGCCGGCCACGCGGGCCTGTTCTCGACCGGCCGGGACCTCGCCGTCTTCTGCCGCGCGTTACTGGCGGGCGGCGCGTACGGCCCCGCCCGCATCCTCGGCCCGGAGTTCGTGGAACTGATGCTGACCCCGCCCGGCCTGGGCTTCGCCCTCGACCAGCCCTGGTTCATGGGGGAACTGGCGGGGAAGGGAGCCGCGGGCCACACGGGCTTCACGGGAACCTCGGTGGTGATGGACCAGGCGACGGACACGTTCCTGGTGCTGCTGGCGAACACGGTCCATCCCCGAAGACGGCCGCCGGACAGCAGACCGCGGGCGAGGGCGGCGACGTGGGTGGCGCGGGCGGTGCGGGAGACGTGACAGGGCCACTTCGGCGGAGCCCCCCAGCAGGGCCCGCACCAACACGCGGCGCCCATAGAATCGTCGGGTGAACGCCCCCGCACCTCCGGCCGCCGAAACCCTGCGCACCGCCCTCGCCGACCTCCTCGACGGCCTCCCGCCCCGGCAGGCAGCACAGGCGGTCGACCGGCTGATCAGCAACTACCGGGGCGCCACCCCCACCAACGCCCCCATCCTCCGGGACCGCGCCGACGTGGCCGCCTACGCCGCCTACCGGATGCCCGCCACCTTCGAGGCCGTGCACTCCGCGCTGGAGGCGTTCACACAGGCCGCCCCCGACTGGGCACCCGGCAGCCACGTCGACGTCGGCGGCGGCACCGGCGCCGCGACCTGGGCCGTCAGCGCGACCTGGCCCGGCGAGCGCCCCGTCACCGTCCTGGACTGGGCCGAACCCGCGCTCGCCCTCGGCCGTGAGGTCGCCGCCGCCAACCCCACGCTGCGCAACGCGGACTGGCAGCGTGCCCGCATCGGCTCGGCGCTCACCCTCGACAGCACCGACCTGGTCACCGTGTCGTACGTCCTGAACGAGCTCACCGCCCCCGACCGCGTCGCCCTCGTGGACGCCGCCGCGAACGCCGCCCAGGCCGTCGTCATCGTCGAACCCGGCACCCCCGACGGCTACGCCCGCGTCATCGAGGCCCGCGACCGGCTGATCGCGGCCGGCTTCCGGGTGGCGGCGCCCTGCCCGCACAGTGCCGCCTGCCCGATCGTCCCGGGTGAGGACTGGTGCCACTTCTCGGCCCGGGTCAGCCGTTCCTCCCTCCACCGTCAGGTCAAGGGCGGCTCCCTGCCCTACGAGGACGAGAAGTTCGCCTACGTCGCGGCTGCTCGGTTCCCCACCGCTCCGGCGCCCTCCCGCGTCGTGCGGCGCCCGCAGATCCGCAAGGGCCAGGTGCTCCTCGACCTGTGCGAGCCCGAGGAGCGGCTGACCCGCCGCACGATCACCAAACGCCACGGCGACCTGTACAAGGCGGCCCGCGACACGGACTGGGGCGACGCCTGGCCGCGGTGACTTTCCTCGCCCCCGCCGCCCCTTCCCGTTCCCGTCCTTCTGGGGCTCCGCCCCAGACCCCGCTCCTCAAACGCCGGAGGGGCTGATTCCAGCC
>NZ_JBHXSG010000010.1:0-178487 GCF_042714835.1 Streptomyces sp. NPDC058678 | reverse complement strand
ACCGGCGAACACGGCAGCCCCGCGCGCTCCACCCCCCCACCCCCCACCAAGCGCCCCTCCCCCGCCCAAACAGCAGGTCACGGGCCCTTGATTTCCCGTGTGGCGGCGCCAGGATTCGAACCTGGGAAGGCTAAGCCGGCAGATTTACAGTCTGCTCCCTTTGGCCGCTCGGGCACACCGCCGGGGGTTGCTGCCCTTCGAGCCGCTTTTCGGCGGTGCTCCGTGGCAACGACGTAAACAATACCCGATACGGAGGGGTGCTTCGCCACCCGATTGATCTGCGCTCGGGGGTCGGGGGGTGGCTAGGCTTGTCCGGATGCGGCCCGGGACCACACCGGGCTCGGCGCCCGCCCCCACGTACGCCGATACGCACGTACGCACCCGATACGCACCCTCGATACAAGGAGCCACAGGACATGGCCGACTCCAGTTTCGACATCGTCTCGAAGGTCGAGCGGCAGGAGGTCGACAACGCCCTCAACCAGGCCGCCAAGGAGATCTCGCAGCGCTACGACTTCAAGGGCGTGGGTGCCTCGATCTCGTGGTCCGGTGACCAGATCCTGATGGAGGCGAACTCCGAGGACCGGGTGAAGGCCGTCCTCGACGTCTTCCAGTCCAAGCTAATCAAGCGCGGGATCTCACTGAAGGCGCTGGACGCGGGCGAGCCCCAGCTCTCCGGCAAGGAGTACAAGATCTTCGCGTCGATCGAGGAGGGCATCTCCCAGGAGAACGCGAAGAAGGTGGCGAAGATCATCCGTGACGAGGGTCCGAAGGGCGTGAAGGCCCAGGTGCAGGGTGACGAGTTGCGGGTCAGCTCGAAGAGCCGCGACGACCTGCAGGCCATCATCGCCCTCCTGAAGGGCAAGGACTTCGACTTCGCGTTGCAGTTCGTGAACTACCGGTAGGCGGTACGAGCAGACCGCTCTGTACGAGGAAGGGTGGGCACCCGGCGGTTTCCCGGCGGGTGCCCACCCTTCTCGCCTGCCGGCTGCGGTCGGGGGGCTTCGTCGCGCTCAGTTGCGCGAATTGCCGAACAGGAGGCGGTAGGCGACCAGGAGGACGAGCGAGCCGCCGATCGCCGCCGCCCAGGTCGCGCCGTCGTAGAAGTCCTTGGCGATCGGATGGTCCATCCAGCGGGCCGAGATCCAGCCGCCGATGAACGCGCCCGCGATGCCGATGAGTGTCGTGCCGATGAAGCCGCCCGGGTCACGGCCCGGCAGAAGGAACTTGGCGATGGCTCCGGCCAGGAGACCGAGGATGATCCAGCTGATGATGCCCATGCCCTGAACCTGCCCTTCCGTTCTGTGCCCGCACTGTCCTCGCGGTGTGAATTCCGTCGCGCAGGCCGTGCTCGCGGGCCGTGCGCGTACCGTTCGCCGCGCAGGGTTCATGCCGTGTTGATGAAGAGGACGTCACCGCTGCGCCCGGTGGTTGCAGCGATCAGTAGGGTGCGGCACATGACACGTTCCGGAGCCGAGCTACGCCGCACGCTGGGGGTGGGAGACGCGGTGGTCATCGGGCTGGGCTCGATGATCGGCGCCGGCATCTTCGCCGCCCTGGGGCCCGCGGCGCGCGCGGCCGGGTCCGGGTTGCTGCTCGGGCTGGCGGTCGCCGCCGTGGTCGCCTACTGCAATGCCACCTCCTCGGCCCGGTTGGCTGCCCTGTATCCGGCCTCCGGCGGCACGTATGTGTACGGGCGCGAGCGACTCGGGCCGTTCTGGGGGTATCTCGCGGGCTGGTCGTTCGTGGTCGGGAAGACGGCCTCCTGTGCGGCGATGGCGCTCACCGTGGGGACGTACGTCTGGCCGGGGCAGGCGCACGCCGTGGCGGTCGCGGCCGTTGTGGCGCTGACGGCGGTGAACTACGGCGGGGTCCAGAAGTCGGCCTGGCTGACGCGGGCGATCGTGGCGGTGGTCCTCGCAGTCCTCGCCTGCGTGGTGGTCGTGTGTCTGGGGTCCGGGGCGTCCGATGCCGGGCGGCTGGAGGTCGGGGCTTCGGGCGGGGTGGGCGGCGTGCTGCAGGCGGCCGGTCTGCTGTTCTTCGCGTTCGCGGGGTACGCGCGGATCGCGACCCTCGGCGAGGAAGTGCGGGATCCGGCACGCACGATCCCCCGCGCGATCCCGCTGGCCCTGGGCATGACGCTGGTGGTGTACGCGTGTGTGGCGGTGGCGGTCCTTTCCGTGCTGGGGGCGGGCGGTCTCGGGCACGCGGCCGCGCCACTGGCCGAAGCGGTGCGGGTAGCCGGGGTTCCGGGGCTGGTGCCGGTGGTGCGGGCGGGCGCCGCCGTGGCCGCGCTGGGTTCACTGCTCGCCCTGATCCTCGGCGTCTCACGGACCACGCTTGCCATGGCGCGGGACCGGCATCTGCCCGGAGCGCTGGCTGCCGTGCATCCGCGCTTCCAGGTGCCGCACCGGGCCGAACTGGCCGTGGGTGCGGTGGTAGCCGTCCTGGCTGCCACGGTGGACGTACGGGGCGCGATCGGGTTCTCCTCCTTCGGTGTGCTGGCGTATTACGCGGTGGCCAACGCCTCGGCCTGGACGCTGGGTTCGGCTCCGGCGGCGCGAGTGGTGCCGGCGGTGGGGCTGCTCGGGTGCGTGGTGCTGGCGTTCGCGCTGCCGGGGATGTCGGTAGTGGTGGGGGCGGGTGTGCTGGCGGTGGGGGCGGTCGCGTACGGCGTACGGCGGCGGGTGGCGACTGGTCGCGGGCAGTAGGGGTCGAGGGCGGGAGCGCGGGACGGCACTACCGGCCGCCCACCCATGTCGGCAACCGGGCGATCTCGGTCATGGGTTCATCATGCGGGGGCCCACTGACAATCGGGCGGGGCTGTGGACAACTACAGCCTGTGGAAAACCCCCTGCGGAGACCCGGCGTGGAACTCGGCGGCGGAAGCCCTGCCGTGCGTCACCAGCGCCAGGTCACGGCAGCTGCCCCACGGTTCGCTCTGCGCGTCCGTCAGGCGGTAGCCCGCGGACAAGGGCGGGCAGTGGGGATAGGCGTACGGGTTGTCGTGGGGTTCTCGCGCCTCGATCGTGATGTCCCGCAGGGTCAGGTCACGGGTGCAGGGGCGGACGTCGAGAACGTGGGCGTCCTCGAGGTACCACTCCCCGACCGCGGTGCCGGACCTGTCGAGCTCTCCGGGGTGAGGGCGCCGAGCTGCGCCGAGCCCTCGGCACGCGCGCGGACGAGGGCTGCGGTCAGCCGGTCCTCGGGGGCGCAGCCCAGCAGTTCGTACACGGCCCGCCGGGGAGGAGGGGGGTCGGCGAAGAGGTCGTCGGCGTCCTGGCACAGGGCCCACGTCTCCTCGTAGCCCTCCTCGCCCTCGAACTCGGCCTGTCCGTCGTACGAGAGCAGGAGGTACTTCGGCTCCCCCACCCCCGGGGTCCGCCCCTCAGCGGGTCGCGAACGGCTGGTCGGTCGGCACGATTTCGCGGCCCAGCGGGAACAGCGAGACCGGGATCAGCTTGAAGTTGGCGATGCCGAACGGGATGCCGATGATCGTCACGCACAGGGCGATGCCGGTGACGATGTGGCCGACGGCCAGCCACCAGCCGGCCAGGACCAGCCAGAGCACGTTTACGAGGAAGGAGGGGGCTCCCGCGTCGCGGCGCTCGATCGTGGTGTAGCCGAAGGGCCAGAGGGCGTAGACGCCGATGCGGAAGGCGGCCAGGCCGAAGGGGATGCCGATGATGGTGATGCACAGGAGCAGGCCCGCGGCCAGGTAGGCGAGGAACAGCCAGAAGCCGCTCAGGACGAGCCATATGACGTTCAGGATGGTTTTCACTGGGGGCGACCTGCCATCTTCTCGAGCCGGGCGATGCGTTCTGCCATCGGCGGGTGTGTCGAGAACATCTTGGAGAGTCCCTGGCCTGGGCGGAAGGGGTTCGCGATCATCATGTGGCTCGCCGTCTCGATGCGGGGTTCCGGGGGCAAGGGGAGCTGTTTGGTGCCCAGTTCGAGCTTGCGCAGGGCGCTGGCGAGGGCGAGGGGGTCGCCGGTGAGCTGGGCGCCGGACGCGTCGGCCTCGTACTCCCTGGATCGGCTGATGGCGAGTTGGATGAGGCTGGCCGCGAGCGGGCCCAGGATCATGATCATCAGCATGCCGAGCAGGCCGGGGCCGTCGTCGTCATTGGAGCGGCCGATCGGGATCAGCCAGGCGAAGTTGACCAGGAACATGATCACGGAGGCGAGGGCACCGGCGACCGAGGAGATCAGGATGTCGCGGTTGTAGACATGGCTGAGCTCGTGGCCGATGACGCCGCGCAGCTCGCGCTCGTCCAGGATGCGCAGGATGCCCTCCGTGCAGCACACCGCGGCGTTGCGCGGGTTGCGTCCCGTCGCGAAGGCGTTGGGCGCCTCCGTCGGCGAGATGTACAGGCGGGGCATGGGCTGGCGGGCCTGGGTGGAGAGGTCGCGGACCATGCGGTAAAGGCTGGGGGCCTCGAACTCGCTGACGGGGCGGGCGCGCATCGCGCGTAGAGCCAGCTTGTCACTGTTCCAGTACGCGTAAGCGTTGGTCCCCAGGGCGATCACGACCGCTACCACGAGCCCCATTCGGCCGAAGAAGCTGCCGATGACGATGATGAGTGCGGACAGTCCCCCGAGGAGTACTGCGGTCCTGAGCCCGTTGTGCCGGCGGTGCACGGTACGCCCTCCAAGTCGTGCAGCAGGGGAACCCTTTGCTTGCTGATCTCGCTCACTGAGCTGTGCTCAATGCCTCCGATGCCACTGGTGCCGTGGTGTCACGTCCAGTGGACCCTCCCGTTCTGGTCAACGCCAGGCGGGGGTCTCTAGTTCCCTTGTGCGTACGGCGCCATGCGTGGGCCGTCCGGGTGAGGGCAGCGGTACGCGCTCAGAAAAGCCCGGTGTCGGTGAAGCGCAGGACCAGCTGGGGCGCTCCGGAGAGGGCGATGCCGAGGACGCCGGTGAGGGCGATCGCGGCGGTGAGGGGGGCCGGGACGCGGTGCTCGGCGACTTCGCCCTCGGGGGCGCGGAACAGCAGGGTCGTCCACTGGAGGTAGTAGAACAGCGCGATCACGACGTTGACGGCCATGACCACGGCGAGCCAGCCGAGGCCCGCGTCGACGGCCGCGGAGAACACCGTGACCTTCGCGAAGAGGCCGATGATGCCCGGCGGCAGTCCGGCCAGGCAGAGCAGGAAGAAGGCCAGGAGGAGGGCGGCGAGGGGGTTCGACGCGTACAGGCCGCGGTAGTCGGAGACCCGGTTGAGCAACTTCGTACGGCCGACCAGGGCGGCCACCGCGAAGGCGCCCAGGTTCACGGCGGCGTACATGAGGGCGTACGCGACCGTGGAGCCGATGGACCGCTCGGCGTCGTCGGAGTACGCGGCGGCGGCGATCGGGACGAGGAGGTAGCCGGCCTGCCCGACGGACGACCAGGCGAGCAGTCGTACGGCGCTGTACGCGCGCGTGGCCTGCTGACGCAGGGCGCCGACGTTGCCGACGGTCATGGTGAGGGCGGCGAGGACGGCGAGGGCCGGGCCCCAGACGTCGGCGTACGACGGGAGGGCCACGACGGTGATGAGGATGAGGCCGGAGAAGCCGACCGCCTTGCCGACGACCGACAGGTAGGCGGCGATCGGGAGGGGCGCTCCTACGTAGGTGTCCGGCACCCAGAAGTGGAAGGGGACGGCGGCCGTCTTGAAGGCGAAGCCGATGAGGGTGAGGACGACGCCGGTCTGGGTGAGGGTCTGGAGCTGTCCGTCGACATGCTGGATGCGGTCGGCCACCTGGGTGAGGTAGAGGGTGCCCGTGGAGGCGTACACGAAGCTGATGCCCATGAGGCTGACCGCGGTCGCGGTGACCGACGACAGGAAGAACTTCAGGGCCGCTTCGGAGGACTTCTTGTCACCGTGCCTGAGGCCGACGAGGGCGAAGGCGGGCAGAGAGGCGACCTCCAGGGCGACGATCAGGGTCGCGAAGTCGCGGGAGGCGGGCAGGAGGGCGGCGCCGGCCGCGGAGGACAGCAGCAGGAACCAGTACTCCCCTTCGGGGAGCCCCTTGTCGGCGTCCTTGAGGGCGGTGACCGACAGGAGAGCCGCGAGGAGGGCGCCGCCGAGGACCAGGAGCTGGAGGACGAGGGTGAAGCGGTCGGCCGTGTAGCTGCACACGTCGGGGGCGCCGGTCAGACAGAACGTACTGCGATCGCCGTCCAGGAGGGGCAGCAGCATGAGCGTCGAGGCGGCGAGGCCCGCGACGGAGAGCCACCCGAGGAGTGCCTTCTTCTTTTCGCTGACGAACAGGTCGGCGACGAGGACGACGAGTCCGACGACCGCCGTGATGGTGGGCGGCGCGATGGCGAGCCAGTCGACCGACTGGACGAGGTTCGCGGCCAGCGGCGGGGCCAGGGAGCTCATCGGGTGCCTCCTGCGAGGAGCTGCTGCACGGCCGGGTCGGTCAGGCCCAGGAGGGCCTTCGGCCAGAGGCCGGCGACGACGGTGAGGACGACGAGCGGGGTCCAGGCCACGAGCTCGTAGGTGCTGACGTCGGCGAGCTTCGGGGCTTCCTGCCGTACGGCGCCCATGCAGACGCGGCGGACCACGATCAGCATGTACGCGGCCGTCAACAGCGTGCCGAACGCCGCGATCGACATGAAGGTGAGGAAGGCCGGGCGGCTGAGGCCGTCGGCGGGCTCGAACGCGCCGAACAGTGCCAGCATCTCGCCCCAGAATCCGGCGAGGCCGGGCAGGCCGAGCGAGGCGACGGCGGCGAAGGCGAGCAGGCCGCCGAGGCGGGGGGCCTTGCCGTAGAGCGCGGCGCCGGTCTCCTCGGCGAGGGTGTCGAGGTCGGCGGTGCCGGTGCGGTCCTTCAACGCGCCGACCAGGAAGAAGAGGAGGCCGGTGATGAGGCCGTGGGCGATGTTGGCGAACAGGGCGCCGTTGACACCGGTCGGGGTCATGGTGGAGATGCCGAGCAGGACGAAACCCATGTGGCCGACGGACGAGTAGGCGATGAGCCGCTTGAGGTCGCCCTTCGCTCCCTGTTTGGCCAGGGCCAGGCAGGCCAGGGATCCGTAGATGATCCCAACGACGGCGAAGGCGGCGAGGTAGGGCGCGAAGGTGCGGAAGCCGTCGGGCGTGATCGGCAGGAGAATCCGGACGAACCCGTACGTACCCATCTTCAGCAGTACGCCGGCCAGCAGGACCGAGCCGACGGTCGGGGCGGCGGTGTGGGCATCGGGTAGCCAGCTGTGCAGCGGCCACATCGGCGTCTTGACCGCGAGCCCGATCCCGATCGCCAAAACCGCGATGACCTGCACGGATGTGGTCAGCGACCGGCCGTTGTCAGTGGCGAGTGCCACCATGTCGAATGTGCCCGCCTTGATTCCGATCAGGAGCAGGCCGAGCAGCATGACCACGGAACCGAGCAGGGTGAAGAGGATGAACTTCCAGGCCGCTTGGGTCCGTTGCTCACCGCCCCAGCGGGCGATGAGGAAGTACATCGGGATGAGGACCATCTCGAAGGCGAGGAAGAAGAGGAGCAGGTCGAGGACGGCGAAGGTCGCGAGGGTGCCGGACTCCAGGACGAGCAGCAGTGCGACGAAGGCCTTCGGGGTCGGGCCCGCGGGCATCTTGAAGTAGGAGTAGAGCGCGCAGAGGAAGGTCAGCAGCGCGGTCAGGACCAGAAGGGGGAGGGAAATGCCGTCGGTGCCGAGGTGGATCCGCACGTCGAGTGCGGGAATCCAGCTGATGTCGGTCGTGGCCTGCATCTTCGACGGGTGGTCGTGGTCGAAGCCGAGCGCGAGGACGATCGCCGCGACGAGGACCGCGCCGGTCACGGTCACGCCGTGCCGGAGCACGGCCTGCTCGGGTGACTTTCCCTTCAGTCCGGGCGGGGCAGGCAGCAGAGCGGTGGCGGCGCCGAGAAGCGGGCCGACCACGATGAATGCCAGAAGGACCTGCATCACGGACTCGTTGATATCGATCACGCCTGCTCACGCTCCCGTGGCGACGAGGACTGCGGCGACCACCAGGACGACGGTGCCGGCGAGCAGCGCGCTCACATAGGTCTGCAGATTGCCGGTCTGGGCCCGCCGTACGGCGGCTCCCAGCAGACGGGGCAGGGCACCCGCGCCGCGTACGTAGGTGTCGACGACCTCGCGGTCGAGGAACCGGACGAGGGTGGCTCCGGCCTGGACCGGTCGGACGAAGAGGGCGGTGTACACGGCGTCGAGGTGGAAGCCGACGGCTGCGTGGCGGTGCAGTGGGCCGAGCAGGAGACGGCTCGGGTCCGCCGGGTCGGGGGCGTAGGCCACGTCTCCGTAGGCGGGTTTGTGGCTGGCGATGGCCTCGGCCTCGACCTGTCCGGCGTCGCCCTCGGGGTGGGCCGCGACCGCACCCAGCGGGACGCGGGACGCGAGCGCGGTGGTGTGCCGCCAGGCCGCGTAGGTGACGAGGCCGCCGACCAGGGCCACGCCCGTGCCGAGGACGGATGTGGTCGGGGTCGGGGTCAGGTCACGGCCGTCGAACCAGTCGGGCAGCATGCGGAAGGCGAGTGCGCCGATGGCGAGGGACGGCACGGCGAGCACCCACAGCACGACGGTCATGGTGAGGGGCTGCCTGCCGTGGTCGGGGGCCTCGGCGCCCCGGCCGCGGAAGGCCAGCAGCCACAGGCGGGTCGCGTAGGCGGCGGTGAGCAGGGCCGTGAGCAGTCCCGCGACGAGGACGGTCCAGCCCGCGGCGCCGGGGGCGTGTTCGGTGTGGCCGGTGGCGACGTGTTCGGCGGCGCCGAGGACGGACTCCTTGGAGAAGAAGCCGCTGAAGGGCGGGACCGCGGCGAGCGCGAGAAGCGCCACGGTCATCGTCCAGTAGGCGTCGGGGACGCGGTCGCGCAGATTGCCGATGCGGGACATCGCGGCCAGCGAGTTGGTGCCGGCGGCGTGGATGATCACGCCCGCCGCCAGGAACAGCAGCGCCTTGAAGGCGCCGTGCGTGAGGAGGTGGAAGACGGCGGCGCCGCGGTCACCGACGGCGAGGGCGCCGGTCATGTAGCCGAGCTGGCCGATCGTCGAGTAGGCGAGGACGCGTTTGATGTCGTCCTGGGCGAGCGCGGCGAGCGCCGAGCCGGCCATGGTGACGGCGGCCATGACGGCGAGGACGACCATCGCGGCCTGGGAGGCCTCGAAGACCGGGAGGAGACGGGCGATGAAGTAGACACCGGCGGCGACCATCGTCGCGGCGTGGATCAGCGCGGAGACGGGGGTCGGGCCGGCCATCGCGTCGGGGAGCCAGGTGTGCAGCGGGAACTGGGCCGACTTGCCCGCCACGCCGGCCAGCAGCAGCAGGGCGATCAGGGTCGGGTGGTCGAGTCCGCCGCTCGCGACGGTTCCGAGGACGCGGGTGATGCGGAAGGACCCGGCGTCGGTGGCCAGCGCGAACAGGCCGATCAGAAAGGGGACGTCGCCGAGCTTGGTGACCAGGAAGGCCTTGAGCGAGGCGGCGCGGGCCTCCGGGGTTTCCCAGTAGTGGCCGACCAGGAAGTACGAGCAGATGCCCATGATCTCCCAGCCGACCAGCAGCACCATCAGGTCGCCGGAGTAGACGACGAGCAGCATCGCGGAGGTGAAGAGGGAGACGAGGGCGGCGTACGAGGGGTAGCGCGGGTCGTCGCGGAGGTAGCCCGTGGAGTAGATCTGCACGCAGGTGGCGACGACGCCGACCAGGACGGCGACGAGGGCTGCGAAGCCGTCGATGTGCAGAGCGAGTTCGATCGGGACCGAGCCGGTGGGTGTGAGCTCGGTGGCGGAGTCGATGGCCTGGTCGCCGCCCTGGCGCACGGCGACGACCACGGCGAAGGCGACGGCGACGAGCGTCGGCAGAACGGCGAGCGGGCGGACGAAGCCGGGGGCCGTGCGGCCCAGGAGCAGGCCGGCGGCGGCGCCCAGGAACGGAAGGAGGGGGACGAGGACGGCGAGGGTGGTCGTGGTCACGCGGTGGCCTCAGCCTTCCCGGCCCGGCCGGCCGGGCCGGCCGTGAGGGCGTCACTGTCGGAGCTGTCGGAGCCGTCGGAGCCGTCGGCCGGGTGGCTCTCGTGGCCCTCGGCGGTGTCGCGGAGCTTGTCGATGTCCGCGGTGCCGCGGTTGCGGTGGACGGCGAGGACGATCGCCAGGCCGATGCCGATCTCGGCGGCGGCGATGGCGATGGTGAACAGGGTCAGGGCCTGACCGGAGTGCAGGGTCTCCTCGGCGGTCCGGCTGAGCCAGACGTCGAAGGCGACGAGGTTGAGGTTGACGGCGTTGAGCATCAGCTCGACCGACATCAGGACCAGGATCGCGTTGCGGCGGGCGAGGACGCCGTACAGGCCGGTGCAGAAGAGGAGGGCGGAGAGGACGGCGGGATAGGCGAGGTGCATCAGCGGGCCCCTTCCGTGTCGCCCCGGGTGTCGCGGGCGCCGGGGACACGCGGACCGGTCCTCGCCGCGTCCGCCTTGGTCTTGCGGGACAGGACGATCGCGCCGACCAGGGCGGCGAGGAGGAGGACGGAGAGGGCCTCGAAGGGGAGGACCCAGTTCTGGAAGAGGCTGGCGCCGGTGGCCTCGGTGGAGCCGGCTGCCGGGCCGTCAAGGTCGATCCAGGTGGTGCGGAAGGCGTCGACGACGACCCAGACCAGGGCGGCCGCGGCGGCGACGGCCACGGTGAGGGCGGCCCAGCGGTTGCCGGAGTCGGCGTCCGGGGAGCGGCCGATGGGGGCCCTGGTGAGCATCAGACCGAACAGGAGGAGGACGACGACGGAACCGACGTAGATGAGGACCTGCACCCAGGCGATGAACTCGGCGGTGAGCAGGAGGTACTCGACGGCGAGGCCGCCGAGGCTCACCACCAGCCACAGGGCGGCGTGCACCAGTTGCTTGGTGGTGACGGTGACCAGCGCGGCGCCGAAGGTGACCAGGCCGACGAGGAGGAAGGCGATCTCCACGCCCGTCGGGGAGAGGAAGCCGTGGCTGGTGTCGGCCGCGAGGGAGCCGGCGGCTGCTGCGAGGGTCATGCGTCTCCCTCCTGGCGGGGCTGGTCCGTCTGCTGCTTGGACTCGCCCATCGGCCGGGTGGGCTGCTCGGCCGCGCGGGCCTGCTCGTCCGCGTGCGGTTCGCTGGGTGGCTCGGCCGTCTGCTCGGCCGTCTGTTGGGCCGCGAGCTTCTCCGCCGTCTTGCGGGCGGCGGCGATCTCCTTCGGCTCCTCCGCGGCGGGGTCGAGAGCGGGTGGGGCCGGGACGGTCCACATCCACTCGCGGAGCTTGTCCCGCTCGTGGGTGAGGTCGCGGATGTCGGTCTCGGCGTACTCGAACTCCGGGGACCAGAACAGGGCGTCGAAAGGGCAGACCTCGATGCAGATACCGCAGTACATGCACAGGGAGAAGTCGATGGCGAAGCGGTCGAGAACGTTGCGGCTGCGCTCGCGGCCGCCGGGGGCCGCCGCCGGGACCGTCTCCTTGTGGGAGTCGATGTAGATGCACCAGTCCGGGCACTCGCGGGCGCACAGCATGCAGACCGTGCAGTTCTCCTCGAAGAGGCCGATGACGCCACGGGTGCGGGGCGGGAGGTCGGGCTGGACGTCCGGGTACTGCTCGGTGACGGTCTTCTTCGTCATCGTGCGGAGGGTGACGGCCAGGCCCTTGGCGAGGCCGGAGCCGGGGATGCGGGACCGGGTGGGTGGAAGAGACGCAGCCATGGTTACTGGATCACCACCTTGACGATGCCGGTGAGGGCGATCTGGGCGAGGGAGAGGGGGACGAGAAGGGTCCAGGAGAGCTTCTGGAGCTGGTCCTCGCGCAGGCGGGGATAGGTGACGCGGAGCCAGATGACGACGAAGGCCAGCACGGCCGCCTTCAGGAGTGTCCAGACCCAGCCGAGGCCGTCGGCGCCCCAGGGGCCGTGCCAGCCGCCCAGGAAGAGGACGGTGGTCAGACCGCACAGGACGACGATTCCGGCGTACTCGGCGAGGAGGAACAGAGCGAAGCGGAGGCCGGTGTACTCGGTGTAGGCGCCGAAGATGATCTCCGAGTCGGCGACCGGCATGTCGAAGGGCGGGCGCTGGAGTTCGGCGAGTCCGGCGACGAAGAAGACGATCGCGCCGACGATCTGCCAGGGCAGCCACCACCACTCGAAGGCGTCGAGGATGCCGGGGATCGAGACGGTGCCGGCCGCCATCGCCACCGAGGCGGCGGTGAGCAGCATCGGGAGTTCGTAGGCGAGGAGTTGGGCGGCGGTGCGGAGGCCGCCGAGGAGGGAGAACTTGTTGGCGGAGGCCCAGCCGGCCATGAGCGAGCCGAGGACGCCTACGCCCATGACGGCGAGGACGAAGAAGACGCCCGCGTCGATGACCTCGCCCACGGCTCCCTCGCCGGGGCCGATGGGGATGGCGAGGAGCACCAGGAGGTACGGGAGGAGGGCTACGGCGGGGGCGAGTTGGAAGATACGGCGGTCCGCGCCCGCGGGTACGACGTCTTCCTTCTGCGCGAACTTCACGCCATCGGCGACGAGTTGGGCCCAGCCGTGGAAGCCACCGGCGTACATCGGGCCGAGGCGGCCCTGCATGTGGGCCATGACCTTGTGCTCGGTCTGCCCCACGATCAAGGGGAAGGTGAGGAAGACGACAAAGATGATCAGGAGTCGCAGGGCGACGTCGAGAGCGTCGTTCACTGCGGGCCTCCTGCGGGGTCTTCGGGGGTGTCGGGCTTGGGGTCGGGCTGCGTTCCGGGCTTCGGGTCGGGCCTGGGGGTGGGCTGTGTTCCGGGCTTCGGGTCGGGCCTGAGAGTGGGCTGTGTGTCGGGCTTCGGGGTGGGTGCCTGCCCGGTTTCCGCCTCGGGTTGGGGCCTGACTTCGGGTTCGGTTTCGCGTTCGGCTTCGGATGCCTGAGCGGGCTCGGCGGTGGGCTCGGGCTCGGCGATGGGCTGAGGCTCGGCGCCTCGATCAGGCTTCGGTTCGTCGAAGGCCGGGCGGGCGTGGTGCCAGGGGGCGTCCGGGCTGCGCGGGGCGGCGGGAGCCTTCGGGGGCGTGCCCTCGGCTTCGCCGGCCGACGTTGCCGTGCCGGGCGTGGCCCGCTGACTCGCCGACCCTTCCGAAGCGGAGCGCGCCCGACGCCGCGCGACCGGTGCCTCGGTGGCCGGGACATCCGTGGCGTGGGCATCCTCGGCCTGGGCATCCTTGGCCGGGATCTCCGTGGCCGGCGTTTCCGTGGCCTGGGGTTTCTGGGTCTGGGGTTTCTGGGTCTGGCTCGCGGGACTCTCCGCCGCCGCGCGGGAGCGGCTCAGCTCAGCGGGCGCATCCGCGGACCCCGACGCCTCCGACTGACCCGCCGCGTCCTCTGCCGGAGACGCATCCGTCTGGCTCACCGAACCCTCGGATGCCGTACGAGTACGCCTCGACCCAGCGGGAGCGGCCGCAGCGCCCGCAGACCCCGACGACTCCACCGGAGACACCGGCGCCCGATCCGCCGTCCTCTCCGCCGGAGACACCGACGCTCGATCCGCCGACCCCTCCGCCGAAGGCACCGACGTCTGACTCGCCGCACCTTCCTCCGAAGGCGCCGCCGTCTGACTCGCTGAACCCTCCGCCGCCGTACGGGCGCGGCGTACGGGCCGTTCGCCCGCTGCGCGGGCAGGGCGTTCGCCTGCTGCCCGGGCGGGGCGTTCGCCCGGGGCGGCGCGGCCCGCGCCGCGGGCGGGGCGGGTCGGGGCCGGGGGGAGTTGGCCTTTCAGGGGGCCCCATTCGTTGGGGTCGGGGACGCCTGGGGGGAGCATTTGGCGGCGCTTGGGGCCGCCGTGTTCGGACTCGCCGGGTTCCTTGGCGCCCGGCCAGGCCTTGGCGACGCGGGCCGCGAGGACGAAGTCCTTGCGGAGGGGGTGGCCTTCGAAGCCCTCCGGGAGCAGGAGGTGGTCCAGGGACGGGTGGCCTTCGAAGGTGACGCCGAACATCTCGTGGGTCTCGCGCTCGTGCCAGGCCGCGCCCGCGTAGACGTCGACGGCGGTCGGCAGGGCGGGGGCCTCGTGCGGGACGGTCGTACGGACGAGGAGGCGGCGTACCGGGGAGAGGGCGACGACGTGGGCCGAGACGCGGAAGCCCGTGCCCGGTTCGTCGACCGCGCTGAGCCAGTCGAAGTAGGTGCAGCCGAGGCGGTCGCGTGCGGCTTCCAGCGCAGGGATCCAGGAGGCCGGCGGCACGTCCACCGTCAGGACTTCGTACGACTCCTCCGCGGTGGCCTCCGCGCCGAACAGTTCCTCGGCGGGGGCGGGCAGCCAGCCGACCTCGGTCATCGTTCCTCCCCCGAGGCCGGGGCAGGATCCGGCGGTCGGACCAGCCCGCTCTGCAGGGCCGCGGCCGACGGACGGGCCGTCCCGTACCGCTCCGCGAGGGACTCCCGGGCGATCTTCTCCTGGAGTTTGAGGATGCCCTGGAGCAGCGCCTCGGGCCGGGGCGGGCAGCCGGGGACGTAGACGTCGACCGGGATGATCTGGTCGACGCCCTTGGTGACGGAGTAGGAGTCCCAGTACGGCCCGCCGCAGTTGGAGCACGCGCCGAAGGAGATGACGTATTTCGGCTCGGGCATCTGCTCGTAGAGGCGTTTCACGGCCGGCGCCATCTTGTCCGTGACCGTGCCGGAGACGACCATCAGGTCGGCCTGGCGTGGGCCGGGCGCGAAGGGGATCACGCCGAGGCGGATGAAGTCGTGGCGGGCCATCGACGCGGCGATGAACTCGATGGCGCAGCAGGCGAGGCCGAAGTTGAAGACCCAGAGCGAGTAGCGGCGGCCCCAGTTGAGGACCACCTTCATCGGCTCGGGCGCGAGGCGCGCGAGGGCGCCGAGGCGCTGCGGCTCGGGAAGGAGCACGGGCTCGGAAGGAGTCGGGGTCACGTCCATGTCAGGACCCCCTTCTTGTACGCGTAGAGCAGGCCCACGGCCAGGAAGCCGAGGAAGATGAACATTTCCACGAGGGTGGTCGCGCCGTAGCCGGGAGCGGCGAAGACCGTGGCCCACGGGAACAGGAAGATCGAGTCGACGGCGAAGATGACGTACAGGAACGCGTAGACGTAGTAGCGGACCTGGGTGTGAGCCCAGCCCTCGCCGACGGGGTCGACGCCGCACTCGTACGTCAGAAGCTTCTCGGGAGTGGGGACGACGGGTCGCAGCAGGCGCCCGGCGCCGAAGGCGACGGCCACGAACAGCACGCCGACGGCGGCGAGCAGCCCGACGACCGAGTACGACTGGAAATACCCCGCCGCGACGACGACGGTCGGTTCCGGCACGTCAGCCCCTCGCTCCCTGACCTTGGACTCTGGACTCTGGACTTCTGCACTGGTGACTTCTGCACCACAGACTCCGAAGTACGGACTCCGAAGTGCGGAATCTGGACTACGACTCTGTTAGACGATCTGTACGCACGGGAGTCTAGGCCCTGCTAAAGAGAGCGTAAGCAGCCCGTCACGCCTTGGCAGAAACCACAGGTCGCCGGGGTGGGGTTATCCCCAGGCGATCGCGGCGGCCCGCCTCATGGCGCGGCGGCCCGCCGCGCGGCACGCTAACCCGTATGACCGAACGTCTCCCGTCCTCGAGACCCAGCGGAGAGGCGGGCAGCGACCGCCTGCCGCCTGTCCGTTTCGCCTTCGACCGGCACACCTGGAAGGAGATCGCGCACCTCCTTGCGAACCTTCCGGTGGCACTTCTCGGATTCACCTATGTCATGACGGTGCTGCTCACCGGCTTCTGGCTGACCGTCACGGTGATCGGCTTCCCGCTGCTCGCGGCCGGCCTGATGGGCGCCCGGCAGCTGGGCAAGCTGGAGCGGGCGCGGGCCAGGGCCCTGCTCGGAGTGCGGATCGACGAGCCGAGCCCTCTTCCGCTGCGCAGCCGCAAGAGCGGTTTCCTCACACAGTTGTGGATGGGGATCAAGGACCCGGTCGGCTGGCGCACGGTGCTGTACGACTTCGTCCGGCTGCCCTGGGGTGTCCTCACCTTCACGATCACGCTGACCTCGTTGTTCGTGCTGTGGCCGGTGCTGCCGTTCATCGCGCGGGGTCTGACCAACGTGGACCGGGCGATGGTGCGCGGCCTGCTGTCGCCGTCCGACGAACTGGAGCGGCGGATCGCCGAGCTGGAGTCGGACCGGGGGGTCGTGGTCGACACGGCCGCCGCCGATCTGCGGCGTATCGAACGCGATCTCCACGACGGGGCGCAGGCCCGGCTGGTCAACCTGGCCATGGGGCTCGGCCTGGCCAAGGAGAAGCTGCTGGAGGACCCCGACACGGCGGCGGCGATGGTCGCGGAGGCGCACGGCGAGGTCAAGCTCGCGTTGCAGGAGCTGCGGGATCTGGCCCGGGGCATCCATCCCGCCGTACTGACGGACCGCGGCCTGGACGCCGCCCTGTCCTCCGTCGCCTCGCGCTGCACGGTGCCGGTGAAGGTGACGGCCGACCTGCCCGCCAGACCGGCGGCGGCCATCGAGGGCATCGCCTATTTCACCGTCTCGGAGCTGCTGCAGAACATCAGCAAGCACAGTGGGGCGAGGACCGCGTCCGTCGACGTGTGGCGGGCCGACGACCGGCTGCTCATCCAGGTGTGGGACGACGGCCACGGCGGCGCACGCCTGGACGGCGGTACCGGTATGCGCGGCCTCGCCGACCGGCTGGGTGCCGTCGACGGCCTGTTCGTCATCGACTCGCCGCCGGGCGGGCCGACCGTGGTCACCGCCGAACTGCCGTGGCGGGACCGGTCACTCGACGCGCGGGAGCCCCGGGGGGCCGTGGAGCCCAGGAAGTCCCGGAGGTAGGGAAAACCCCCCGTCCAAGACGCCGACGGACTCCATGGTCCGCGGACCTGCGGCCGAGCAGGGTGGAGGTACGACACGACGTACGACCGGACAGTCGCGGAACGAGGGAGAAGGACTACGCCGATGGCCACCGACTCGGACTACGGACAGGGCTTCGGCCACGACAGCGGGCTCGGGTTCGCGGAAAGTACCCGCGAGCATCGGCTGCCCGCCGCGCTGCGGGCGCCGTTCGAGGCACGCAGTCTGCGCGAGCTCGGCTATGTGCTGCTGGGCCTGCCGATCAGCGTGCTGCTGTTCACGTACGCCGTCACGATGGTCTCGGTGGGCGCGGGCCTGCTCGTGACGTTCCTCGGGATCCCGGTGCTGGCGGCGGGGCTGGCCGGCTGCCGGGGCTTCGGCGCGGTGGAGCGGGCCCGGGCGCGCGGGCTGCTGGGTCTCGAGGTGGACGACCCGGAGCCGCTGCGGATGCGTAAGCGGGGCGTGCCGGCCTGGATGGGGGCCGTCCTCAAGAGCGGCACGTCCTGGCGCACCCTGCTGTACGCGCTGCTGTACCTGCCGTGGGCGGTCTTCTCGTTCGTCGTCGCGGTGAACTTCTGGTTGATCGGGTGGTCGCTGATGACGTACCCGCTGTGGTTCTGGCTCTTCCCGATGTACGGCGGGCAGGACGGGCTTCAGCTGTACGGCGACGAAGGCCACCACATCTACCTCGACAACCCCTTCGAGATCACCGTCACGGCACTGGTGGGGCTGTTGTTCACCCTGGCCACGCCGTGGATCGTGCGGGCCCTGACGATGGTGGACCGGGTGATGGTGCACGGGCTGCTCGGGCCGACCCGGCTGTCGGCGCGGGTGGTGGAGCTGGAGTCGGACCGGGGGGTCGTCGTCGACACCGCCGCGGCGGACCTGCGGCGTATCGAGCGGGACCTGCATGACGGGGCGCAGGCGAGGCTGGTGGCCTTGGCCATGGATCTGGGGTTGGCGAAGGAGAAGCTCACCGAGGATCCGCAGGCAGCGGCGCGGATGGTGGACGACGCGCACGGTGAGGTGAAGACGGCGCTTCAGGAGCTGAGGGACCTGGCGCGCGGGATCCATCCGGCGGTCCTGACGGACCGGGGGCTGGATGCGGCGCTGTCGGCGGTGGCTTCGCGGTGCGCCGTGCCGGTGCAGGTGGAGGTGGATCTGCCGGCGCGGCCGGCGGCGGCGATCGAGGGGATCGCGTACTTCACGGTGTCGGAGCTGCTGCAGAACATCAGCAAGCACGCTCGGGCGACGTGGGCGGCGGTGGATGTGTGGCGGGTGGAGAACCGGCTGATGCTCCAGGTCGTGGACAACGGGGTGGGCGGGGCGGACACGTCCGGTGGATCCGGGCTGGCCGGGCTCGCGGAGCGGTTGGACGCGGTGGACGGGATTCTGGTGGTGGACTCGCCGGCGGGAGGGCCTACCCGGGTGACCGCGGAGCTGCCTTGGCGGGCGGAGCCGGCGATGCGGTGAGTGTGGGGCTGGGCTGGGCTGCGGGGCTGGGCTGCCGGGCTGAGCTGCCGGGCTGGGCTGCGCGGCTGACCGACATGGCTGAGCTGCGCGGCACGGCAGTGGGACTGGGCGACGCGGCAGGGCGGCGGGGCTCGACGGCGGACCGAGCCACGCGGCAGGGCGGCGGGGGTGTTGTTTCGCCCCCGCCGCCCTACCCGTTCCCATCCCCAGGGGCTCCGCCCCTTCGACCCCGCCGGGAGGGCGGGATGGTGGAGCGTCGGACCCCGGGCCCCCGGCGTGCCAGGGGCCCGGCGGGGGCAAGGTGCCGGGGGCGGGGTACCGGACCCCCGGGGATACCCGGCCGCCGGGGGGCGGGGTACCGGACCCCCGGGGATACCGGACCCCCGGACCCCCGGTGCCGGGCCGGCCCGCAGCGCCGGGCCCCCGGCCCGCCGGAGTCGTAGGCCGCCGGAGTCCTGGGCCGCCGAGGGGCGGGGTGCCGAGAGGCGGGGTGCCACGCTCCCCCGGCGCGCCCGTTCGGCCTGAGCGGCCTCCTCCTCAAGCGTCGGGCGTGGCCCGCCGGCCGGCTGGGTTCGTCGGACCCGTCCGCTGACCGGCCGCACGCCGTGCCGGAGGCCGGAACCCGCCGTACCGTGCGCGTATTCCTGCTGAATCCCCTCGCCCGGGCCCGCCCGGGTCCGAATGCTGGAATGCTGGACTTTGTCGTCCGGGCGGGCGGGGAGTCGGGGCTGTGGGGGGCCGAGGATCGTGATCGTGGAGGACAGAGTGCGTGTGGTCATCGCCGAGGATTCGGTGCTGCTCAGGGAGGGACTGACCCGGCTGCTGACCGACCGTGGGCACGACGTCGTCGCCGGGGTGGGTGACGGGGAAGCGCTGATCAAGACCATCACCGAACTGGACGCGGAGGGTGCGCTGCCGGACGTCGTGGTCGCGGACGTACGGATGCCGCCGACGCACACCGACGAGGGGGTGCGAGCCGCCGTACAGCTGCGCAAGGCTCATCCCGGTCTCGGCGTTCTCGTGCTGTCGCAGTACGTGGAGGAGCGCTACGCCACGGAACTGCTGGCGGGTTCCAGCCACGGCGTCGGCTATCTGCTGAAGGACCGGGTAGCCGAAGTGCGTGAGTTCGTGGACGCGGTGGTGCGGGTCGCCCAGGGAGGTACGGCCCTGGACCCCGAGGTCGTCGCGCAGCTGCTGGGTCGCAGCCGCAAGCAGGACGTGCTCGCGGGACTCACCCCGAGGGAGCGTGAGGTTCTGGGGCTGATGGCCGAGGGCCGGACCAACTCCGCGATCGCCCGGCAGCTGGTCGTGAGCGACGGAGCCGTCGAGAAGCACGTCAGCAACATCTTTTTGAAGCTCGGGCTGTCCCCCAGCGACGGCGACCACCGGCGTGTCCTCGCGGTCCTCACCTACCTGAACTCATGACTGCCCGATTCCATGTCCGACTTCATGTCCCATTCATGCCCTATGTCCCGCTCATGCCCTACTCCAGCGGTGGAGGCGGAGCGGTAGGAACCGAAGCGTGACGGGGAGCGTCTTCGAGGGAAGCGCCGGGGGGCGGCCAAATCATGAAAAGTCGGTTCTCGAAACCGTCTCAAGGGCGTGTCCATCATGCGAATGACCCAGGGAAGGCGACCCTTACGGTCGTAGGGTTGATTTTGGGAGGGCCTGCGGGAAGGTCACTCCCAGACAGCCGCCTCGAGGGAGGTCCAGTTCAGTGACGCAGGTCAGTAGTCCAGCGGAGCAGGCCGACGGAACCGTCGTGGGAGAGCAGCGCAAAGCGGCAGGCGTGAAGGATGTCCGCCGTCTCGACCGGGTGATCATTCGTTTCGCGGGTGACTCGGGTGACGGAATGCAGCTCACCGGTGACCGTTTCACCTCGGAGACGGCGTCCTTCGGCAACGACCTGTCGACCTTGCCGAACTTCCCGGCCGAGATCCGCGCCCCCGCCGGCACCCTGCCCGGCGTGTCCTCCTTCCAGCTCCACTTCGCCGACCACGACATCCTCACGCCGGGTGATGCGCCGAATGTGCTGGTCGCCATGAATCCGGCGGCCCTCAAAGCGAACATCGCCGACGTGCCTCGCGGCGCGGAGATCATCGTCAACACCGACGAGTTCACCAAACGGGCGATGCAGAAGGTCGGGTACGGCACCTCGCCCCTCGAGGACGGTTCACTCGACGGCTACCACCTCCATCCGGTCCCCCTGACCACACTGACGGTGGAAGCCCTCAAGGATTTCGACCTCACCCGCAAGGAGGCCGAGCGCAGCAAGAACATGTTCGCGCTCGGCCTCTTGTCGTGGATGTACCACCGGCCGACCGAGGGCACCGAGAGGTTCCTGAAGTCGAAGTTCGCCAAGAAGCCCGACATCGCGGCCGCGAACATCGCCGCCTTCCGCGCGGGCTGGAACTTCGGCGAGACGACCGAGGACTTCGCCGTCTCCTACGAGATCGCCCCGGCGACGACGGCGTTCCCGACCGGCACCTACAGAAACATCTCCGGGAACCTGGCCCTGTCCTACGGACTGGTCGCCGCGTCCCGCCAGGCGGACCTGCCCCTCTTCCTGGGCTCCTACCCGATCACCCCGGCCTCGGACATCCTGCACGAGCTGAGCAAGCACAAGAACTTCGGCGTCCGCACCTTCCAGGCCGAGGACGAGATCGCCGGCATCGGCGCGGCGCTGGGCGCGGCCTTCGGCGGCTCCCTGGCCGTGACCACGACCTCCGGCCCGGGCGTGGCGCTCAAGAGCGAGACGATCGGGCTGGCCGTCTCCCTGGAACTGCCGCTCCTCATCATCGACATCCAGCGCGGCGGCCCGTCGACCGGTCTGCCGACCAAGACCGAGCAGGCGGACCTGCTGCAGGCGATGTACGGCCGCAACGGCGAGGCCCCGGTCCCGATCGTCGCCCCGCGCACCCCGGCCGACTGCTTCGACGCCGCCCTGGAAGCGGCACGCATCGCGCTGACCTACCGCACGCCCGTCTTCCTGCTCTCAGACGGCTACCTGGCCAACGGATCCGAACCCTGGCGCATCCCCGACCTGGACGAACTGCCCGACCTGCGCGTGCAGTTCACGCTGGGCCCGAACCACACCCTGGACGACGGCACCGAGGTCTTCTGGCCCTACAAACGTGACCCGCAGACCCTGGCGCGTCCGTGGGCGATCCCCGGCACGCCGGGTCTGGAGCACCGGATCGGCGGCATCGAGAAGCAGGACGGCACCGGCAACATCTCCTACGACCCCGCCAACCACGAGTTCATGGTCCGCACCCGCCAGGCCAAGATCGACGGCATTGACGTCCCCGACATCGAGGTCGACGACCCGCACGGCGCCCGCACCCTGGTACTCGGCTGGGGCTCGACCTACGGACCCATCACGGCAGCGGTACGGCGGCTGCGCACGGCCGGCGAGTCCATCGCGCAGGCCCACCTGCGCCACCTCAACCCCTTCCCCAGCAACCTCGGCACCGTTCTGAAGGGCTACGACAAGGTGGTGATCCCCGAGATGAACCTCGGCCAGCTCGCCACCCTCGTCCGGGCGAAGTACCTCGTCGACGCCCACTCCTACAACCAGGTCAACGGCATGCCGTTCAAGGCGGAACAGCTCGCCAAGGCTCTGAAGGAGGCCATCGATGACTGAGACGTCCACGGAAGGCACGGGCACGATCGAGGCGCTCTCGCTCGTCCCCAAGGCCGAGGCCCGCCAGTCCATGAAGGACTTCAAGTCCGATCAGGAAGTGCGCTGGTGCCCCGGCTGCGGTGACTACGCGATCCTCGCCGCGGTGCAGGGCTTCATGCCGGAGCTGGGCCTGGCCAAGGAGAACATCGTCTTCGTCTCCGGCATCGGCTGCTCCTCCCGCTTCCCGTACTACATGAACACGTACGGCATGCACTCCATCCACGGCCGGGCACCCGCGATCGCCACGGGGCTGGCGGCCTCGCGGCGCGACCTGAGCGTGTGGGTCGTCACCGGCGACGGGGACGCGCTGTCGATCGGCGGCAACCACCTCATCCACGCCCTGCGCCGGAACGTGAACCTCAAGATCCTGCTCTTCAACAACCGGATCTACGGGCTCACCAAGGGCCAGTACTCCCCCACCTCCGAGGTCGGCAAGATCACCAAGTCGACGCCGATGGGGTCGCTGGACGCGCCCTTCAACCCGGTCTCCCTGGCGATCGGCGCCGAAGCCTCCTTCGTGGCCCGCACGATCGACTCCGACCGCAAGCACCTCACCGAGGTGCTGCGCCAGGCCGCCGCACACCCCGGCACCGCGCTCATCGAGATCTACCAGAACTGCAACATCTTCAACGACGGCGCCTTCGACGCCCTCAAGGACAAGCAACAGGCCCAGGAGGCCGTGATCCGCCTGGAGCACGGGCAGCCGATCCGCTTCGGCACGGACGGCTCACGCGGCGTCGTACGCGACCCGGCGACCGGCGACCTGAAGGTGATCACGGTGACACCCGACAACGAGACGGACGTCCTGGTCCACGACGCCCACGCGACGTCCCCCACGACCGCCTTCGCGCTGTCCCGGCTGGCCGACCCGGACACCCTCCACCACACGCCCATCGGTGTCCTCCGCTCCGTGGACCGCCCCGTCTACGACACGCAGATGACCGACCAGCTCGACAGGGCCATCGAGCAGAACGGCAAGGGCGACCTGGGGGCGCTGCTGGCGGGCGGGGACACCTGGACGGTCGTGGGCTGACCGGCGGCCGGACGGCCGTGGGCCGACCAGCGACCGACGCACGCGGGCGCCCCGCGACCGACGCACGCGGGCGCCCGGTGCCGTTCACCACGGCACCGTGCCCTGTGACGTCATGCGTCGGGGATGTCCTTCTTGGCGCGGATCAGCGTCTCGCGGGTGATGACGACGATGCGCTCGTAGTCGGCGCGGGCTGCGTCCGCGGGGAGGTGGGGTTCCAGCGCGGCGGTGGCCTCGGTGCCGATGACCGCGAAGTTACCGTCCGTCAGTTCGAAGAGGTCGGGACAGGACTCACCTGACAGGCTTCCCCTCTGCCGGGGGGAGGCGCCGAGGCGACGGACGATTCGGGCAGACGAAGGCTCATTACGCACCGTCAAGCCCTAACCGGGCAGCCTGCCCGCCACGCCCAAGTACACCCGTGCGCCGTCACTTGTCCGACCACTCGGGCGCACGAGTCAGCCGCACGGCCCATCCTCAGTCGCACGGCGCGTCCGGCGCGACGGGCCCGGGTCCCACGATCCACCACTCCTCGGGATCGTCGGCCAGCTCGTCCAGCAGGACGTCCACGGCCTCGCCGATACGTTTCTCCAACGAGTCGGACTTCAGACTGCGCCGATGCTCGACCGTGCGTGACCAGAACTCCTGGAAGAGCTCGCCGCGGCACAGCATGCGCAGGTGGCCCAGCAGTTCGTCCTGGTCGACGATGCCGACCCGGTGGGCCAGCAGGACCGTCTGGTAGGCGCGGTTGGCGAAGAGCATCTGGCGGCGCTTCTCCTCGGAGATCCCCTCGAGGGTGCTCAGGACGGCGGCGAACGAGGGGTCGTCGATCGCGCGGTCCCACTGGTCCATCATCAGACGGTGATGCCGGAGCAGGTTCGCGCGATGCAGCTCCGCGGTCATCCCGGCGAGTTGCGCGGTCGTCCCGGCGAGCTGGCGGACGAGTTCGAGCAGAAGCTCCTCGTGTCGTCGCCGGCGGCCCCCGCGCGCGAAGGGAGGCCACATCCTGCCCAGCCCCGCCACCACGGCGGAGCCGATCCTCAACGCGGCCAAATTCTGTGTGCCCATGTCAAGGCGTCCCCCTGGATCCGGTCACCGTGCGCCGATCGGTGGCATCGCAGGCCGGTGCACAGTGGGCGTGGCACTCCGCGTTCCAGCGTGCCCTGCGGTTCAAGTCGGCGTGGGAGGCGGAGGGAGGGCGCATGGGAGGACGTGAGGCTCACATCGACCGGCGCCCTGCCCCACGTGTGCCCCGCGGGCGCCGCCCGCATTCGTTCGTACGACCACCGCAGAACGCGTCACCCCTGCTCAGGGGCCCTTCTGTGCGCGTCGTACACCTCCCGCGCCTTCAGCACCTCCGCCATCCGCTCCTCGGTCCACATCGCCAGCCCCCGCACCTGTTCCGCCGCCTCGCGGCCGAGGTCGGTGAGGGAGTAGTCGACCCTCGGGGGGATGACCGGCTTGGCGTCGCGATGGACGAGGCCGTCGCGTTCCAGGGTCTGGAGGGTCTGGGTGAGCATCTTCTCGCTGACGCGGCCGATGGCGCGGCGCAGTTCGCTGAAGCGGTGGGGGCGGTCGAGGAGTGCGATCAGCACGAGCACGCCCCAGCGGCTGGTGACGTGTTCCAGGATCAGGCGATGCGGGCACATCGCCTCGCCCGCCACCAGAGGTGCGCTTACTACCTTGTCACTTACGGCCATGCCAGTACCTTACTTCAAAGTGGGTACTTTCCCAGAGTTAGCGCATCCCCTAGGGTTAGTGACAGAACCGCACCCCACAAGGAGATCGCAGATCATGAGCATCGTTGTCACCGGAGCCACCGGAAACCTTGGCCGCCACGTCGTGGAACAGCTGCTGGAGAAGGTTCCGGCCGGGCAGATCACCGCCGTCGTCCGCAGCGCGGACAAGGCCGCCGACTTCGCGGCCCGCGGGGTGAAGATCGCGCTCGCCGACTACAACGCCCCCGCCTCCTTCGACGGCCTGTTCTCCGCCGGCGACAAGGTGCTGCTGATCTCCGGCAGCGAGTTCGACAAGGGCCGGGTCGGCCAGCACAAGGTCGTCCTCGACGCCGCCAAGCAGGCCGGTGTGGCTCTGCTCGCCTACACCAGCGCCCCCGGCAGCCTGAGCGCCGCGCTGGCCGACGACCACCGGGGCACCGAGGAGGCCGTGATCGCCTCCGGCGTGCCGTACGCCCTGCTGCGCAACGGCTGGTACCACGAGAACTACACCGAGCAGCTCGCCCCGGTGCTGGAGCACGGCGCGGTCGTGGCCGCCGCCGGCGAGGGCCGGGTCTCCTCCGCCTCGCGGGCCGACTACGCGGCCGCCGCGGTCGCCGTACTGACCGGCGAGGGGCACGAGAACAAGACGTACGAGCTGGGCGGCGACGAGGCGTGGAGCTTCGCCGAGTACGCGGCCGAGCTGAGCCGGCAGACCGGCAAGGAGATCGTCTACTCCCCCGTCTCCACCGACGCCTTCGTCGGCATCCTGACCGGTGCCGGCCTGCCGGGTCCGTTCGCCGAGATCCTGGCCGGCGTGGACGCGTCGATCGAGAAGGGCGAGCTGGTGGTCTCCAGCGGTGACCTGTCCCGCCTGGCCGGGCGTCGCACCACCCCGCTCGCCGAGGCGATCGCCGCCGCGCTCAAGGGCTGACCCGAGTCGGCACAGGCGTACCGGCACCCCCGTCCGTCATGACCGTGTAGCGATACGGACATGACACACGGGGGTGCTCGGCGTTACCTTCTTGCAGGCAGGCAGCGCGCGAGAAGGAGGGGCCCGTGAGCGGGAAGCCGAAAGGTGAGCGGCACATAGGGCTGCTGAACGGCTTCGCGGCTTACGGGATGTGGGGGCTGGTTCCCCTTTTCTGGCCGCTGCTGAAGCCCGCCGGAGCGGCCGAGATCCTCGCCCACCGGATGGTGTGGTCCCTGGCCTTCGTGGCCGTCGCGCTCGTCGTCGTCCGGCGTTGGGCCTGGGCCGGTGAACTGCTGCGGCAGCCGCGCAGGCTCGCGCTGATCACCGTGGCCGCGGCCGTCATCACCGTGAACTGGGGCGTCTACATCTGGGCCGTGAACTCCGGTCACGTCGTCGAGGCCTCGCTCGGCTACTTCATCAACCCCCTGGTCACCATCGCCATGGGCGTCCTGCTCCTGAAGGAGCGGCTGCGGCCCGTGCAGTGGACGGCGGTCGGCGTCTGTCTCGCCGCCGTCCTCGTGCTCACCCTGGGCTACGGCCAACCGCCGTGGATCTCCCTCACCCTCGCCTTCTCGTTCGCCACCTACGGCCTGGTGAAGAAGAAGGTCAACCTGGGCGGCGTCGAGTCGCTGGCCGCGGAGACCGCGATCCAGTTCCTGCCCGCCCTCGGCTATCTGCTGTGGCTCGGCGCCCGGGGCGACTCCACCTTCGCCACCGAGGGCGCGGGCCACGCGGCCCTGCTCGCCGCGACCGGCATCGTCACCGCGATCCCCCTCGTCTGCTTCGGTGCGGCCGCGATCCGTGTGCCGCTGTCCACGCTGGGTCTGCTGCAGTACCTGGCCCCGGTCTTCCAGTTCCTGCTCGGCATCCTCTACTTCCACGAGGCCATGCCGCCCGAGCGCTGGGTCGGGTTCGCGCTGGTCTGGCTGGCGCTGACGCTGCTCACCTGGGACGCCCTGCGCACCGCACGCCGCTCCGCCCGCACGCTCAGGGCCGAGACGAACAGGCCCAGCGCCACCATGCCGACGGGCACGGTGAGGGCCACCCGGAAGGCCGAGAGCGTCGCCTCGGGCCCCGACCCGGCGGACGCCAAGCCGTAGACGGCCGTCACCGCCGAGATCCCGATCGCCGAGCCGAACTGCGTGGCGGTGTGCAGCAGCCCGCTCGCCAGCCCCTGTTCGGACCCGTCGACCCCGTCCGTCGCCGCGATCGACAGCGGCCCGTACGCCAGCGCGAAGGCCGTGCCCGCGATGATCAGCGTCGGGAACATCGCGGCGTACGACCAGTCCATGCCGACCGGCAGGAACAGCCCGTACGCGACGACCGCCAGCACGAAGCCGCCGACGATCACCCGGGCGTTGCCGAACCGGGCCACCAGCTTCGGGGTGAGGGTCGGCGCCAGCACCGCGTCGCAGCCCATGATCACCAGGGCGATCGCCGTCTGGAGGGACGACCAGCCGCGCAGTTCCTGCAAGTACAGCGTCACCACGAACTGGAAGCCGAAGAAGGCCCCGACGAACAGCAGCGCGCCCAGGTCCGCGCGCACCACCGAGCCCGTCCGCAGGATGCCGAGCCGGACCAGTGGGTCGGCCGTGCGCCGCTCGGCGGCGACGAAGACGACGGCCAGGAGCAGTGCCGCGAGGGCCGCTGCCGCGGTCGCGCGCCATCCGTCCACACCGTGTTCCAGGCGGACGACGGTGTAGGCGGCCAGCAGCATGGCGCCGGCGGCGGTGATCGCGCCCGGGAGGTCGAAGCCCCGGCGCTCGCCGAGCGGAGTGTCCTGCGCCGGAACCAGCCGTACGGCCGCGATCAGGAGCGCGCCCGCCAGCAGCACCGGCGCGAAGAACACCCATCGCCAGCCGAGTTGGGTGAGCAGGCCGCCGACCACGAGGCCGAGGGAGAAGCCGCCGGCCGCGGTGCCGGCGAACACCAGCAGGGCCTTGTCGCGCCGCGGGCCCTGCTCGTACGACGTGGTGATCAGGGACATGGCCGCCGGCGTCATGAACGCGGCCGACACCCCGGTCACGAATCGGGCGACGACCAGCATCCAGCCTTCGGTGGCGAAGCCGCCGAGCCCCGAGAAGAGCAGGAAGACGGTCAGCCAGGTCAGGAACATCCGGCGGCGGCCGAGCAGGTCCGCGGCCCGGCCGCCGAGCAGGGTGAAACCGGCGTACCCGAGGACATAGGCGCTCATCACCCAGGCCGCGGTGCCGGTCGTCAGGCCGAGGTCGGATCTGATCGAGGGGATCGCGACCGCCATCATCGCGACGTCGATGCCCTCCAGGAAGATCGTTCCGCACAGGACGAGTAAGAGCGCCCACGCGCGCGTGCCCATGGCAGTACTCCACATGTAGGGGGGCGGTTACGGGAGTGAGGGTCGGTTCCCTCTTGTAACCGACTTCAGCGTGCGGCAGCATCGACAGGCATGGAAGAGGGCACTTCTAAGTCACCGAGTAACTGCGCGGGCACCGTGGACTACGGCGAGGCCGATCCCTTCCAGTGGGACACCCGGGAGGACTGCCAGGTACGGCAGATCCTCGACCGGGTCGCCGACAAGTGGTCGCTGCTCGTCATCGCACTGCTGGAGAACCGGCGGCTCAGGTTCACCGAGCTGCGCCGCGAGATCGACGGGATCAGCCAGCGGATGCTGACCGTGACGCTGCGCTCGCTGGAGCGGGACGGGCTGGTGAAGCGGACGGTGCATCCGGTGGTGCCGCCGCGCGTCGACTACGAGCTGACGCCGCTGGGCGGGACCCTGCACGCCACGATCCAGTCCCTGGTGAAGTGGACCGAGGCGCACCAGGAGGAGATCGCGGTGGCGCGGGCCGCGTACGACGTGCGGGAAGCGGAGGCCGGTTCCCTCAGGTGACCCGGTGGGCGGGCCGACGCCCCGTTGTCGGACCCGGCGGCTATAACTGGTGGGCATGACGCAGACACCCGCACCCGTGCACTGGAAGCTCGTCATCGACGCCGCCGATCCGCACGCCCAGGCCGACTTCTGGGCGGCCGCGCTGAACTACCGGGCCGAGGACAACAACGCGCTCATCCAGCGGTTGCTGGAGCTCGGCGCCCTGCCGCGCGAGGCCACCGTCGAGTACCACGCCCGCCTCGCCTTCCGGGACCTGGTCGCCGTACGGCATCCGGACGACCCGTACGAGGAGGACAGCGGGACCGGGCTGGGGCGGCGGCTGCTGTTCCAGCGGGTGCCGGAGGCGAAGACGGTCAAGAACCGGCTCCATCTCGACCTGCACCCCGGCGACGGGCGGCGCGCGGCCGAGGTCGAGCGGCTGACCGGACTCGGGGCGAGTGTGCTGCGGGAGGTGAAGGAGCCGGGGGGCGAGTGGGTGGTGATGGCGGATCCGGAGGGCAACGAGTTCTGCGTGCAGTGAGCACGGGTTGTCCGCTATGTGAACAGCGTTGACCGGATTGCGCTCTTGACGGAGCGTCAGCCTCAGCTTCACCATCGGGCACCCCATTCGCTGTGGAATCCCTGTGATTCCCAAGGAATTCGGAGCCCCCCACATGAAGCTCTCGGTTCCCGGCCGCGTCACGGCCACCGCCGTCTTCGCGGCCGTTTCCCTGTTGGCCGGCGGATCCATAGCCGGCGCGGCCCCCGCACCGGACCCCGCGGCGGCCGCCGCGTCCGAGCCCGCGGTGGCCGCCGCGCCCGACATCCCCGTGGCCAACGTCAAGGCGCACCTGGCGCAGTTGCAGTCCATCGCCACCGCCAACGGCGGCAACCGGGCGCACGGCCGCGCCGGTTACAAGGCCTCACTCGATCATGTGAAGGCCAAGCTCGACGCCGCCGGCTACACCACCGCCATCCAGCAGTTCACCGCCTCCGGCCGCGTCGGCTACAACCTGATCGCCGACTGGCCCGGCGGCGATGCCAACCAGGTGGTGATGGCAGGCTCGCACCTCGACAGCGTCTCGTCCGGCGCGGGCATCAACGACAACGGGTCCGGGTCGGCGGCCGTCCTGGAGACCGCGCTCGCCGTGGCACGGGCGGACTACCGGCCCACCAAGCACCTGCGGTTCGCCTGGTGGGGCGCGGAGGAGCTGGGCCTGGTCGGCTCCCGCTACTACGTCAACAACCTTTCCACCGCCAACCGCGCCCGGATCAGCGGCTATCTGAACTTCGACATGATCGGCTCGCCGAACCCCGGCTACTTCGTCTACGACGACGATCCGGCGATCGAGAAGACGTTCAAGGACTACTTCGCCGGACTCGGCGTCCCGACGGAGATCGAGACCGAGGGAGACGGCCGCTCCGACCACGCGCCCTTCAAGAGCGCGGGCGTGCCGGTCGGGGGCCTCTTCACCGGCGCGAGCAACACCAAGTCGGCGGCGCAGGCGGCCAAGTGGGGCGGTACGGCGGGGCAGGCGTTCGACCGCTGCTACCACTCGTCCTGCGACACGACCGCCAACATCAACGACACCGCCCTGAACCGGAACAGCGACGCGCTCGCGTACGCGGTGTGGGAGCTGTCGGCGTAGGCCGCTGCGGCAGGTGCACGAGGCGGGGTTCAGGGCGCCGGCGGTCCCGGCTCGATGCCCTCAACGGGCGTTCTGGGCACGCTCGGTGAGACGGCCCATGCGGGCCCGGGCCTTGTCCAACTGCTCGATGTCGTCGGCCGCGGGGCCGTCCTCGGCCGTCAGCTCGGCCCACAGGCCGATCAGCGCACGGCCCAGCTCCAGGCCCACCAGGGGATCGCGTACGGCACGCCAGGCGGTGAACGCGCTCTGGATGTTGCCGTACGCGGCCTCCGCGTCCCGCGTGTGGTGACGGACCTGGGCGAGATCCAGGGAGAGCTGGAAGGAACGGACCGGGTCGCCCGCCAAGTAGGCGATGTAGGCGGCCAGTTCGCGCAGACGCAGCACCTCGGGGTGCTCCGGCCCCAGCGTCCCCGACGCCTGCGCCAGCGTCCGGTCCGCCAGCTCCGCCGCCGCGTCCGTCCGCCCCGCCTTCACGGCCTCGTTGATCCGCGCCAACGGCTCGGCGAGCAGCGGGGGCGCGGTGCCGTCGCCGGGGGCGGCCATCGGATCGTCCCCGAGCACGGCTTCGGCGACGGCGTCGAAGCCGCGGGGCGGGGTCGGCTTGGGTTCGGGTTCGGGTTCGCGACCGAGGTCGGGGAGCAAGGGGGCGGCGGACGCGGCGGGTCGTACGGGTGGGGAGGGCTGCGCGGGTCGTACGGGTGGGGATACCTGCGCGGGGCTCACGGGCTGCGCGGGCGGAGCGGGCGGGGTCGGTTCCAGGCGGCTCACGGGCTCCGGCCTGGCGTCCATCACCGGTGGCGGCCCGAACTCGCCGGTCGGCGGGACGACCGTGCCGGGGGCGTGACCGGTGGGCGGATCCGGTAGCGCGCGGAGGGGGAAGGTGGGCGGGGCGGCCGTGACCTCCGGCGGCTCAGGCTCGGCAGCCGCCTCCGGTGGAAGGCCAGGGCCCGGTGCGTCGCCCGGCTCCGCCTCCGGAACCGCTCGCATCCGGAAGGTGGGGATCGCGTCCCGCACGGGTTCGTCGACCGGCCGTAGAAGGTGCGTGGGCAGATCACGCCGGGGCGGCTGCGGCTCCCCAGCGGCCGCAGGGTCGTCGGGCATGCCGGACGGGCTGGACGGGCTGGACGTCATGAGAGGGCCGGTCGGCGGCGCGGGCACGCCGGGCCCACCGGTCTGACCCGTCTCCCTCGGCACGGGCGGCGACGCGGCCGCCGTCGGCCGAGCCGAGTCCTCTGACGCAGGCGGTGACTCAGGTACGTCAGGCCAGACAGGCTCCCCCGGCACGGACGTCGACCCAGCCCCCCCGAACCCGGGGGATTCCCCCTGCACAGACGGCACCGCAGACCCCTCGGGCCCCGCCGGCTCCCCCCGCACGAACGGCGACGCAGCCCCCCGGGGCCGACCGCGCTCCCCCGGCACGGACGGCGGCACAGACGGCGGCGCAGGCACCCCGGGTCGAGCCGAGTCACCTGCCCCCGATGCCGGAGGCCGCGTCCCCGTCCCCTCGGAATCGACGCCCGCGGCAGACCCCCGCTCCACCGGCGGAGCCAGCGGTGTCGGGTCTGTGGTGAAGCGGCTCGCGCCGTCCGGGTCGACCTGGAGGGGGACGACGTAGCCGATGCGTTCGTCGTTGATCGTGGCGAGGACGGCGTGGCCGGTCCCGGCGGCGATGTGGTGGAGGTGGGTGAGGACGGCCTGCTGGACCTCCTCGCCGGGGGCCGCGACGATCCGCACGCCACCGACCCACGCCGCGCCCGCGCCCGGACCGGACGCCGGGACGTGAACGTCGATCGGTGCCGCGGGGGCGGCCGGGGCGGCAGCGCGCTGCTGGTCCCGCTTCTTGTCGCGGCTGAGTCGAGCCATCGGTTCCCTCACTCGGATGCGTCGGGGAGTCGCCGGGCGACGCGTTCGGATTCCATGGTGCTCCCTCCCGCCGCCGGTCTTCCGCACCCTCAGCGCAAGATCCGGTGGTACACGTACTGTCGAGTCTCTCCGCTCGCTCACGGTTCTCACGTCACCGCGACGTCACAGACTCGTTCCAGGAACTCATGCCTCGTCGGGACACGTTCAGGATGCGTTGCGTGTCGCCGGGTAGCAGAGGGGGTGTCGGGTTGACGAGGGAGGTCGCGGGCGTGCGGACGGACGTGGGGGCGGGCGTACAGACCCAGAAGCGGCGAGGGCCCGAGATCTGGCTCCGCGGACCGGTGACCGCACGGCAGGACGGGCCGCCGGAACCCGCCCACGCCTCCGCCACACCCCGGCGCCACTCCTTCGTCGGCCTGCACGGCGGGGCCGGCACCTCCACCCTTGCCACCGTCTACGGCGGCCACGACTGCGGACGGGACTGGCCGGGCCCCGCCGACCCGAGGTCGGTCCTGCTCGTCGCCCGTACGCACGCGGCCGGGCTGAGCGCCGCTCTGCGCGCCCTGGAGCTCTTCCGGCGCCGCGAGACTCCGCCCGGCCTCGGCCTCGAGGCCGTCGTACTGGTCGCCGACGCGCCCGGCCGGCTGCCGCGCCCCCTCGCCGGGCAGATCAAGGAGATCGAGTCGGCGATCGGTGTCCACCGCGTGCCCTGGGTGTCCGACTGGCGTCTTGGCGACCTGAGCGGGGCGCCGCCGCGCGGGACCGAGGCACTGACCCGCCTCACGGGGGCGGCGGGGCGGTCCCACTGACGGGTGACCGGGCGCCTTGCCGCCACACCCCACCCCACCCGCCCCAATCACTCCCGCACGCACACACGGCCCAAGCCCCGCCCCGCTCACCCGCATTGCCGACAATCGCCGTATGACAGCCGCCGGGTCCGCGAGCCGCTCCTTCCCCTCCGACTTCGCCGCGCTCTCCGCGCAGGAGACCGCCGCCGCCGTACGGTCGCGAGCGCTGCGTGCGGTCGACGTGGTCGCGGCGGCGCTGGAGCGGATCGGTCGGCTGGACCCGCAGTTGTGCGCGTTCGTCGAGGTGTGGGGCGAGGAGGCGTTGCGGCGGGCGGGGGAGGTGGACGGGCGGGTCGCGGCGGGTGAGGAACTGCCGCTGGCCGGGGTGCCGGTCGGGGTGAAGGGCCGGCGCGGGTTGCGTACGGCGGGTCCGCTGCTGGCGGCCGGGTGTGTGGCGGTGGGTGCGACGGCCGTACCCGGACCCGGAACTCCTTGGCAGACCTGGGGACTTGGCGCCCGTGGCCGTACCGTCAATCCCTGGCGGGCCGACCGAACGCCGGGCGGCTCCTCGGCCGGGGCGGCCGCCGCGGTGGCCGCCGGGCTGGTGCCGCTCGCGACCGGGAGCGACGGGGCGGGGTCGGTGCGCATCCCGGCGGCGTGGTGCGGTGTGCTGGGGCTGAAGGTCACGAACGGGCGGCTGCCGACGGCCGACCGTACGGGGCTCACGGCGCCCGGCGTACTGACCCGCTGCGCCTCGGACGCTGCCGCGTACTGGCGGGTGGTCTCGGGGGAGGCTCCGAGCCCGGGCGGCCGAGCGGCTCCCATCGCCGTCTGGTCCCCCGACCTCGGCTTCGCGGGTCCCGACCCGGACATCGTGGCGGTCGCCCACACCGCGGCCGTACGCCTCACGGAATCCGGTGCCCTACGGCTCGTACGACCGTCGGCGCCCCTCCGCCTCGAAGACCCGGCCCCGGCCTGGCTCGCCCTCCGCTCCCCCGGCGCGGACCCCGCCTCCGCGGATCCCGCCTCCGGCCACTGCATCCGGGCGGAGAACGACCGCCGCCTGGCCGTCCTCTTCGCCGGGACGGAGCTGCTGCTGACGCCGACGACCCCCAACCCGCCGCACGGCCACGAAGGCCCGGGCGACCGCTACTCGACCGCTCTGACCTGGGCGTTCAACCTGAGCGGGCATCCGGGGGTCAGCATCCCGGCGGGGTTCGGCGCCGACGGGTGTCCGGTCGGGCTCCAGCTCGTGGCACCGCACGGGCGGGAGGACCTGCTGCTCCGGACGGTCGAGCACATTGCCCGCATTGCTTGCGTGCGCATATAATGCAGGCGCATGATGTTGTCGTACGCCGACCACTGGGGGACCCCATGACCCGCCGCTTCCTGTTCGTCCTGGGCAGCAGCCGCACCGAGAGCAACACCGAGATGCTGGCCCGCAGGGCCGCCGAGCAACTTCCCACCGACGTCGAACAGCAGTGGATCAGCCTCGCCGAGCATCCGCTGCCCGACTACGTGGACCTGCGGCACGACAGTGACCACACCCGTCCGACGGAGGGCAACGTGGCACTGCTGCTCGACGCGACGCTCACGGCGACGGACATCGTGATCGCGTCCCCGCTGTACTGGTACTCGGTCTCCGCCCCCGTCAAGCGCTACCTGGACTTCTGGGCGGGCTGGCTGCGCACCCCGGGCGTGGACTTCAAGGCCACGCTGGCCGGACGCACGCTGTGGGGCGTCACCGCACTCGCGCACGAGGAGGGGGAGGTCGCCGACCCGCTGGTCGGCACGCTCAACAACTCGGCCGCGTACATGGGGATGCGCTTCGGCGGGGTGCTGCTCGGCAACGGCAGCAAGCCCGGTGACGTACTGAAGGACACCGGGGCGCTGACCCGCGCCAAGACGTTCTTCGCACGAGAGGCGCCGCTCGCGCGCTTCCCGTACGAGACGGAGTGACGGCTGCGAGCGGAGTAACCGCTAGGAGCCGATGTCCTTCGTCGTGAACCGCGCCCACGCCGCCGAGCCGAACACCGCCGCGTACAGGGCCTGGAGGCCGAGGTTCTTCACCAGGTCGTCCCAGTAGACGGGCTCACGCATGAGGTCGGCGAAGGACAGCCAGTAGTGGGAGAAGAAGTACGGCTGGATCGCGTGCAGTTGGGGGATCTGGTCCAGGATCTGGATGGTGATCAGCAGGCCGACCGTGGTCGCCATCGCCGCGATGCCGCTGCTGGTCAGCGTCGACACGAACAGGCCCAGGGCCGCCATGCCCACCAGTGACGCGGCGACGGCCAGGGCGATCAGCAAGGCCCTGCCCAGGCCCTCGGCGAAGCTGATCTGCGTGCCGGAGATGGTCGTCAGGTCACCCAGGGGGAAGAGCAGCGCCCCGACCGTCAGGGCCGACACCGCGACCACCAGGGTGGCGAGCAGACAGAAGGCCAGCACGGTCGCGTATTTGGTGAGCAGCAGGCGGGTGCGGCCGGCGGGGGCGACCAGGAGGTAGCGGAGGGTGCCCGCGTTGGCCTCGCCGGCGATCGAGTCACCGGCGATGACGCCGATGGCCATCGGCAGGAAGAAGGGGAGCGTCGCGGCGAGCGCGGTGAAGACCAGGAACAGACCGTTGTTGGTGATCTGCGAGATGAACGCCGGGCCCCCGCCGCCGCCTCCGCCGCCGGGCCCCGATCCGTCGCCGGTCTCGATCTTCACGGCGATCCCGACCAGGATCGGCACGGCCGCCAGCACGCCCAGCAGGGCAAGGGTGCGCCAGCGCCGGAAGGTGGTCCACAGCTCGTTGCGGAGGAACCCGAAGGTCCACAGCACACTCGGCGTACGTACCGCCTCAGCCTGCGACATCGAAACCCTCCCCCGTCAGCGCCACGAAGGCGTCCTCCAGCGAGGCCCGTTCGACGCCGAAGCCGCGGACGCGGACGCCCGCCGTCACCAACGCGGCGTTCACCTCGGCCAGGTCGCGGTCCTGGGGCGGCTCGGCGCTCACCCGGTCCTCGGCGATGACCACGTCGGCCGCACCCTGCTCCTTCAGTGTCCGGGCCGCGTCCGCCGGGTCGGGGGTCGTCACGACCAGTCGGCCGCGGGTGCCCGCCGCCAGGTCGGCCACCGGGCCCTGGGTGATCAGGCGGCCCTGGGCCATCACCGCCGCGTGCGTGCAGACCTGCTCGATCTCGTCGAGGAGGTGGGAGGAGAGGAAGACCGTCGTGCCGTCCGAGGCCAGCTCCCGGATCAGGGAGCGGATCTCGCGCATGCCCTGCGGGTCGAGCCCGTTGGTCGGTTCGTCCAGGACGAGGAGCCTGCGCGGCTGGAGCAGCGCGGCGGCGAGGCCCAGCCGCTGCTTCATGCCGAGCGAGTACGCCTTCGCCTTCTTGCCGGCCGCCGCCGCGAGGCCGACCCGGTCCAGCGCCGCCGCGACGCGGGTGCGCCGGGTGCGCGGGTCGGCGGTCGGGTCGGCGGCGTCTTGGCGCAGCAGGTTGTCCCGGCCGGAGAGGAAGCCGTACAGGGCGGGTCCCTCGATGAGCGCCCCCACGTGCGGGAGCACCGCGCGCGCCGAGCGTGGCATGGGCCGGCCCAGCACGTGGGCCGAGCCGGAGGTGGGCTCGATGAGGCCCATCAGCATACGGATGGTGGTGGTCTTGCCGGAGCCGTTCGGACCGAGGAAGCCGAAGACGCTGCCCGCCGGGACGGTCAGGTCGAGACCGTCGACGGCGAGCTGCCCGCCCCGGTAGCGCTTGGTGAGCGCGCGGGTGACGATCACGCCGTCACCCGCGCGCTGCTGCTCCGGTTCCGGCTCCGTGGCCGGCGTTTCGCTCATGGCTGCCTTACTACCCGGCGTTGGCGGCCTTCACCAGGGCGTCCTTGGTGACCGCGCCGACGTAGACCTTTCCGTCGTCGGTGATCAGCGCGTTGACCAGGCGGGTCGAGAAGACCGTGCCCGAGCCGAACTTGCCGGTCACCTTGTCGCCGAGCGAGCCGAGGAAGCCGCCGAGGTCGCCGCCGGCGTCGGAGCCGGTGGGCATGCCCTCGCCGCCGGTGTCGAAGGTGGCGACGGAGTTCCAGCCCTCGCCTATGACCTTGAGGCCGTCGAGGCCCTTGCCGAGGTCCTCCTCGGGCTTCGCGCCCGCCCCGTCGTGCGTGCCGAGCGGGTCGTGCGCACCGCGCCCGCCGCCCTCGACGGCATCGCCCTCGGTGACCTTCGCGCCCTTGGGCGGCGTGAAGTCGAACGTGGACGCGGCCGGCTTGGCGAAGCTGACCTGGGTGAAGCCGGCGTCGATGACGGCGGCGCCGCCGCTCGCCGGGGTCAGCGTGAACTTGAGCGGCAGCCCGGTCTTCGCGTCGACGGCCACGGTGATCTGGCCGACTGTGGACCCGGATCCCTTGGGCTTGACGACGAGCCGGTAGGCGTCGCGGCCCGCGACCTGCGCGGTGCCGTCGACGGTCACGGAGGTGGTGTCGTCGACCGCCTTCAGGGCCTCCTCGGTGAGGTCCTTGGGCGTGGCCGGGACGTCCTTCTCCTTCTCGGCCGCCGCGCTCTCGGACGCGGTGGCGTGGTAGACCTCGTTGGACTTGCTGTCGTAGCCCCAGACGTCCTTGCCGTCGTGGATCACGCTGTACTCGGAGCCGCTCTCCAGCAGCGAGAGCTTCTGGCGGTCGGGGCCGTCGGCGGCGACCCGCAGGGTGTGCGTGCCGGACGCGAGCTCGGTGAGCTTGGTGGACGGGTCGGCGGAGGAACCGCCGTCGTCCGAGCCCATGGCGCCGGAGGTCAGGCTGCTCTCCAGACCGCCGAGGTCGGGCAGTCCGAGATCCGTGCTGATCTTCACTGTGCCGGACAGCTGCTCCACGTCCGAAGCGGCGATCTTCTCGATGAGTGCCTGTGCGCTGATCTTCGGCAGGTCGGGGTCGCCGGAGTCGGCGAGCGCCGGGACGAGCCCGATGGTCGCCGCCGCCACCCCCACCACCGCGACCGGGACGACGTACCGTGCGGCCTTGCGGCGCCCCGCGTGCCGGTCGTCGGCTTCCGCGGCGGTCGTGCTGTCGTCGGTTTCGAACGGTGCCATGTGTGCCTTACCTCCGTCGTTGGCGGCGGCTGCCCAACTCCCCTACGTCCACCCCGTAGCCGCCATTCTCACCCGAATCGGTGAGGAGTGGTGTTTTCCGTGGTGTCCATCTGACCAAATCGGCCAGGAGGAAGCGTCAGACCCCGGACTCAACTCCGCGTACACCTGCGGTATGACACAGGGAGGCGGCGCCTCCCCCGACCCGTAGGGGTCGGGGTGCAGACGCCGCCGTCCGCGGTCGGTGACTCAGCCGCGCAGGAACACGTAATCGGCCTGGTAGGGCACGCCGACGATCGTGCCCGGCGTGCAGGAGCCGGCCGGGGCGACACCGCCGACGGTGTTCAGCCGCAGGATCTCCGTGACGCCGGCGAACAGGCCGTGGTCCTTGCCGGACCCGGTGGCCTTGAGGTCCAGCTCGGGGATGTTGCCGGCCCCGTTGGGGGTCCTGGAGATGACCGCCCCGGTGACCGCGCTGCGGTCGGGCGCGATCCACTGCGGCGTACCGGAGTTGGGCTGCACGAAGGAGTGCGCGATGCCGCCGCCGAGCACGGCGCTGACGTCCCGCTGGGCGAAGGCGTGTCCGCCGCCCTCGATCGGCTTGCACTCGTAGATCTGCTTGCCCTTGCGGACGGAGGCCTGGAAGTTGTGGAGGGCGTCGCGGAAGCCGAAGGCGGCGACGGTGACCTTGTGGAGCTGGCCGCGGACGGCTCCGCCCGGGAACGCGGCGGTGTGCAGGTTGGCGTAGAAGGAGCCGGGGTCGCTCTTGAGGGCGTCGAGCAGTGCCGCGTCCTCGACCTTGACGGTTCCGGTGACGGTACGGCCCTTGCCGTTGCTCTTCAGGAGCTTGGTGAAGTCGATTGCGACGCCGCCGTTGGTGCCCTTGGCGCCCCGGTGGAGGTGGAGGACGGTCGGCTTGTCGGTGCCGCGCCACTTGACGGCGACGGAGACCTTGTCGCCCTCGACCCGGACGAACTGGAGCGCGGCGCCGTCCTTGTCGCCGACGGCCGGGCCGCCCTCGGCGGGCACCTCGTTGGCGCCCCTGAGGCTCGCGGCGAGGACGGTGCCGTCACCGCCGCCGTCTTCGGCGGCGACGGCGGGAACCGTGGTGGCTGCGACACCGCCGACGGTGGTCAGGACGGCGGCGGTGAGGAGCAGGGTGGTACGGCGTTTCGCGAACGTCGTGCTCATGCCCATGATGGAGTTTTCTTCCCGTTTCGCAGCCGACACACCCTGCGTCAGCTTCTGGGCATGCATACGGGAGCGGTCTCCCGCGGGATCAGTCCCACATGAGTGACTTGCGTCACTTCTCGGCCGTCAGCCGGCCCGGTGCACCACCGCTTCGCACATCTCCATCAGCGCGGCCTTCGCGTCGCACTCCCGCAGCGGAGCCAGTGCCGCGCGCGCGTCCTCGGCGTAGCGCACGGTGTCCCGCCGCGCCTGCTCCAGCGCGGGGTGCGCCCGCAGCGCCTCCAGCGCCTGCGCGTGCCGCGCGTCGTCGGTCAGGTCGGAGTCCAGCAGCTCGCACAGCGCGATGTCCTCGGCCAGCCCCAGGCGCTCCGCCCGCTCCCGCAGCCGCAGTACCGGAAGGGTCCGGATGCCCTCGCGCAGATCCGTGCCCGGCGTCTTCCCGGACTCGTGGGAGTCGGACGCGATGTCCAGGACGTCGTCCGCGAGCTGGAAGGCGACGCCCAGCCGCTCGCCGTACTGCGTCAGCACGTCGACGACCGTCTCGTCGGCGCCCGACATCATCGCGCCGAACCGGCACGCCACGGCCACCAGGGAGCCCGTCTTGCCGCCCAGCACGTCGAGGTAGTGCTCGACCGGGTCGCGCCCGTCCGTCGGGCCGGCCGTCTCCAGGATCTGGCCGGTGACCAGCCGTTCGAACGCCTCCGACTGGACCCGGACCGCCTCGGGGCCGAGGTCGGCCAGGATGTGCGAGGCGCGCGCGAACAGGAAGTCGCCGGTGAGGACGGCGACCGAGTTGCCCCAGCGGGCGTTGGCGCTGGCGACCCCGCGTCGCACCTCGGCCTCGTCCATCACGTCGTCGTGGTACAGCGTCGCCAGGTGGGTCAGTTCCACCACCACCGCCGACGGCACGATCCCCGGCGCATAAGGGTCCCCGAACTGGGCGGCAAGCATCACGAGCAGCGGCCGGAACCGCTTTCCGCCCGCCCGCACCAGGTGCTGGGCCGCCTCCGTGATGAAGGGGACCTCACTCTTGGTGGCTTCGAGCAGTCCCTCCTCGACAGCCGCCAATCCGGCCTGGACATCGGCTTCCAGAGCCTGGTCCCGCACGCTCAGCCCGAACGGCCCGACGACGGTCACGAGGGGTCTCCTGTCTGCTGGTGTCTACTGGCGATTACACGGTTTGTCGATAGGTCGCTGCCATCACTCAAGTCAGCGTATCCGGTCACGTTTCGATCACCGATAGCGCCCGCCCGTCCAGCGCGGGCGGTATCGGATCACGACGGGTATGTTTTTGATCACTTGAAAAGAACGGATATCTATCGACTTACATGGAAGTAGTGGAGTGTGTCCCGAACCACCCTCGACACCGCGCCCGGCGGTCGGCCGCCGCCCGAGGACGACACCGCCTCCCTCGGCCGGCCCAAGAGCCTGCTCACCCTCTCCGCCCTCGAGGTCCGGGAGCGCTTCTCGCTCCTCGGCACGCAGGCCATCCTCGCCCTCCGCCTCGCCGACACGGTGACCCACGGCGGCATGGGCATGTCGCCCGGAACCGCCGCCTACGTGAGGGGCCGCCGTCACCTGGCCGGACGCAAGCGCACGGCCGAGTTCGCCCTCGCCGCCGGCAGGTGGCTCACCGGGGGCAGCCGGACCATGCCCCTCGGGTTCCTGTCCCTCGCCCGGGCGAACGGCATCCACGCCCGGACGGTGAGGCTCCACGACGACGCCTCCAGGCCCGCCTGCTTCGGCGGCAACGGCGCGATCGCGGTGGCCACCGGTCTGGCGGCCACGGCCGCGGCGCCGTGGCCTCGGCGCACCATGCACCCGGTCCACTGAAGTCACGGGGTCACGCTCATGCACATCCGTACGTCCTTCCCCTACGAGACGACCCACGAGGACCTCCGCATCCCGCTCCCGGACAGGACCCACCTCTACGCGCGCGTGTGGCGTCCCCTCACGGACGAACCAGTACCCGCGATCCTCGAATACCTGCCGCACCGCCTGACCGACTGGACCGCGCCCCGCGACTGGCAACGCCATCCCTGGTACGCGGGCCACGGTTACGCCTCCGTACGAGTGGACCTGCGCGGACACGGCAACAGCGAGGGCATGCCCGGCGACGAGTACTCGGCGACGGAGCTGGCCGACGGCGTCGAAGTAGTCAACTGGCTGGCTGCCCAACCCTGGTGCGACGGCAGGGTCGGCATGTTCGGCATCGCCTGGGGCGGCTTCAACTCCCTCCAGATCGCGGCCCTCGCTCCCGAGCCGCTCAAGGCGATCGTCACGGTCTGCTCCACCGACGACCGCTATGACAACGACGTGCACTACAGGGGAGGTTCCGTCCTCGCGGTGGACATGCACGCGTGGGCGGCCACCATGCTCGCCGTCGTCTCCCGCCCGCCGGACCCGCGGTACGTCGGCGAGGCCTGGCGGGACATGTGGCTCAAGCGCCTGGAGGAGGTCGATCCCCTCATCCACACCTGGCTCGACCACCAGACCCGGGACCGCTACTGGCGCCACGGCAGCGTCTGCGAGGACTACGGCGCGATCGACGCCGCCGTCCTCGCGGTCGGCGGCTGGCACGACCCCTACCGCGACACGGTCCTGCGCCTCGTCGAGCACCTCCCGGCCGACCGGGTCCGCGGCCTGATCGGCCCCTGGTCCCACCAGTACCCCGACCGCGGCCTGCCGCCCGGCCCGGCGATCGGCTTCCTCCAGGAGACCCTGCGCTGGTGGGACCACTGGCTCAAGGGCAAGGACACGGGCGCGATGTCCGAACCCCTCCTGCGTGCCTACGTCAGCGACTCCCACCCCCCGGCCACGGTCCACGACACCCTGCCCGGCCGCTGGGTCGGCGAGCCGGCCTGGCCCTCCCCCAACGTCACGACGATCTCGTACGGCCTTCAGGGTGCCCCTTTCCTCGTTCGCTCCCCGCAGCACACCGGCATCGACGCCGGCCGCTTCCTCCCCCTCGGGAACGACGCCGACCTGCCGCCCGACCAGCGCGAGGAGGACGGCAGGTCGGTGTGCTTCGAGTTCGAAGCCGCCGAGGAGTTGTGGGTGTTGGGGCGGCCGAGGGTACGGCTCAGGCTGACCTCCGAGGTGCCGCGCGGCCAGGTGATCGCCCGGGTCTGCGACGTGGCCCCGGACGACTCCTCGACCCTGGTCACCCGGGGCGTGCTGAACCTGTCGGCGCGGCAGGGACGGGACAAGGTCGTGCCGTGGGAGCCGGGTGTCACGGAGGACGTGGAGTTCGAGCTGAACGGCATCGGCCACGCCTTCCCGCCCGGCCACCGCATCCGCCTGTCGGTCTCCTCCACGTACTGGCCGTGGATCTGGCCGCAGCCCGACTCGGCGGCCGGCTTCGCGCTGGACCCGGAGGGCAGCTTCCTCGAACTGCCGGTGCGGGCAGGGGAATCCGTCTCCGGCATCACCTTCGAGGAACCGGAGCAGTCCGAGCCGCTCGGCGTCAACTCCCCGGTCACGCTGGACGAACCGCGACCGGAGCGGCTGGTCGTACGCGATGTGGCCAAGGGTGAGTGGCGGCTGGAGGTCGACCCGCGCCCCGGCGGCACCCGGGTGTATCCCGACGGTCTGGAGTGCACCGAGGACGCGCTGGAGACGTTCACGATCAACGAGTCGGACCCACTGTCGGCCCGTGCCCGGTCGGAGTGGTCGGTCCGACTGCACCGCCCCGAGCTCGCCTGGGAGGCGACGGTGCGTACCCGGTCGGAGCTCAGCTGCGACGAAACGGACTTTTTCGCCTCCAATGAGGTGATCTGCACGGACAGCGACGAGGTGGTCTTCCACCGGACGTGGGAGAAGCGGATCCCACGGACGGCCGGTTGACTACGAGTTGGGCTCATTGCCCGATTTGACACCCTTGCGAACGCGCGTGAGTTGGGTCACTCGCGCCCGATTTCGGCCTCGATGCCACCGGCTCACATTCCCCCTTGCACGGTGCGCGAGTTGAGTCTTGGCAACCGCAAAGGATCAAGCGCCCCATATGCCTCAGACCAAGGTCAACAGGTCGATGTGTGAATCCGGCACTTGTTACGGACATGTGCTCTCGCATACGTTCCGGGCCTGTCGGGCGGACGCCTAATCCTGCCGCCGCCCAACAGGACACTCATCGACCATCACCGCACGGCAGGAGCGGGGGAACCAGGTAAGTCGCCGCACCGGAAATCACGCCGGTACGACTAGGGGTGAAGTCGCGCCGCCTCACGGCGGCGCGGCCGGGCAGCTCCCGCCCGAACCCGACAGCTCACCTCGTAGGCGCCGGAGAGGAACAGCGCCATGGCCGCACGAGGCAAGCACCGTCGCACCCGAACCAGCCCGCTCACCCGAGGCGTCGTCACAGCCGGAACCGGCATCGCCGCCCTCGCCCTCCCGCTCCTGAGCACGACCACCGCGAGCGCCGCACAGCCGGCCAAGGTCCCCGCCGCCGCGCCGGCCGCGGCGCAGGTCAGGACCGTCACGTACACCACGGTCAAGGGCGACACGCTCTATGGCATCGCGGACAAGTACGGCACTCCCGGCGGCTGGCAGCAGCTCCACAAGGACAACCGCAAGGCCGTCGGCGACAACCCCCGGCTGATGCACGCGGGTCTCGAGCTGAAGGTCAGGACGACCAAGAAGGCGAGCGCGCCCGCCAAGAAGTCCACCCAGTCCGTGGCCACCGCCACCCAGGCCTCGGTCAAGACGTACGCGAACAACCTCGACGGCTGGATCCGCGAAGCGCTGGACATCATGGCGCAAAAGGGGATTCCCGGCTCGTACGACGGCATTTACCGCAACGTCATGCGCGAGTCGTCCGGCAACCCGCAGGCCATCAACAACTGGGACTCCAACGCCGCCGCCGGCACTCCGTCCAAGGGCCTGCTCCAGACCATCGACCCGACCTTCCAGGCGTATCACGTGGACGGCACGTCGTGGGACCCGTACGACCCGGTCGCGAACATCACCGCGGCCTGCAACTACGCGGCCGCGCGGTACGGCTCGATCGACAACGTCTTCGGGGCGTACTGAGCCCTACCGGCGCGGAAACAGTCTCTCGAGGACGACGGCGATGCCGTCGTCCTCGTTGGACAAGGTGATCTCGTCGGCCACGGACTTCAGTTCGGGGTGGGCGTTGGCCATGGCCACGCCGCGGGCGGCCCAGTCGAACATGGGGATGTCGTTGGGCATGTCCCCGAAGGCGATGGTGTGTTCGGGCCCGAGGCCCAGATGGTCGGCGGCCAGGGCGAGCCCCGTCGCCTTGGTGATGCCGCATGGCTGGAGTTCGACGGTCCCGGGACCCGACATGGTGACCGTCGCCAGGGAACCGATCACTCCGCGGGCCGTCGCCGCCAACTCGTCGTCGGACAGGTCGGGATGGCGCAGCAGCACCTTGCTGATCGGCTCGCTCCACAGGTCGTCGCGCCTCCCGACCCGTACCGCGGGCAGGGTCGGGTGGGGCATCAGATAGCCCGGCTCGATGAGGGTCAGCCCGTGGACGCCGTCCTGGTCCACGGCCGCGTACACCTGGCCGATCTCGGCCTCGATCTTGCCGAGCGCGGTCTCGGCCAGCTCCCGGTCCAGGGTGACCGACCACAGCAGACGGTCCGCGCCGGCGTCGTACACCTGCGCGCCCTGCCCGCACACCGCGAGCCCCTCGCTGCCCAGGTCGTCGAGGAGCGGCCGCACTCTGGGCGCCGGGCGGCCGGTCACCACCAGATGCCGGGCCCCTGCCGCCGCCACCCGCGCGAGCGCGGCGAGCGACCGGTCGGAGAGGGTGTCGTCGCCTCGGAGCAGCGTTCCGTCCAGGTCGGTGGCGATGAGTGAATATGCGGTGGGTGCGGCCATGATCAGAGAATACGGATGGAACGCCCCGGCGACTCGACGCGAACCGGACGGCTACAGCCTTCACATGCGTTGACGCCTGCTCCGGTTACGGCAGTTGGCGCGGTCACGCGGAGTCCCGTACCACCAGTTCCGTGGGGAGTATCACTCCCGACGTGTCCTCCCCCGCGATCTGCGCGAGCAGCATGCGGACCATCTCGGCGCTGATGCGCTCGAAGGGCTGGCGGACGGTGGTGAGGGCGGGGGTGATGGCGGTGGCCGCGGGAGAGTCGTCGAAGCCTCCGACAGCGATGTCGTCGGGGACCGAACGGCCGCTCTGCTGCAGGGCGTTGACGACCCCCTGGGCCATGAGGTCGGAGGCGACGAACACCGCGTCCAGGTCGGGTGCCTGGGTGAGCAGCCGGTGGGCCGCCTGCTCGCCGCCGGTACGGCGGTAATCGCCCTCGGTCACCAGTGCCGGGTCGTAGGGCAGCCCCGCCTCGGCGAGCACCTCGCGGTAGCCGGCCAGCCGGTCCGTGCCGCCGGGGGTGTCCAGCGGACCGGTGATCATGCCGATGCGGCGGCGGCCGCTGGCCAGGAGGTGGCGGACCATCTCCCGGGCCCCGTCGCGGTCGTCGGCCGCCACGTAACTCACCCTGGAGCCGAGGCCCATCGGCTTGCCGCAGGCCACCAACGGCATCCCGGCGGCGCGCAGTTCGGCGGCGACCGGGTCCCCGCTGTGACTGGAGACCAGCAGGACGCCGTCGACGTGGCCCGAGGTGATGTAGCGGGTCACGCGTCGGCGGTCGTCGTCGGTCGCGGCGAGCATCAGCAGCAGCGGGATGTCGTGCCGGGCCAGGTGCTCGGTGCAGCCCCGCAGCAGCACGTTGAAGTTGGGGTCCTCGAAGAACTTCTCCTGCGGCTCGGTCAGGAGGTAGGCCACCGAGTCCGAACGTCCCGTACTGAGGCTGCGCGCGTGCCGGTTGACCACGTACCCGGTCTTCCTGATGGCGGACTCGACCGCCCGGCGGGCGGCCGGGGAGACGTAGTGGCCGCCGTTCAGGAAGCGGGAGACGGTGCCCCGCGACACGCCGGCCTCCCGCGCCACGTCGTGGATGGTGGGCGGTCGGCGGCGTCCGTTGGCGCTGGTGGTCATGTTCCTCGTTCGTGACGGTGGAGTCGGCGGAAGGCTCAGGCCTTGACCGAGCCGCTCAGCAGGTCCAGGGACCAGAACCGCTGGATCACCAGGAAGAGCGCGATCAGCGGGATGATCGCCAGCAGACATCCGGTGATGACCAGGGTGTAGAGGGCGGGCTGCGAGGCGCCCTGCGCGAGCAGCGTGTAGAGCCCGAGGGTGAGCGGGAACTTGGTGTCGTCGGCCAGCATCACGTACGGCAGCAGGAAGTTGTTCCAGATGGCGACGAACTGGAAGAGGAACACCGTGATCAGGCCCGGCATCATCATCGGTACGGCGATCCGCGAGAAGATCCGCCACTCGCTCGCGCCGTCCATGCGGGCGGCTTCGAGGAGTTCGGCGGGCACCGCGGCGGCCGCGTAGATGCGGACCAGGTAGACGCCGTACGGGGAGAGGATGGACGGCAGCAGCATCGACCAGTACGAGTCGGCCATGCCCATCTTCGACAGCAGCAGGTACTGCGGGACGGTCAGCACGATGCTCGGTACCAGGACGCCGGCCAGGATGAGCTTGAAGATGACCTCCCGCCCCCGGAAGGCGAACCGGCCCAGCGCGTAGCCGCCGCCGGCGGAGACCGCGGCGGACAGCAGGGCGCCGAAGCCCGCGTAGAGGGCGGAGTTGCCCATCCACGTCCAGTAGATGCCGTCCCGGTAGGCGTTCAGCTCGCTCAGGTTGTCGAGGAAGCCGGTGCCGGGCGCGAAGGTGAAGGTGGAGAACAGCTCCGCGCGGTCCTTGGTCGCCGCCATCACCACCCAGGCGATGGGGACCAGGCAGTACAGCGCGCCGAGGATCAGCACGAGGGTGGGGACCCAGGCCGTGCGCCGCGCACGGCTTTTGACGGGGGGTCTGCCCGCGGTGTCGGCGGTGAGGGTGAGGGGGGTCATGCCCGGTCCTCCCGGGTGTAGCGGTCGGAGACACGCAGCAGGGTGAAGGAGATGAGGTAGGTGGCCAGGGCCAGGACCACCGCGGTGGCGGAGGCACCGTAGATGTCGGACTTCAGGAAGGCGCTGTCGTAGATGGCCATCAGCGGACTCCAGGTGGTGGAGAGGCCGTTGGTCAGCGGCTTGAGCGTCATCGGCTCGGTGAAGACCTGGAGGGTGGCGATCACCGAGAAGAAGAAGGTGAGCACCAGGGAGGGCATCACGATCGGGATCTTGATCTTCAGCGCGATCTTGAGGTTGGACGCGCCGTCGATCCGCGCCGCCTCGTAGATGTCCGGCGGGATCGCCCGGAGCGCGGTGTAGATGACGATCATGTTGAAGCCGGTGCCGCCCCAGACCGCGATGTTCGCGAAGGAGAGGTACAGGTTGCCGCCGTCGAACAGGTCCGGCTGCGGCAGGCCGAACTTGTCCAGCAGGTAGTAGAAGGGGCTGACGGCCGGGAGGTACAGGAAGCCCCACATCAGGGCGGCGATGATGCCGGGCACGGCGTACGGCAGGAAGATCATCAGCCGGGCGAAGGGCGCGCTGCGTGCCTTCGGGGTGTCGAGCATCAGCGCGAACAGCAGCGCCAGCCCGAGCATCGTCGGGATGACGATGAGGCCGTAGCCGAAGGCGCGCAGCACGCTGTGGCCGAACTCCGAGTCCTGGAAGACGTCGGTGTAGTTGCCGAAGCCGTTCCAGACCTGTTCGCGGGCGCCCTTGCCGAGTCCGATGCCCTTGACCTTGACCTTGTGGAGGCTGAGCCAGATCGCGTACCCGATGGGGACGACGGTGAAGGCGGCGAACAGGACCAGGGTCGGCGTCAGGAACCAGTACGGTGCGCTGCGGCCACGACCACGGCGGCGAGGGCGGCTGGGGCGGACGGACTTGGCGGTGCCGGTGCCGTCCGCCAAGGGCCCGACCGCGATGCGGTCGGAGCCCTTGAGCGGAGCGCTGGTCATGCCTCGGCCACCTCGAAGCCCTGCTTCTTCATGTCCTCGAAGGTCTTCGACTGCACGGTGCTGAGGGCGGAGGCGAACTGGGTTTCCTTCTTCGCCTTGGTGGCCTTGCCGAAGCTGTCCATGAAGGTGGTGTAGGCGGTCTGGACGTTCGGGCCCCAGGCGGCGGTGGCCGTGGTGGCGGCGATCGACGCGGCCGTGGTGTAGAAGTCCTTCTGGTTCGGGAAGAAGGCGGGGGTGGTGAGCACGTCGCCGGACTGGCCCTGCGTGGCCGCCGGGTAGATGCCGACCTCCTTGACCAGGGCGGCCAGCGCCTCCGGGTCGGTGTTGATCCAGTGGGCGAACTTCGCCGCGGCCTCGGCGTGCTTGGAGTCGGTGGAGACGCCGGTGGAGGAACCGCCCCAGCTGCCGGTGACGTCGTCGCCGGCCTTCCACTGCGGCAACGGGGCCATCCGCCACTTGCCCTGGGTCTTGGGGGCGGCGGAGACCAGCACACCGGGCGCCCACACGGCGGAGACCCAGCCGATGTGGGTGCCCTTGTTCAGGGCGTTGTTCCAGGCCGGCGTGTACATCGGCTGGTTGTCGATGACGCCCTCCTGGACCAGGCCACCCCAGAACTCGGCGACCTTCCGGCTGGCGGCGTCGTCGATGCCGACCGTCCACTTGCCGCTGGCGTCGACCGTCCACCACTTGGCGCCGACCTGCTGGGTGAGGCCCGCGAACAGACCCGGGTCGTTGGAGGAGAAGGTGGTCAGGTAGGCGTCCGGGAGGGCCTTCCTGGCGGCGCGCGCGGTCTCGGCGAACTCCGTCCAGGTCTTCGGCACGGACAGGCCGTGCTTCTTGAAGAGGTCCTCGCGGTAGAAGAACATCAGCGGCCCGGAGTCCTGCGGGACGCCGTAGACCGCGTCGGTGCCGAGGGTGACCATGTCCCACAGTCCCGCGGCGAAGTCGCCCTTGGCGTCACCGACGTACTTCGAGATGTCGGCGAGGACGTCGTTGGAGACCAGGGTCGGCAGCGACTGGTACTCGGCCTGGATCAGGTCGGGCGCGTTGCCGGCCTTCTTCGCCGTGATCACCTTGGTGAGGATCTCGGCGCCGCTGCCCTGCTTCGACACGGTGACCGTGATGTCCGGGTTCTTCTTGTTCCAGATCGCGGCGACCTTCTCCATGTTCGGCGCCCACGACCAGTAGGTCAGCTTGACCGGCCCGCTGCTCTCCCCGGAGTCTTCGTCGTCGGAACCGCCGCAGGCGGCGAGGGTGCTGGTAAGGCCGAGGGCTGCGGCCCCGGCGAGGATGTTGCGCCTGCTGATCTGGTGGCGGTGGATCGACATCTTCATCTCCCCTGACTTGGACGAGCCGACCTCGTCAACGTCCCGCGTACGCGGCAACCGCCGTGGGGGGAGGTTCTGCGGGACGTGACCGAGGGGCTGTGCGCGAGGGCCGCGCGGCTCTGTGATCGTGCACAGTAGAGAATTGTTTCGGCCCCTTGTCAATGGCGGGTGCCTGGGGTTACCTACTTGTTGCTCACCGATGTCAGCCGTCATCCGTACTGTGCACGATCACAGAAACCCGGCGTCACCTCTGCCGATCCCTGTCCTCGATCCTGGGAGCCACCGCATGCCCTCCGCCGCCCCGCACGACCGCCTGCCACTCGCCTTCGGGGGCGACTACAACCCCGAGCAGTGGCCGCAGGAGGTGTGGGAGGAAGACATACGGCTGATGCGCGAAGCCGGGGTCACCATGGTCTCGCTCGGCATCTTCGCGTGGTCCAGGATCGAACCCCGGCCCGGCGAGTACGACTTCGAGTGGCTCGACCTGATCATCGGGATGCTCCACGAGGCCGGGATCCTCGTGGACCTCGCGACACCGACCGTCGTACCGCCCGCCTGGTTCTACCGCGCACACCCCGAAGCCCTGCCCGTGACCCGGGAGGGCGTGCGGCTGGCGTTCGGCTCACGCGGTGCGATCTGCCACTCCGACCCGGACTACCGGGCCGCCGCGGCGAACATCACGTCGCGGATCGGCGAGCGCTACGGACGGCATCCCGCCGTGGTCATGTGGCACGTCCACAACGAGTACGGCGCTCCGGTCCTGACCTGCTTCTGCGACACCTGCGCCCAGGCGTTCCGGGCCTGGCTCCAGGACCGCTACGGCACCCTCGGCGCCCTCAACCAGGCCTGGGGCACCGCCTTCTGGGGCCAGCTGTACGACGACTGGGAGGAGATCGGGGTGCCCCGGGCCACCCCGACCGTCGGCAACCCGGCCCACCAGCTGGACTTCCAGCGGTTCGCGGACGGTCAGGCCCGCGCCAACTTCGTCGCCGAGCGGGACATCCTGCACCGCCTGTCCCCCGGCGTGCCCGTGACCACCAACTTCATGGTCGCGCCCAGCCAGTGCCAGAGCATCGACTACTGGGAGTGGGCCAAGGAGGTCGACCTGGTCACCAACGACCACTACCTGATCACCGACGGCCGCCGCACCCACGTCAACCTGGCCCTGGCCGCCGACCTCACCCGCTCCGTCGCGGGCGGCGCCCCCTGGCTGCTGCTCGAACACTCCACGTCGGGCATCAACTGGCAGCGCCACAACCCGGCCAAGGAACCCGGCCAGATGGCCCGCAACTCCCTCGGCCATGTCGCCCGCGGCTCCGAGGGCGCGATGTTCTTCCAGTGGCGCCAGTCCCGCAGCGGCGCCGAGAAGTTCCACTCGTCGATGCTGCCGCACGGAGGAACGGGGACGCGTGTGTGGCGGGAGGTCACCGACCTGGGCCGCCGGGTCGCGGACCTGGCCGACCTGCGCGGCACCCGCACCCGGGCCGACGTGGCCATGGTCTGGTCGTGGGACTCCTGGTGGGCGCAGGGTCTGGAGTGGCGGCCCAGCGAGGACCTGGACGCACGGGAGCGGCTCGACGCCTTCTACGAGGCGCTGTACGACCGGCACCTGACGGTGGACTTCTTCCCGCCGGCCGGGCTGGGAGAGATCGATCCCTCCCGGTACCCGCTGCTCGTCGTCCCCCAGCTGTACTCGGCGCCCGCCTCCGTCGCCGCCGACCTGGAGCGGTACGTCTCGCGCGGCGGCACGCTGCTGGTCTCCTTCTTCTCCGGCATCGTCGACGAGCACGACACCGTGCACCCCGGCGCGTACCCGGGGGCACTTCGGGACGTGCTCGGGCTGACGGTCGAGGAGTTCGACCCGTTGCTGCCGGGCGAGCGGATCGCCGTACGGACCTCTCACGGGGACTCGTGGGAGGCGGACCTGTGGTCCGAGTACGTCGTCCCGGGCGACGGCTGCGAGACCGTCGCCGTCTTCGCCGACGGCCGTACGGCCGGACGCCCGGCGCTCACCCGGCGCGCACTCGGTGACGGAGCCGCCTGGTATCTGGCCACCCGGCTGAGCGGCGCGGATCTGGCGGCGGTCGTGGACCTCGCCCTCGCGGACGCCGGGGTCATGCCCCTGGACCTGCCCCGGGACGTCGAACTCGTCGTCCGAGAGGGCGAGTCGGGGGTGTTCCGGTTCGCCGTCAACCACACCGGCGCCGACGTGAAGGTGGTGCTGCCGGACGGGAGCCGGGCGGCGGTGCCCGCGGGCGCAGTCGAGGTGTTCCGCGAGCCGCGCTGAGCCTCCCGTCCTGTATCCACCTTTTTTTCTTCCTCTGTGACTTTCACCGTGAAGGGACCCTGACATGCGCAGACGCAGTGTTCTGACCGCCGCCGGAGCCGCCGCGCTGGCGATTCCCGTGCTGGGCGCGGCACCCGCCGTGGCCTCACCGGCCGGAGATCGTCGCCGCCTGCAGATCCGCGGGGTGGACATCTCCTCGCTGCCGAAGAACGAGGACAAGGGTGCCGTCTACCGGCGTGCCGACGGCCGCCGCGACGACCCCCTCCGCATCCTCGCCGACGCGGGCGTCACCCACGCCCGCCTCAAGGTGTGGGTCAACCCGGCCGACGGCTACAACAACAAGGCCCACATACTCCCGCTGGCCCGTCGCCTGAAGCGGGCCGGCATCGGCATCTGGGTCGACTTCCACTACTCCGACACCTGGGCGGACCCGGCGCACCAGACCAAGCCTGCCGCCTGGACCGACCTGGACGTGGCGGGCCTGACCCGGGCCGTCTACGACCACACCGCCGACGTCCTCGGCGCGCTGAAGCGGCAGGGCACCCCGGCCGGCCTGGTGCAGATCGGCAACGAGCTGAACGGCGGCATGCTCTGGCCCGACGGCAACTGGGAGCACTGGGACAACCTGGCCGCCTTCCTCAAGGCCGGCCTCAGCGCCGCCCGCGACACCACCCCGCGCATCCGCACGATCCTCCACCTGGCCAACGGCGGCGACAACGGGCTGTACCGGTGGTGGTTCGACAACGCGGTCTCCCACGGGGTCGACTTCGACATCATCGGCCTCTCGTACTACCCCTTCTGGCACGGCCCGGTGGAGCAGGCCGCCGCCAACATGGCCGACATCACGGCCCGTTACGGAAAACCGTGCGTCATCGCCGAGACGGCGTACCCGTTCACGCTGGAGAGCGAGGACGACGTCAACGACATCATGAACGACCCCTCGCAGCTCACCGAGGGCTTCCCCGCCACGCCCGAGGGCCAGGCGGCCTGGCTGCGTGCGGTGGCCGACCTCGCCGCCGCCGTCCCCGGCGGGCAGGGGCTCGGCTACTGCTACTGGGAAGGCGTGTGGACCTACCGCGCCGGCAGTGGCTGGAACCCGGAGGACCCGGCTTCCGGCAACGCGTGGGAGAACCTCGCGCTGTTCGACTTCGAGGACAGGGCGCTGCCGGGGCTGAGGACGCTGGGGCGCTACCGGTCGTAGGACCGTAGGGCCCCTTCACCGGCGGCGACAGCTCCGTCGCCGCCGGACGGTGTAGTGGGCTACACCACGGATACGGGTGGCCGTTCCCTCGTGGCGGCGGGCGGGCGACGGGATCGTGGTCGACAGAGATCCTCACGGATGTACGCCTCTCCTCGACGAAGGGACAGCCCATGTCCACGAACCGCCCGCGCCGCCTCCGTATCACCAGGATCGGCGTCGCCGTCGCCGCCGTCGCCCTGACCGCCGGGGTCGCCACCGCCTGCGACCCCGACGGCTTCGACAACTCGCTGGACTGCGTGTCCAACGCCGACACGATCTCCGACAGCCTCAGGGCGATCCACGAGGCCGGCTGGGACGCGGCGAAGGACCCCGCCCGCACGGACGAGTCGATCGACACGATCGAGAGGAACCTCGACAAGATCAACGACGACACGGACGACAGCAAGGTCGACAAGGCGGCCGCCGACCTGAACCAGGCGGTCAAGGACTACAACAAGGCCGTCCTGAACGGCGACACCGACCCGGACACCGGCAGGATCGACGCGGCGGCCGACAAGCTGAAGGACGTCTGCACGTCGTGACCGGGCCCCCGTTCGCCACAGCGCGACCAAGGTGGCGAAACCTTTCGTCCCCTGGGAGATCGAGGCCACCGAGGCGGCCAATCCGCCGGAGCTGATCGAGGACTTCCTCGCCTGGCAGCGCGCGGACGAAGCGCCGTGACGTCCGGCCCGTGGCGGACGAAGCGGCACTGACGCCCGGCCCGTCGCCCGAAGGGTCGAGGCTGACGGCCTTCCCGTCGTCAGACCGCGGACCGTGGCAGCGGCACCACGCCCGCCGGGTGCCGCGTGGCCGTTGCCTGTGTCCGCCCACGCAACTCAGCCGTAACGTGTGGCCCGACAACGTGTGGCGCGACCACATCGAACGCACGGTACGCACGAGAGTGAGGCAGCACCCATGCCCCCCTTCGATGTCCCCGAGGGTGACCTCTTCGGCACGCACAACCTCCCGTACGGCGTGTTCTCGCTCCCCGGATCCGACGATCGCCGGGTGGGTGTCCGCCTCGGCGACCACGTCCTGGACGCGGGCGCGGCCGCCGCCGCCCTCGGCTCCCCGTACGTCTCCCTCCTCGCGCGGCCCTCCCTGAACCCGCTGCTCGCCGCGGGCCGCACCGCCTGGTCGGACGTACGGCGCGCGCTGACGGCATGGCTGACGGTGCCGTCGCACCGCGAGACCATCGAGCCGCTGTTCCACCCCCTGTCCTCGGTGACCCTGCATCTCCCCTTCGAGGTGGCGGACTACGTCGACTTCTACGCCTCGGAGAACCACGCCCGGAACGTCGGCCAGATGTTCCGCCCGGACGCCGCCGACTCCCTGACCCCCAACTGGAAGCACCTGCCGATCGGCTACCACGGCCGTTCCGGCACGGTCGTGGTGTCCGGCACGGACGTCGTACGCCCGTCGGGGCAGCGGAAGGCTGCTTCCGACCCGGCGCCCGTCTTCGGCCCCTCCGTCCGCCTGGACATCGAGGCCGAGGTCGGCTTCGTGGTCGGGGCCCCCTCGCGCGCGGGCGAGCCCGTCGCCCTCACCGACTTCCGCGAGCACGTCTTCGGGCTGTGCCTGCTGAACGACTGGTCCGCGCGCGACATCCAGGCCTGGGAGTACGTCCCTCTCGGCCCGTTCCTCGGCAAGTCCTTCGCCACCTCGGTGTCGGCGTGGATCACCCCGCTGGACGCCCTGGAGTCGGCACGGGTGACGCCCCCGGAGCGGACCCACCCCCTGCTGCCGTACCTGGACGACACGGACGACGAACCCGGCGGCTACGACCTGCGCATCTCGGTCGCCGTCAACGGCCACGTCGTCTCCGAGCCGCCCTTCTCCACCATGTACTGGACGGCCGCCCAGCAACTGGCCCACATGACCGTCAACGGCGCCTGCCTGCGCACCGGCGACCTGTACGGCTCCGGCACGGTGAGCGGACCTTCCGAACGGGAGCGGGGATCGCTGCTGGAACTGACCTGGAACGGCCGCGATCCCCTCGAACTCCCCGACGGCAAGCGGACGTTCCTCGAGGACGGCGACCAGGTGACCCTGTCGGCCTGGGCCCCCGGCCCGGACGGTGTCCGGGTGGGACTGGGCGAGGTCTCCGGCCGGGTGGTGCCGTCCCCGCTTCACACCGCACCCCACTGAACGACTTCCGACACCTGCCGTACGCCGCCCGCCGCCGTCATACTGGCGACGGGCGGCGTGGCCTGTGAGGACGACGGACGACGCCGTCGCCCCTCGTACAGCCCGTGCGGTGCTTGCCCTTCGCGCACTGTGCACCCATAGCAGCCGTTTCTTCCGAACAGGATCCGGAGCCCGTGGCATGACTGTCTGCCTGCTCCTGCTGAGCGCCGTCGCCCTGGCGGCCGCCGTGCCGGTTCCGCGCGCGCTGACCCGGGCCGCGTGGCCCGAGCGGGACCCCGTGGTCGCGCTGTGGGTGTGGCAGTGCCTGGTCGCCACCGTCCTGCTGTGCTGTCTGGCGGCCCTGGTGCTGGGCACCGCGGCCGTCTTCCACACCGTCCGCGACCACGTCTTCGCGCCGGCACCGCCGGCCGTGACCGCCGCGTACGACCTCTCCGCCGCCCCGGTCTGGGCCGTCGCCCTCACCCTGCTGCTGGCCGGCGGGGCCGCCTGGACGACCGCGATGCTCGCCCGCGAGCTCGTCGAGGCCCGCCGACACCGCGGCCAGGCCCGCGCCCACCTGCGCGAACGCGCCCCCGACCTGCCGGCCGGCCTGCCCGCCTCGCGCGGACCCCTGCTCGTCCTCGAGGACGAGTACCCGGACGCCTGGTGGATGCCCGGCAGCCCGCCCCAGCTGATCGTGACCACCGGTGCCCTGCACCGCCTCACCGACCACCAGCTGGACGCGGTCCTCACCCACGAGCGCGGCCACGCCCGCGCCCGCCACGACTGGCTGCTCCACCTCTCCACCGCCCTCGCCACCGGCTTCCCCCGTATCCCGCTCTTCGCCCACTTCTGCGACCAGACCCACCGCCTGGTCGAACTGTCCGCCGACGACACGGCCTCCCGCCGCTGCGGCCACCTGACCACGGCCCTGGCCCTGATCGAGCTGAACCAGCACCGGGGCGTCCTCTCCTGCGCCTCCACCCACCGCCTCCTCGGAGAACGAGTGGACCGCCTCCTGGAACCCCAGCCCCGCCTCGGCCCCCGCCACCGAGCCCTGACGACGACGGTGGCGACCCTGGTCCCGCTGCTCCCCCTCCTGATCACCTTCGCCCCGGGCCTGACAGCACTGTCGTAGGACCCACCCCGTCTGAGGGCAGTCGACACCGCCCAGCTGCGGGCAGTCGTGCCGCTGGGGCCCAGCCGCGCACCACCGAGCCGCCGCGCTCCTGGGCACGGGTGGGCACAGGCGACACCCCCGGCACCGCCCAGCTGCGGGCAGTCGTGCCGCTGGGACGAGTGGGCGCAGGCGGCACCCCGACACCGTCAGACTGCGGGCAGTCGTGCCGCTGGGGCGGCACGGGTGGGCGCAGGCGGCACCCCGTCAGCGCCGGGCTGCGCGACCCACCCCCGCCCAGCCCCACCCCGGCCGCGCTGCACACCCCAGCCGCGCCGCACACCCCAGCCGCGCCGCAAGCCCGGCCGCGTCGCACACCCGGCCGCGTCGCACACCCGGTGGCAGATCTCCCCCACGACCACGAGAAACCCCAGGTCAACGACCCCACCGGCGGAGCCTCCGGTGGCGCAACAATCCCGCAACACGACTTTCCCTACCGCCTCGGTATGGTTCGAAACATGCCCCTCTCCGACCGCATCCGCGACCACGCCGGCCAAGGCGCGACCACCGTCGCCGCCCACCGCACGCGTCGTCGGCTGCGCGCGGACCAGGCCCGCCAACTCGCCGACCTCCTACGCCACCAACTCCTCACCGACGGCTTCCCGGACGGCACCCTCCCCCACGAGTCCGCCCTCGCCACCGACTACCGCGCCTCCCGCAACACGGTCCGCCAAGCCCTGGACCTGCTGCGCGCCGAAGGCCTGGTGGAACGCCTCCCCGGCGTCGGCACGGTCGTCGTCGCCCAGAAGTACCCCCACGGCCTCGACCGCCTGATGGGCCTCGCGGAAACCCTGCGCGAACACGGCCGGGTCACCAACGAGGTCCGCACCATGGGCCCAGCCCCCGCTCCCGTGCCCGTCGCCGAACGCCTCCACGTCGCCCCCGGCACCGACGTCCTCTACATCGAACGCCTGCGCCGCCTCAACGGCCTCCCCCTCTCCCTCGACCTCACCTACGTCCCCCTCGACCTCGGCACCGCCCTGCTCGGCGCCGACCTGGAGAACACCGACGTCTTCCGCCTCCTGGAAGGCATCACCGGCCAACCCCTGGGCCACGCCGAGATCACCCTGGAGGCGGTGAACGCGGACGCCCACTCAGCCGCCGTACTGGAAGCCCCGCGCGGCGCGGCCGTCCTCATGCTGGAACGGCTCACGCACCTCGCCGACGGCCGCCCGGTCGACCTGGAGTTCATCCGCTTCCGCGGCGACCGCATCACGATGAGCGGCCTGCTGCACCGGTCGCTGTAACCCCCCGGTTCCGCTCGAAATCCCTGCTTGCGCACCTTCCTGGAGACAGCCATGCCCTTGGCGCCCCAGCGGGCCGACGTGCCCGTGACCATCGACGAGTCGAAGTGCATCGACGGCTGCACGCTCTGCGTGGACATGTGCCCGCTGGACTCCCTCGCCATCGACGAGAGCAGCGGCAAGGCCTACATGCACGTCGACGAGTGCTGGTACTGCGGCCCGTGCGCGGCCCGCTGTCCCACCGGAGCCGTCACGGTCAACATGCCCTATCTGCTCCGGTGAGAGGCCACCAACTCCCATGAAACGCACCGCAGTCGCCGCCGCAGCTGCCGTCACACTCCTCCTCCCCCTCACCGCCTGCGGCGGCAGTGCGGAGGCCGGCGACGGCTCCACGGTCACCGTCACCGTCGGCTACCAGTCCAAGACGATCAACACGGTCACGGCCGGCACCCTCCTCCGCTCCCTCGGCTCCTTCGAGAAACAGCTCAACGCCCTCGGTGACGGCATCACCTACAAGGTGAACTGGCAGGACTACGCCACCGGCGCCCCCATCACCGCCCAGATGACCGCCGGGAAGATCGACATCGGCTCGATGGGCGACTTCCCGCTCCTCATCAACGCGGCCCGCGGCAAGCAGCTCGGCGAGCCCACCCACCTGGTGTCCGTCACCGGCTACAACCTCCGTGGCGGCCTCAACACGATCGTCACCTCCCCGGACGCGAAACTCGCCTCCCTCGAAGACCTCCGCGGCAAGAAGGTCTCCACCAGCATCGGCTCGGCCGCCGACGGCACCCTCGTCCGCGCCCTGCAACGCGCCGGCATCGACCCCGACCAGGGCATCGAGAAGCTCAACCAGCAGCCCGCGGTGGGCGCCTCGGCCCTCGCCGCCGGCAGCGCGGACGCGCTCTCGCAGTTCGTCGCCTGGCCCGGCCTGCTGACCTTCCAGGGCAAGGCGAAGGCCCTGTACGACGGCGCCCTCCTGAACCTCCCCACCTTCCACGGCGTCACCGCCCGCGAGGACTTCGCCAGGAAGCGCCCGGCCGTGCTGGAGGCCTTCCTCAAGGCCCAGGCGGAGGCCACCGACTACCTGAACGCCCATCCGGTGGCCGCCGCCGAGAAGGTCGCGAAGGCCACCGGCCTGCCCGCCGAGGTCGTCTACCTCTACAACGGCGCCCACGGCATCGCCACCTTCGACCCGGCGATCAAGCCCCGACTGGTCTCCGCTCTCAAGCAGGACGTCTCGGTCCTCAAGTCGGCGAAACTCACCGGCGACGTGGACGTGGACGCCTTCGTCGACGACCAGTACGTCAAGAAGGCCCTCGGCCCGGCCTACGCGAAGCGCCTCGCCGCCACCCCCGCCCCGGCCGCGAGCGAGGTCTGGCCCAAGGACTCGGCACAGACCCGGACCTTCAAGTCCCCCGCCGAGCTGCTGGGGTACGTCGCCCAGCACCAGGCCGACATCCGCGCCGCCTACGTCCCCGACGCCACCACCGGCACCCTGTGGTTCGCCGACCAGGCCGTCTGGGTGACCGACGGCGACCAGCTCCTCCCCTTCGTCGCACCGGCGACCGCGAAGGCGTACGTCGCCGACCACGGCGGCGCCCGCGTCATCCCGTACGCCGACGCACTGGCCCGGGCGTCATGATTCGGACCGCGTCCTACCGCTATCCGAGGCGGGCGGGCCGGCTCGCGCTGCGGATAGGCTCGCTGGCCGCCGCCCTCGGTCTCTGGCAGCTGCTGACCAGCCTGGACATCGACCTGTGGCTGCGCTTCTCGCAGTTCCCCACCGTCACCGACGTGGCCCGCGCCTTCGCCGGCCGGCTGTCCGGACCCGACTACTGGACCGACCTCACCGACAGCCTCACCCGCATCCTCACCGGCTTCCTGCTCGCCGCCGTCCTGGGCGTGGCGGCGGGCGTGCTCGTGGCGCGCTCCCGTCTCGCCGCGGACCTGCTCGGCCCGGTGCTGGAAGTGATCCGCCCGGTGCCGGCCATCGCCCTCGTGCCCGTCGCGATCCTCCTCTTCCCCTCCAACGAACAGGGCATCGTCTTCATCACCTGCACCGCCGCCTTCTTCCCGGTCCTGGTCTCCACCCGGCACGCGGTACGCGCCCTGGTCCCGGTGTGGGAGGAAGCGGTGCTCACCATGGGCGGCGGCCGGTGGCGGATCCTCGGCTCGGTCGTGCTGCCGGGCGCGCTGCCCGGCATCTTCGGCGGCCTGTCGGTCGGCATCGGCGTCTCGTGGATCTGCGTCATCTCCGCCGAGATGATCTCCGGCCAGTACGGCGTCGGCTACCGCACCTGGCAGGACTACACGGTCGTCGACTACCCGGGCGTGTTCGTCGGCATGGCCACCATCGGCATCCTCGGCTGGCTCACCTCCACCGCCGTCGAGCTGCTCGGCCGCCGCCTCACCCGCTGGCTGCCCCGCACGTCGTACGTCCCCGGCCCCCGGCCCGGGACCCGCCTCTCCACCACGCCGACCGCGCTGACCGCACCCACCGCGCCCGACCCCGAGGAGGCGCGCGATGAGCACCTCGTCTGAGACGTCCAAGCCCCACCCGCGCGACCGCCTGCTCACCGGTCCTGAGACGAGCGCGCCACCGCCCGGCGTGGAGACCGACGCCTCCTCGCCAGAGGCGAAGGCCGCCGTGTCCTCGTCCGTAACGGAGCCTCGTAGGCCCTCGCCCCGTGAGGAGACGAGCGCACCTCGGACCGGTACCCAGTCCGGCGCCTCCTCGACAGGCCCGGAAGCCGACACACCCTCGACAGGCACCGCACCGGGAACAGCCTCGCCCAGCGAGGAGACGAGCACACCCTCGACCGCCGTCGGGCCTCGCGCCCAGCCCACCGGCACGCGGGTCGCCGCACCCGCCCACGGCGCGCAAGTCGACGCCCCCTCGTCCGTCCGCGGCATCCGCTTCACCCTCCGGAGCGCCACGCTCGGTCGCCCCGACGCCTCCGCGCTGGCCGACGTCGACCTGGAGGTCGCACCCGGCGAGATCCTCACCGTCGTCGGCCCCTCCGGCTGCGGCAAGTCGACGCTCCTGCGGACCTTGGCCGGCCTGCTGCCCCCGCTCGCCGGGGAGATCAGCCAGGACGACCACCCGCTGGTGGGCCCCGCCGCCGACCGCGCCCTGGTCTTCCAGGAGGACGCCCTCCTCCCCTGGCGCACCCTGCGCGCCAACGTCGAACTGCCCCTCGCCATCCAGGGGTTGCCGCGCAGGCAGCGCGGGGAGCAGGCGGACGCCTGGCTCGACCGCGTCGGACTCGCCGACCGGGCCCGCCAGTTGCCGCACCGCGTCTCCGGAGGCCAACGCCAACGCGCGCAGCTGGCCCGCGCCCTGGCCGCACGCCCGCGTGCCGTCCTCATGGACGAACCCTTCGGCGCCCTCGACGCCCAGACCCGCGCCGGCATGCAGGACCTGCTGGTGGAGGTGCTGCGCGGCACGGGCGCGACCGTCGTCTTCGTCACCCACGACGTGGACGAGGCCCTGTTCCTCGGCGACCGCGTCGCCCTCCTCGGCTCCGGCCGGCTGACCGCCGTACGCGACGTACCCCGCCCTCGCGACCGCGCCGCGCACGACGACCCGGCGCGCGGGGCGCTGCGGCGCGACGTCCTCACCTCCCTCAGTACGTGAAAGGCACCCTCGTGGACACCACCCCGGACGGCACCCCGGACACCCCCACGGCCGGAGCCACGAACAGCCCTGCCGGCAACCCTGCCGCCGGCCCCCTGGCGATCCCCGCTCTCGGCGACGCCGACGAACTGACCTGTGACGTCCTCGTCATCGGCGGCGGCACCGCCGGCACCATGGCGGCCCTGACCGCAGCCGAGCACGGCGCGAACGTACTGCTCCTGGAGAAGGCCCACGTCCGTCACTCCGGTGCCCTCGCGATGGGCATGGACGGCGTCAACAACGCGGTCGTCCCCGGCCGCGCCGAACCCGACGACTACGTCGCCGAGATCACCCGTGCCAACGACGGCATCGTCGACCAGTCCACCGTCCGCCAGACCGCCACCCGCGGTTTCGCCATGGTCCAGCGCCTGGAGTCGTACGGCGTGAAGTTCGAGAAGGACGAGCACGGCGACTACGCGGTCCGCCAGGTCCACCGCTCCGGCTCCTATGTGCTGCCGATGCCGGAGGGCAAGGACGTCAAGAAGGTCCTCTACCGGCAGCTGCGGCGGCGTGAGATGCGGGAGAGGATCCGCATCGAGAACCGGGTGATGCCGGTGCGCGTACTGACGGCCGAGGGGCGCGCCGTGGGCGCGGCCGGCTTCAACACCCGCACCGGACGGTTCGTCACCGTCCGCGCCGGCGCGGTGATCCTCGCCACCGGCCCCTGCGGCCGCCTCGGCCTGCCCGCCTCCGGCTACCTGTACGGCACGTACGAGAACCCCACCAACGCGGGCGACGGCTACGCGATGGCGTATCACGCGGGCGCCGAGCTCACCGGCATCGAGTGCTTCCAGATCAACCCGCTGATCAAGGACTACAACGGCCCGGCCTGCGCCTACGTCGCCAACCCCTTCGGCGGCTACCAGGTCAACCGGCACGGCGAACGCTTCGTCGACTCCGACTACTGGTCCGGCCAGATGATGGCGGAGTTCGCGGCGGAGGTCGCCTCCGACCGGGGCCCGGTGTACCTGAAGCTGAGCCACCTCCCGGAGGAGTCGGTCGCGGCCCTGGAGTCGATCCTCCACTCGACGGAGCGCCCGACCCGCGGCACCTTCCACTCCGGCCGCGGTCACGACTACCGCACCCACGACGTCGAGATGCACATCTCCGAGATCGGCCTGTGCGGCGGCCACTCGGCCTCCGGCGTACGCGTCGACGACCACGCCCGTACGACCGTCCCCCGCCTGTACGCCGCCGGCGACCTGGCCTGCGTCCCGCACAACTACATGATCGGCGCGTTCGTATTCGGTGACCTGGCGGGCGCGGACGCGGCCCGCCACCGGCCGTACGAGGGCGAACTGCCTGCCGACCAACTGCGCGACGCCCACGAGCTGGTCTACCGCCCGCTGCGCAATCCGGACGGCCCGCCGCAGCCCCAGGTCGAGTACAAGCTGCGCCGCTTCGTGAACGACTACGTGGCCCCTCCGAAGTCCGGCGCCCGGCTCTCCCTGGCCCTGGAGGCGTTCGAGCGGATGCGCGCCGACATCGCCGAGATGGGCGCCCGCACCCCGCACGAGCTGATGCGTTGCGCCGAGGTCACCTTCATCCGTGACTGCGCGGAGATGGCCGCCCGCGCCTCCCTGGCGCGCACGGAGTCCCGCTGGGGTCTCTACCACGACCGTCTCGACCACCCTCGTCGCGACGACGCGTCCTGGTTCCACCACCTCGATCTGCACAAGTCCCCCTCTGGTGCGATGGAGTTCACGGCTCGTCCCGTGGCTCCCTATCTGGTGCCGATCGAGGAGTTCACCCCGACCGGCGGTCCCTCCCGCCACCTCGGCGAGGTCCACCCCGAACAGGTGGCGACCGCCGGGGCACGACAGGTGGCGCCGGTGGCGGCCGGGGCCGAAGGAGCCGAGCCGGCCGGGAGGAGTGTCCGGGAGGCCCCGACCTCCCGCCCTGCCCACGAGCAGTCCTCGGCCCGCCTCGTGGAGCTCGTCACCCTCGCCGAGGAGCAGCCCGAACTCGACGCCCTGCGCCGGTACTTGACCGACCCTGCGCCCGCCGTCCGACGCGAGGCCGTCGCCGTGCTGACGGAGGCGCTGCCGCCGGGAACGGGCCCCGCCCTCGCCGAAGCGCTCCGCGACCCCGCCGCGCAGGTGCGCGCCGCCGCGGCAGCCTCGATGCGCGAACTGGTCGAGACCCTGCCTCCCGAACCGGCCCTGCGCGACGGCCTGGTCGCGGCCCTGGCCGAACCCGACCCGGTCGTTCGCGCCGCTGCACTGGACGTCCTGCGTGCCCTGCTTCTGGGCGACGCCGAACTGTTCGCGGGCTCCTTGACGGACTCCGACGTCGCCGTCCGCATCGAGGCGGTGCGTGCGCTGGTGTCGGTCGACGCCGCGGAGGAACTCGCCCGAGCCGCGACCGCGGACCCGTCCCGCGAGGTCCGTGTCACGATCGCCAAGGGCCTGGCCACGGTGTCCGCGGGACGCCTGGCCCCGGCGGGTCCGGCCTCCGTCGGTCCCGAACCCGATCCCGTCCAGACCGCCCTCACCGACCTCGTCGACGACCCCGACGCCCTGGTGCGCGCGGCTGCCTACGGCGCGCTCGGCACGACCGGCTGCCCCGCACCGCTGGCCGAGCGGGCCACGGCCGCGTTGTCCGATCCCGCGTGGCAGGTCCGGGCGGGCGCGGCCGGCGCGCTGTCCGCCGCGGCTCCCGACGTGGCCGTCCCCACCCTGGCCAAGGCCCTCGCGGACCCCAACGCCGACGTCCGCAAGGCGGCGGTCCTGGCGCTGACCCGGCATGCGGGCACCGAGGACGCCCGCGCGGCCCTGTCCACAGCGACGTCCGACTCCGACGCGGACGTCAGGGCGTACGCGGCACGAGCCCTGTGACCCTGCCGGACTCCCCCTGCCTCCAGCCGTCCCCTATGTCCAGCCGTCTATATCCAGTCGTCCGGTTCCGGCTCCGCTTCCATCTCGGGCCAGTGGTCCGCGCCCGGGTCCGCCTCCTGCTCCGGGCCCGGCGCCGCGCCTGCGGGAGACCCGTCCAGGCCGGCGAGCACCCCGATCACGCCCTCCCCATAGGTGACGAGCTTCTTCTCGCCGACCCCGCCGACCCCGCCGAGCTGTTCCACGGACGTGGGCCAGACCGTCACGATCTCTCGGAGCGTCGCGTCATGGAAGATGACGTACGCCGGAACTCCCTGCTCGCGGGCCTGTTCGGCCCGCCACGCCCGCAGCGCCTCGAACGCCGGCAGCAGTGCCTCGGGCAGCTCGGCCACCGCGGCCTTGGCCTTGCGCTCTCCCCGCCCGGAGCCCGATGCCGACCGCGCGGTCACCGCCTTCTTCGGCTCCTTCCGCAGCGGCACCTCCCGCTCCCGCCGCAGCACCGACCCGCTCGCCTCGGTCAGCACCAAGGTGCCGTAGTCCCCCTCGACCGCGAGCAGCCCCTGCGCCAGCAACTGCCGTACGACGCCCCGCCATTCGGCCTCGGAGAGGTCCTCGCCGATGCCGAACACGGACAGCTGGTCGTGGTCGAACTGGATGACCTTGGCCGAGCGCTTGCCCATCAGGATGTCGACGATCTGCACCGCGCCGAACTTCTGCCCACGCTCGCGCTGCAGCCGCACCACGGTGGACAGCACCTTCTGGGCCGCGACCGTGCCGTCCCAGGTCTCCGGCGGGGTGAGGCAGGTGTCGCAGTTGCCGCACCCCACCGGGGCGGGGTCCTGGCCGAAGTAGGCGAGGAGCTGCCCGCGCCGGCACTGGGCCGTCTCGCACAGCGCCAGCATCGAGTCCAGGTGGGCGGCGGCCCGGCGCCGGAACGCCTCGTCGCCCTCGCTCGACTGGATCATCTTGCGCTGCTGTATGACGTCGTTGAGGCCGTACGCCATCCAGGCCGTGGACGGCAGTCCGTCGCGGCCGGCGCGGCCCGTCTCCTGGTAGTAGCCCTCGACCGACTTGGGCAGGTCGAGGTGGGCGACGAAGCGGACGTCCGGCTTGTCGATGCCCATGCCGAAGGCGATGGTCGCGACCACGATCAGGCCGTCCTCCCGGAGGAAGCGGGACTGGTGGGCGGCGCGGGTGCCCGCGTCCAGACCGGCGTGGTACGGCACCGCCTCGATGCCGTTGCGGGACAGGAACTCCGCCGTCGTGTCCACCGACCGGCGCGACAGGCAGTACACGATGCCCGCGTCACCCGCGTGCTCCTCGCGCAGGAAGCCCAGCAGCTGCTTCTTGGGGTCGGCCTTGGGCACGATCCGGTACTGGATGTTGGGCCGGTCGAAGCTCGCCACGAAGTGGCGGGCCGTCGGCATGCCCAGCCGCTGGGTGATCTCCTGGTGCGTCGCGTCCGTTGCTGTCGCCGTGAGCGCGATCCGCGGGACGTCCGGCCAGCGCTCGCCGAGCAGTGACAGGGACAGATAGTCGGGGCGGAAGTCGTGGCCCCATTGGGACACACAGTGCGCCTCGTCGATGGCGAAGACCGCGATCTTGCCACGCGAGAGCAGGTCCAGGGTCGATTCCAGTCGCAGCCGCTCCGGCGCCAGATACAGCAGGTCAAGCTCGCCTGCCAGGTACTCGGCCTCCACCACCCGCCGCTCGTCGAAGTCCTGCGTGGAGTTCATGAACCCGGCGCGCACGCCGAGCGCCCGCAGCGCGTCCACCTGGTCCTGCATCAGCGCGATGAGTGGCGAGACCACGATGCCCGTACCGGGTCTGACCAGCGCCGGGATCTGGTAACACAGCGACTTGCCGCCGCCGGTCGGCATGAGGACGACGGCGTCTCCGCCGGCCACCACGTGCTCGATGACCTCTTCCTGCTCGCCGCGGAAGGCCTCGTACCCGAAGACACGGTGCAGCGTGGCCAGCGCCTCGCTATCGATCGTCCCTGCCATCTCGGTGATCCCGCCCGTCCCGCCCATAGCCGTGTCCCCCGTACGTCGTCCCTCGACCACTGCCTCCACGATAGGGGTCCGGACTGACACCCCCGGAGTTATCCACAGGCCGGTTCGGCAACACTCCGTACTCAGCCCAATGGCCTGCGTCACACCGCGCCCACGACGGCCGGGACAAGCTGCGCGGGCGGGACGGGGAAGCCCTCCTTCTCCACGGCCACCTGACCGCACCGAACGAGCACAGGCCCCGGCTCCCACGAGGGAAACCGGGGCCCACCGCCCGAACACCGCAGGTCAGGGCACCTGGCGCGGTCAGCGCACGAACACTCCCGCCTGGTTCGCCAGGTCCAGGAAGTACTGCGGGGCCACACCGAGCACCAGTGTGACCGCCACGCCGAACCCGATCGTGGTCGTCGTCAACAGCGACGGCACCGCCACGGTCGGGCCGTCGGGCTGCGGCTCGCTGAAGAACATCAGCACGATGACGCGGATGTAGAAGAAGGCCGCGATCGCGGACGAGATCACACCGACCACGACCAGCGGGGCCGCGCCGCCCTCCGCTGCCGCCTTGAACACGGCGAACTTCCCGGCGAACCCGGAGGTGAGCGGGATGCCCGCGAAGGCCAGCAGGAACACCGCGAACACGGCCGCCACCAGAGGTGACCTGCGCCCGAGCCCGGCCCACTTGGACAGGTGGGTCGCCTCTCCGCCCGCGTCCCGCACGAGGGTGACCACCGCGAACGCGCCGATCGTCACGAACGAGTACGCGGCCAGGTAGAAGAGGACCGAGGACACCCCGTCCGGCGTGGTCGCGATGACACCCGCGAGGATGAATCCGGCGTGCGCGATGGACGAGTAGGCCAGCAGGCGCTTGATGTCGGTCTGCGTGATCGCGACGATCGCACCGCCGAGCATGGTGACGATCGCGACGCCCCACATGACCGGCCGCCAGTCCCAGCGCAGTCCGGGCAGGATGACGTACAGGACCCGGAGCAGCGCGCCGAAGGCCGCCACCTTGGTCGCCGCGGCCATGAACCCGGTCACCGGCGTGGGCGCGCCCTGGTAGACGTCGGGCGTCCACATGTGGAACGGCACCGCGCCGACCTTGAACAGCAGGCCCATGACGAGCATCGCGGCGCCGATGAGCAGCAGCGCGTCGTTGCCCATGGTGTCCGCGAGCGCCGGGTTGACGGTCTGGATCTGGCCGTCGACGACCTGCGCGATCGTGGCGTACGACATCGAGCCCGCGTAGCCGTACAGCAGCGCGATGCCGAACAGCGTGAACGCGGAGGCGAACGCGCCGAGCAGGAAGTACTTGACCGCGGCTTCCTGCGACAGGAGCCGCTTGCGGCGGGCCAGGGCACACAGCAGGTACAGCGGGAGCGAGAAGACTTCCAGGGCCACGAAGAGCGTCAGCAGGTCGTTGGCCGACGGGAAGATCAGCATGCCGGCGACGGCGAACAGCAGCAGCGGGAACACCTCGGTGGTGGTGAACCCGGCCTTCACCGCGGCCTTCTCACTGTCGCTGCCCGGCACCGAGGCGGCCTGCGCCGCGAAGGAGTCGACGCGGTTGCCGTGCGCCTCAGGATCGAGCCGCCGCTCGGCGAAGGTGAACAGGCCGACCAGGGCCGCCAGCAGGATCGTGCCCTGAAGGAAGAGGGCCGGTCCGTCGACGGCGATCGCGCCCATGGCCGCGATGCGCGCCTTGGTCGTGCCGTATCCGTCGGCGGCGAGCGCGACGACCGCGGCGAAGGCGGCGACCAGCGCGACGACGGACACGAACATCTGGGCGTAGTAGCGGGACTTGCGCGGGACGAAGGCCTCGACCAGCACCCCGACGATCGCCGCGCCGACGACGATCAGGGTGGGCGACAGTTGTCCGTATTCGAACGTCGGCGCGTCGATCTTGGTGATCGGTTCGGCCGCGGTTGTCCACAGGCTGTGGACGGCTGTTGCGCTCACTTGGCCGCCTCCACCTCGGGCTGGGGGTCCTTCTTGTCCACGTCGGACATGGTCTGCTTGACCGCCGGGTTCACGATGTCGGTGAGGGGCTTCGGATAGACGCCAAGGAAGATCAGCAGTACGACCAGCGGGGCGACCACCACGAGCTCCCGCACCCTGAGGTCCGGCATCGCCGCGACCTCGGGCTTCACCGGGCCCGTCATCGTCCTCTGGTAGAGGACGAGGGTGTAGAGCGCGGCGAGCACGATGCCGAAGGTGGCGATGATCCCGATCACCGGGTAGCGCGCGAACGTGCCGACCAGGACGAGGAACTCACTCACGAACGGCGCGAGCCCCGGCAGTGACAGGGTCGCCAGGCCGCCGATCAGGAAGGTGCCGGCGAGCACCGGAGCGACCTTCTGCACCCCGCCGTAGTCGGCGATGAGCCGCGAGCCGCGCCGCGAGATCAGGAAGCCGGCCACCAGCATCAGCGCGGCGGTCGAGATGCCGTGGTTGACCATGTAGAGCGTCGCGCCCGACTGGCCCTGACTGGTCATCGCGAAGATGCCCATGATGATGAAGCCGAAGTGCGAGATCGACGCGTACGCCACCAGCCGCTTGATGTCCCGCTGGCCGACGGCGAGCAGCGCCCCGTAGATGATGCTGATCACGGCGAGGACGAGGATGACGGGCGTCGCCCACTTCGACGCCTCCGGGAACAGCTGGAGGCAGAAGCGGAGCATCGCGAAGGTGCCGACCTTGTCGACGACCGCGGTGATGAGGACGGCGACCGGGGCGGTGGCCTCCCCCATCGCGTTGGGCAGCCAGGTGTGCAGCGGCCACAGGGGCGCCTTCACCGCGAAGGCGAAGAAGAAGCCCAGGAACAGCCAGCGTTCGGTGTTGGTCGCCATGTCCAGCGAGCCGTTGGCGCGCGCCTCGGCGATCTCCTGGAGGCTGAAGTTCCCGGCGACCACGTACAGGCCGATCACCGCGGCCAGCATGATCAGACCGCCGACCAGGTTGTAGAGGAGGAACTTCACTGCGGCGTACGAGCGTTGGGTCGCCGCGTGCTCGTCGGAGCCGGCGTGGGCACGGTCTCCGAAGCCACCGATGAGGAAGTACATCGGGATCAGCATGGCTTCGAAGAAGATGTAGAAGAGGAAGACGTCGGTGGCCTCGAAGGAGATGATCACCATCGCCTCGACGGCCAGGATCAGGGCGAAGAAGCCCTGAGTGGGCCGCCACCGCTTGTTGCCGGTCTCCAGCGGGTCGGCGTCGTGCCAGCCCGCGAGGATGATGAACGGCATCAGCAGCGCCGTCAGCGCGATCAGCGCCACCGCGATGCCGTCCACGCCCAGCTCGTATCTGACCCCGAAGTCCGCGATCCAGGCGTGGGACTCGGTGAGTTGGTAGCGGTCGCCGTCCGGGTCGAAGCGCACCAGGACCGTGATCGCGAGGGCGAGTGTGGCGAGCGAGACGAACAGTGCCAGCCACTTGGCGGCGGTGCGCCGTGCGGCGGGCACGGCGGCCGTGGCGATCGCCCCGATCGCCGGTAGCAGCGCCGTCGCTGTCAGCAGGGGAAAGGACATCGGTATCAGACCGCCCTCATCAGCAGGGTCGCGGCGACGAGGAGCGCCGCACCGCCGAACATCGAGACCGCGTACGACCGCGCGAAGCCGTTCTGGAGCTTGCGCATCCGTCCGGAGAGGCCGCCGACCGAGGCCGCCGTGCCGTTGACGACGCCGTCGACCATGGTGTGGTCGACGTACACCAGGGAGCGCGTGAGGTGCTCGCCGCCGCGCACGAGGACCACGTGGTTGAAGTCGTCCTGAAGCAGGTCGCGCCGGGCGGCCCGGGTGAGCAGCGACCCGCGCGGGGCGAGGACCGGGACCGGGCGGCGCCCGTACTGGGCCCAGGCGATCGCCACGCCGACGACCAGCACCACCATCGTGGCGAGGGTGACCGTCAGCGCGCTGACCGGCGAGTGTCCGTGGTCGTGGCCGGTGACGGGCTCCAGCCAGTGCAGGAAGCGGTCACCGATGCTGAAGAAGCCACCCGCGAACACCGATCCGAAGGCCAGCACGATCATGGGGATCGTCATGGACCTGGGCGACTCGTGCGGGTGCGGTTCCGCGTGCTCGCCGCGGTGCTCGGCGGCGGGCTCCACGCTCGGCTCGGCCGGGGACGCCGTCTTGCCGTGACGCCAGCGTTCTTCTCCGAAGAACGTCATCAGCATCACGCGCGTCATGTAGTACGCCGTGATGGCCGCGCCCAGCAGGGCACAACCGCCGAGGATCCAGCCCTCGGTGCCGCCCTTGGCGAAGGCCGCTTCGATGATCTTGTCCTTGGAGAAGAAGCCGGACAGGCCCGGGAAGCCGATGATGGCGAGGTAGCCGAGGCCGAACGTGACGAAGGTGACCGGCATGTACTTCCTGAGGCCGCCGTACTTCCTCATGTCGACCTCGTCGTTCATGCCGTGCATGACCGAACCGGCGCCGAGGAACAGCCCGGCCTTGAAGAAGCCGTGCGTCACCAGGTGCATGATCGCGAAGACGTAGCCGATCGGGCCGAGGCCCGCGGCGAGGATCATGTAGCCGATCTGCGACATGGTCGAGCCGGCCAGCGCCTTCTTGATGTCGTCCTTCGCGCAACCGACGATCGCGCCGAACAGGAGCGTGACGGCACCGACGATGGTGACCACCAGCTGCGCGTCGGGCGCCGCGTTGAAGATGGCCCCGGAGCGGACGATCAGGTAGACGCCGGCGGTCACCATCGTCGCGGCGTGGATGAGGGCCGAGACCGGGGTCGGGCCCTCCATGGCGTCCCCGAGCCAGGACTGCAGCGGCACCTGGGCGGACTTGCCGCAGGCGGCGAGCAGCAGCATCAGGGCGATGCCGGTGAGCGTGGCCTCGGAGGTGTCACCGACGAGCCCGGGCTCCTCGTGGGTACCGAGCACCGGGCCGAAGGCGAAGGTCCCGAAGGTCGTGAACATCAGCATGATCGCGATCGACAGGCCCACGTCACCGACGCGGTTGACCAGGAATGCCTTCTTCGCGGCGGTGGCGGCGCTGGGCTTGTGCTGCCAGAAGCCGATCAGCAGGTACGACGCCAGACCGACGCCCTCCCAGCCGACGTACAGCAGGAGGTAGTTGTCGGCGAGGACGAGCAGCAGCATCGCCGCGAGGAACAGGTTCAGGTAGCCGAAGAAGCGGCGGCGCCGCTCGTCGTGCTCCATGTACCCGACCGAGTACAGGTGGATCAGCGAGCCGACACCGGTGATCAACAGGACGAACGTCATCGACAACTGGTCGAGCTGGAAGGCGACGTCCGCCTGGAAACCCTCGACCGGCACCCAGCTGAACAGGTGCTGGGTCAGTGTCCGGTGGTCGGCGTCCTTGCCGAGCAGGTCGACGAAGAGGATCGCACCGAACACGAAGGACGCGGCGGCCAGGGCCGTGCCGATCCAGTGACCGACGGCGTCCAGTCGCCGGCCGCCGCACAGCAGGACCGCCGCTCCGAGCAGGGGCGCCGCGATGAGCAGCGCAATCAGGTTCTCCACGATTCAGCGACCCCTTACAGCTTCATCAGGCTGGCGTCGTCGACCGAGGCCGAGTGGCGGGAACGGAACAGCGACACGATGATCGCGAGCCCGACCACGACCTCCGCGGCGGCGACGACCATCGTGAAGAAGGCGATGATCTGGCCGTCGAGATTGCCGTGCATCCGGGAGAAGGCGACGAACGCGAGGTTGCAGGCGTTGAGCATCAACTCGACGCACATGAAGACGACGATCGCGTTGCGCCTGATCAGCACGCCGGTGGCGCCGATCGTGAACAACAGGGCGGCGAGATAGAGGTAGTTGACGGGGTTCACTTGGACGCCTCCTCGGCCCGCTTGCGGTTGGCCGACTCGACCGCGGTGCGCTCCAGGCGCTCCTCGGCGCGCTGTTCCAGGGCCCGCAGGTCGTTCAGCGCCTCCTGCGAGACGTCACGGATCTGCCCGCGTTCCCGCAGCGTCTTGCTGACGGTGAGGTCGGACGGGGTGCCGTCGGGCAGCAGGCCCGCGATGTCCACGGCGTTGTGCCGGGCGTACACACCGGGCGCCGGCAGCGGCGGCAGGTGCTTGCCCTCGCGGACGCGCTCCTCGGACAGCTCGCGCTGGGTCTTGGCCCGTTCGGTGCGCTCGCGGTGGGTGAGCACCATGGCGCCGACGGCGGCCGTGATCAGCAGGGCGCCGGTGATCTCGAAGGCGAAGACGTACTTCGTGAAGATGAGGGCCGCCAGGCCCTCCACGTTGCCGCCCGCGTTCGCCTGCGCGAGGCCGTTGAACTCGTTCAGAGAGGCGTTCCCGATGCCCGCGAACAGCAGGACCCCGAAGCCGAGCCCGCACATCAGGGCCAGCCAGCGCTGGCCCTTGATGGTCTCCTTCAGGGAGTCCGCCGCGGTGACGCCGACGAGCATCACCACGAACAGGAACAGCATCATGATCGCGCCGGTGTAGACGACGATCTGCACGACGCCCAGGAAGTAGGCCCCGTTGGCGAGGTAGAACACCGCCAGGATGATCATGGTTCCGGCGAGACAGAGCGCGCTGTGCACGGCCCGCTTCATGAAGACGGTGCACAGGGCGCCGATCACGGCGACGGTCCCGAGGACCCAGAACTGGAAGGCCTCACCCGTGGAGGTGGAGTAGGCGGCGAGTTGCGCGCTCATCGGCCGATCACCTTCTCCGACGTCGGCTCGTCCTCGCCGGTCGACGCGGCGGCCTGCGGAACCTCTCCCTTGGAGACGGCGACCTGCTGCACCGTGCCGGGCGCGGCCTCCGTCACCAATCCCCGGTAGTAGTCCTGCTCCTCCGTCCCCGGGAAGATGGAGTGCGGGCTGTCGACCATGCCCTCTTCCAGGCCGGCGAGCAGCTGCTCCTTGGTGTAGATGAGGTTGGCGCGGCTGGAGTCGGCGAGCTCGAACTCGTTCGTCATCGTGAGCGCGCGCGTGGGGCACGCCTCGATGCACAGACCGCACAGGATGCAGCGGGCGTAGTTGATCTGGTAGACGCGGCCGTACCGCTCGCCCGGCGAGTAGCGCTCCTCGTCCGTGTTGTCGGCGCCCTCCACATAGATGGCGTCGGCGGGACAGGCCCAGGCGCACAGTTCGCAGCCGACGCACTTCTCCAGTCCGTCCGGATGGCGGTTGAGCTGGTGCCGTCCGTGGAACCGGGGGGCAGTGGTCTTCTGCTGCTCCGGGTACTGCTCGGTCAGCCGCTTCTTGAACATGGCCTTGAAGGTCACACCGAAGCCGGCCACGGGGTTCTGGAAACCGGGTTTGGTCTCCTTCGGCTCCTCAGCCATCGGACGCCTCCTTTCCATCCGAAGATCCGTCACTCGCAGTATCCGGTCCACCACTGACAATCAACTCCCGCTCGCGGTGCGAGCGGCGCCGCGGCACCGGCAGAAGTTCCTGCCCCGGCAGCGGAGGTACGGGGAACCCGCCCGCCATCGGGTCGAAGCCGACGGGTTCCTCGACTTGCCGCTCGGCCTCCTTCGCCTTCTCGCGGAACATGTCGACGACGAAGGAGAGCAGCAGCAGGACGAGGACGCCGCCGCCGATGTAGAGGGCGATGTCGGCGAAGTCGTAGTTCTCGTTCCTGAGGGTCCGCACGGTGGCCACGAGCATCAGCCAGACCAGCGAGACCGGGATGAGGACCTTCCAGCCGAGCTTCATCAGCTGGTCGTAGCGGACGCGGGGGAGCGTGCCGCGCAGCCAGATGAAGAAGAACAGCAGCAACTGCACCTTGATCACGAACCAGAGCATCGGCCACCAGCCGTGGTTCGCGCCCTCCCAGAAGGTGCTGACCGGCCACGGGGCCCGCCAGCCGCCAAGGAAGAGCGTCACCGACACGGCCGAGACCGTCACCATGTTCACGTATTCGGCGAGCATGAACATCGCGAACTTGATCGACGAGTACTCGGTGTTGAAGCCGCCCACCAGGTCGCCCTCGGACTCCGGCATGTCGAAGGGGGCGCGGTTGGTCTCGCCCACCATCGTCACGATGTAGATCAGGAAGGAGACCGGCAGCAGGACGATGTACCAGCGGTCCTGCTGCTGCTCGACGATCGTCGACGTCGACATCGAGCCCGAGTAGAGGAACACCGAGGCGAACGCGGCACCCATGGCGATCTCGTACGAGATCATCTGCGCGCAGGAACGCAGGCCGCCGAGGAGCGGGTAGGTGGATCCGGAGCTCCAGCCCGCGAGGACGATGCCGTAGATGCCGACCGAGGCGACCGCGAGGATGTAGAGCATCGCGATCGGCAGGTCGGTGAGCTGCATCGCGGTGCGGTGCCCGAAGATCGAGACCTCGTTGCCGGCCGGGCCGAAGGGGATCACCGCGATCGCCATGAAGGCCGGGATGGCCGCGACGATCGGCGCGAGGACGTAGACCACCTTGTCCGCGCGCTTGACGATGACGTCTTCCTTGAGCATCAGCTTCATGCCGTCGGCGAGCGACTGGAGCATGCCCCAGGGGCCGTGCCGGTTGGGGCCGATGCGCAGCTGCATCCAGGCGACGACCTTGCGCTCCCACACGATGGAGAACAGCACGGTCAGCATCAGGAAGGCGAAGCAGAACACCGCCTTGACGACGACCAGCCACCAGGGGTCGGTGCCGAACATCGAGAGGTCTTCAGCGGCGAGGTACGGGCTCATGCCTCCACCTCCTGGGGGGCTTCGGCGGCGAGCTTCGCCGGACCGATGCGGACGAGTGAGCCGGGCAGCGCCCCGGTGTCGGAGGCGACGCCGCCGCCCGAGGAGTTCAGCGGGAGCCAGACCACCCGGTCGGGCATCTCGGCGACGCGGAGCGGGAATGCGGCCGTCCCGGCGGTTCCGGTCACCGCGAGCAGATCGCCGTCCTTCACACCCGCCTCGGCGGCCGTGGCGGGCGACACACGCGCGTGGACCGCGTGCCGCGTCCCGGCGAGCGCCTCGTCGCCCTCCTGGAGGACGCCCTGGTCGAGCAGCAGCCGGTGGCCGGCCAGTACGGCCTCCCCGGCGGCAGGCCGCGGCAACTGCGCGGCGGTCTCCAAGGGTTCGGTGGCCCGGGGGCCGTCCCAGGCCCCGAGCCGGTCCAGCTCCGCGCGCACCGTTCGCAGGTCCGGCAGACCCAGGTGTACGTCCATGGCGTCGGCCAGCATCTGCAGCACGCGCGCGTCGGTGGGCGCGAGGCGCCGGGTCATGTGGTCGGGCTTGAGCGCGGCCTCGAAGAAACGGACCCGGCCCTCCCAGTTGAGGAACGTGCCGGCCTTCTCGGCGACCGCCGCCACCGGCAGGACCACGTCCGCGAGTTCGGTGACCTCGCTGGGCCGCAGTTCCAGCGACACCAGGAAGCCGACCTCGCGCAGCGCCTCACGCGCGCGGGCCGGGGCGGGCAGATCGGCGACCTCGACGCCCGCGACCACCAGCGCCTGGAGCTCACCGCCCGCGGCGGCCTCGACGATCTGGCCGGTGTCGCGCCCGTAGCGGTGCGGGAGTTCGGCCAGGCCCCAGGCCGCGGCGACCTCGTCCCGCGCGCGCGGGTCGGTGGCCGGACGCCCGCCCGGCAGCAGCGTGGGCAGCGCGCCCGCCTCGAGGGCACCGCGCTCGCCGGACCGGCGCGGGATCCACACCAGCTGGGCACCGGTCGCGGAGGCGGCCCGTACGGCGGCGGTCAGTCCGCCCGCCACGGCGGCCAGCCGCTCGCCCACGGCGATCACCGCGCCCTCGGTGCGCAGCGCCTCCGAGGCCCTCGCACCGTCGTCCTCCAGGCCGGCCCCGCTCGCGAGCGCGTCCAGCCACTCGGTCTCGGTGCCGGGAGCGGCGGGCAGCAGCGTGCCGCCCGCCTTCTCCAGGCCGCGCGTCGCGTGCGTGGCGAGGGAGAACACCTTCTGCCCGTGCTTGCGCCAGGCCTTGCGCAGCCGGAGGAAGACGCCGGGCGCCTCCTCCTCGGCCTCGAACCCGACCAGCAGAACGGCGGGCGCCTTCTCCAGAGCGGTGTAGGTGACGCCCGTACCGTCGAGGTCCCGTCCGCGTCCGGCGACCCGGGCGGCCAGGAAGTCGGCCTCCTCGCCGCTGTGCACGCGCGCGCGGAAGTCGATGTCGTTGGTGTCGAGCGCCACGCGCGCGAACTTGCTGTACGCGTAGGCGTCCTCGATGGTGAGCCGGCCGCCGGTCAGGACACCGGTCCGGCCCCGTGAGGCGAGCAGCCCCTGAGCGGCGATCTGCAGCGCCTCCGGCCAGGAGGCCGGGACGAGGTCACCCTCGGCGTTGCGCACCAGCGGGTGCTGGAGCCGGTCCCGCTGCTGCGCGTACCGGAACGCGAACCGGCCCTTGTCGCAGATCCACTCCTCGTTGACCTCGGGGTCGTCGGCCGCGAGCCGCCTCATGACCTTGCCGCGCCGGTGGTCGGTGCGTGTCGCGCAGCCGCCGGAGCAGTGCTCGCAGACCGACGGCGAGGAGACGAGGTCGAAGGGGCGGGAGCGGAATCGGTACGCCGCCGAGGTCAGCGCGCCGACGGGGCAGATCTGGATGGTGTTGCCGGAGAAGTAGGACTCGAAGGGGTCGCCCTCACCGGTGCCGACCTGCTGGAGCGCGCCGCGCTCGATCAGCTCGATCATCGGGTCGCCCGCGACCTGGTTGGAGAACCGGGTGCAGCGGGCGCACAGCACGCAGCGCTCGCGGTCGAGCAGCACCTGGGTGGAGATCGGCACGGGCTTCTCGTAGGTCCGCTTCTTTCCCTCGAAGCGGGACTCGGCCTGGCCGTGCGACATGGCCTGGTTCTGCAGGGGGCACTCGCCGCCCTTGTCGCAGACCGGGCAGTCCAGCGGATGGTTGATGAGGAGCAGCTCCATCACACCGTGCTGTGCCTTCTCCGCGACCGGCGAGGTGAGGTGCGTCTTCACCACCATCCCGTCGGTGCAGGTGATGGTGCAGGACGCCATGGGCTTGCGCTGGCCCTCGACCTCGACGATGCACTGGCGGCAGGCGCCGGCCGGGTCGAGGAGCGGGTGGTCGCAGAACCGGGGGATCTCGATGCCGAGCTGCTCGGCGGCCCGGATGACCAGGGTGCCCTTGGGCACGCTGATCTCCACGCCGTCGATCGTCAGCGACACGAGGTCCTCCGGCGGGACCGCCGCCTCTCCCCCACCTGCGGGAGCGTTGGTGGTCACAGTCATGCGTTCACCTCCGTGCGGTCGGCCCAGGCCGTCGACTTGGCCGGGTCGAAGGGGCAGCCGCGGCCCGTGATGTGCTGCTCGTACTCCTCGCGGAAGTACTTGAGCGAGGAGAAGATCGGCGAGGCGGCGCCGTCGCCGAGGGCGCAGAAGGACTTGCCGTTGATGTTGTCGGCGATGTCGTTCAGCTTGTCGAGGTCGGACATGACGCCCTTGCCGGCCTCGATGTCACGCAGCAACTGCACGAGCCAGTACGTGCCTTCGCGGCACGGCGTGCACTTGCCACAGGACTCGTGGGCGTAGAACTCGGTCCAGCGGGTCACGGCTCGCACGACGCAGGTCGTCTCGTCGAAGCACTGCAGGGCTTTTGTGCCGAGCATGGAACCCGCGGCGCCCACTCCTTCGTAGTCAAGAGGGACGTCGAGGTGTTCCTCGGTGAACATCGGCGTCGAGGACCCGCCGGGCGTCCAGAACTTGAGCCGGTGCCCGGCCCGCATGCCGCCGCTCATCTCGAGGAGCTGACGGAGGGTGATGCCGAGCGGGGCCTCGTACTGACCGGGACTGGTGACATGGCCGCTGAGCGAGTAGAGCGTGAAGCCCGGAGACTTCTCGCTGCCCATCGACCTGAACCATTCCTTGCCCCTGTTCAGAATCGCGGGAACCGAGGCGATCGACTCGACGTTGTTCACAACAGTCGGGCACGCATAGAGGCCCGCGACAGCAGGGAAAGGGGGACGGAGCCGCGGTTGACCCCGGCGGCCTTCGAGCGAGTCGAGCAGTGCGGTCTCCTCACCGCAGATGTACGCGCCGGCGCCCGCGTGCACGGTGAGTTGGAGGTCGAGCCCGCTGCCCAGGATGTTCTCGCCCAGGTAGCCCGCCGCGTAGGCCTCACGCACGGCCTCGTGCAACCGCCGCAATACAGGGACGACTTCACCACGCAGATAGATGAAGGCATGCGAAGACCTGATGGCGTAACACGCGATGACAATGCCCTCGATGAGGCTGTGCGGGTTCGCGAAGAGGAGCGGGATGTCCTTGCAGGTTCCCGGCTCCGACTCGTCGGCGTTGACAACTAGATAGTGCGGCTTTCCATCTCCCTGGGGAATGAACTGCCATTTCATTCCCGTGGGGAATCCCGCACCGCCGCGGCCGCGCAGACCGGAGTCCTTGACGTACGCGATCAGGTCGTCCGGCGACATGGCCAGCGCCTTGCGAAGTCCCTCGTACCCATCGTGCCTTCGGTAGACGTCCAGCGACCAGGACTTGTCCTCGTCCCAGAAGGCCGACAGCACGGGTGCGAGCAGCTTCTCGGGGCTGGTGTCTTTGATCTCGGGTGCCAAGGTCATCACTCCCCCTCCTCGGCGGTAGGCCCTGCCGGGTGGGCCGGGTCGGAGGCCGACGTGTCCTGCGGCGCGTCGTGCGAGCTCAAGTGCTCCGTCGGTGACGGCTGGTGCACCGCCTTGTCCTGCGGCTCGTCGTGCGGTCCGCCGTCGCGCGGATGGACCACGCGCGCGGGTGCGGCCTCTCCCCTTGCCAGGCGAAGGCCCACCAGCGAAGCGGGTCCCGCTCCGCCGCTCGCCTCGACGGCCCCGGGCCGCTCGTCGGGGAAGCCGGCCAGGATCCGGGCGGTCTCCTTGAAGGTGCACAGCGGCGCCCCGCGCGTGGGCTCGACCGGTCGCCCCTCGATCAGGTCGTCGACGAGGCGCTTGGCGCTCGCCGGGGTCTGGTTGTCGAAGAACTCCCAGTTGACCATCACGACGGGCGCGAAGTCGCAGGCCGCGTTGCACTCGATGTGCTCCAGGGTGACCTTGCCGTCCTCGGTGGTCCCGCCGTTGCCGACGCCCAGGTGCTCCTGGAGGGACTCGAAGATCGCGTCGCCGCCCATCACCGCGCACAGCGTGTTGGTGCAGACGCCGACCTGGTAGTCACCGCTCGGCCGGCGCCGGTACATGCTGTAGAAGGTCGCGACCGCGGTGACCTCGGCCGTGGTCAGGTTCAGCACGTCCGCGCAGAACTTCATCCCGGTGCGCGTGACATGGCCCTCCTCCGACTGCACGAGATGCAGCAACGGCAGGAGAGCGGACCGGGAGTCCGGGTAGCGGGCGATGATCTCGCGCGCGTCCGTCTCCAGCCTTGCTCGGACGTCGTCCGGGTACGCGGGCGCGGGCAGCTCGGGCATGCCCAGGCTGACGCCCCGCTCCGAAGAAGAGGTGGTCACCGGTCGACGCCTCCCATCACGGGGTCGATGGACGCGACGGCGACGATGACGTCGGCGACCTGGCCGCCCTCGCACATCGCCGCCATGGCCTGCAGGTTGGTGAAGGACGGGTCCCGGAAGTGGACCCGGTAGGGGCGGGTGCCTCCGTCGGAAACGGCGTGCACCCCGAGCTCGCCCTTGGGCGACTCGACGGCCGCGTACGCCTGTCCCGGCGGGACCCGGAAGCCCTCGGTGACCAGCTTGAAGTGGTGGATCAGGGCCTCCATGGAGGTGCCCATGATCTTCTTGATGTGGTCGAGGGAGTTGCCGAGGCCGTCCGGTCCCAGGGCGAGCTGGGCGGGCCAGGCGATCTTCTTGTCGGCGACCATGACCGGGCCGGGCTGCAGCCGGTCCAGGCACTGCTCGACGATCCTGAGGGACTGGCGCATCTCCTCCAGCCGGATCAGGAAGCGGCCGTAGGAGTCGCAGGTGTCGGCGGTGGGGATGTCGAAGTCGAACGTCTCGTAACCGCAGTACGGCTGCGCCTTGCGCAGGTCGTGCGGCAGGCCGGTGGAGCGCAGGATCGGGCCGGTGGCGCCGAGGGCCATGCAGCCGGCCAGGTCGAGATAGCCGACGTCCTGCATACGGGCCTTGAAGATGGGGTTCCCGGTGGCGAGCTTGTCGTACTCCGGGAGGTTCTTCTTCATCTTCTTCACGAACTCGCGGATGTGGTCCACCGCGCCGGGCGGCAGGTCCTGGGCGAGTCCGCCGGGGCGGATGTACGCGTGGTTCATCCGGAGGCCCGTGATGAGCTCGTAGATGTCGAGAATCATTTCACGATCACGGAATCCGTAGATCATGATCGTGGTGGCGCCGAGTTCCATGCCGCCGGTGGCGATGCACACCAGGTGCGAGGACAGCCGGTTCAGCTCCATCAGGAGCACCCGGATGAGGGTGGCGCGGTCGGGGATCTGGTCCTCGATGCCGAGGAGCCTCTCGACGGCGAGACAGTAGGCGGTCTCGTTGAAGAAGCTCGTCAGGTAGTCCATGCGCGTCACGAACGTGGTGCCCTGCGTCCACGTGCGGAACTCGGTGTTCTTCTCGATGCCGGTGTGGAGGTAGCCGATGCCGCAGCGGGCCTCGGTGACCGTCTCGCCGTCGATCTCCAGGATGAGGCGGAGCACACCGTGCGTGGAGGGGTGCTGGGGGCCCATGTTGACGACGATGCGCTCGTCGTCGGCGCGGGCCGCGGACTGGACGACCTCGTCCCAGTCGCCGCCGGTGACCGTGTATACGGTGCCCTCGGTGGTCTCCCGGGGGGAGGCATGCGAAGTGCTCACGAGTACGACCTCCGCTGGTCCGGAGCCGGGATCTGGGCGCCCTTGTACTCGACGGGGATGCCGCCGAGGGGGTAGTCCTTGCGCTGCGGGTGGCCCTGCCAGTCGTCCGGCATCATGATCCGCGTCAGGGCCGGGTGACCGTCGAAGACGATGCCGAAGAAGTCGTAGGTCTCACGCTCGTGCCAGTCGTTGGTCGGATAGACGGAGACCAGTGACGGGATGTGCCGGTCGGTGTCCGGAGCGCTGACTTCGAGGCGGATCAGCCGGTTGTGGGTGATCGAGCGCAGGTGGTAGACGGCGTGCAGCTCGCGGCCCTTGTCGTGCGGGTAGTGGACCCCGCTCACGCCGGTGCACAGTTCGAAGCGAAGGGCCGGGTCGTCGCGCAGGGTGCCGGCGACACGCAGCAGGTGCTCGCGTTCGATGTGGAAGGTGAGTTCGCCGCGGTCGACGACCGTCTTCTCGATCGCGTTGCCGGGGAGGAGACCCTGCTCCTCCAGCGCGCCCTCGAGTTCGTCGGCGACCTCGTCGAACCAGCCGCCGTAGGGGCGGCCGGCCGGGCCCGGGAGCCGGACCGAGCGGACCAGGCCGCCGTAGCCGGAGGTGTCGCCGCCGTTGTTGGCGCCGAACATGCCGCGCTGGACGCGGATCTCCTCGCCGCCCTCGCCGCGCCGACCGGGGAGGTTGGAGGCGCCGAGGTCCTTTTCGGGGTTCACCCCGTTCGACGCCCCGTTGGTGCCGTTCGCGTCGCTCACCGCAGCAGCCCCTTCATCTCGATCGTCGGCAGGGCCTTGAGCGCCGCTTCCTCCGCCTCACGGGCCGCCTCCTCGGCGTTCACGCCGAGCTTGGAGGACTGGATCTTCTGGTGGAGCTTGAGGATGGCGTCCATCAGCATCTCGGGCCGTGGCGGGCAGCCGGGCAGATAGATGTCGACCGGGACGATGTGGTCGACGCCCTGGACGATGGCGTAGTTGTTGAACATGCCGCCCGAGGAGGCGCAGACCCCCATGGAGATCACCCACTTCGGGTTCGGCATCTGGTCGTAGACCTGCCGGAGCACCGGCGCCATCTTCTGGCTGACCCGGCCGGCGACGATCATCAGGTCGGCCTGGCGCGGCGAGCCGCGGAAGACCTCCATGCCGAAGCGCGCCAGGTCGTAACGGCCGGCGCCGGTGGTCATCATCTCGATGGCACAGCAGGCGAGGCCGAAGGTGGCAGGGAAGACGGACGACTTGCGCACCCAGCCCGCGGCCTGCTCGACGGTGGTCAGCAGGAAGCCGCTCGGCAGCTTTTCTTCGAGTCCCATGTCTAAAGGCCCCTCAGTCCCATTCCAGGCCGCCGCGCCGCCATACGTACGCGTACGCGACAAAGACGGTGAGCACGAAGAGCAGCATCTCCACGAGCCCGAAAACACCCAGGGCGTCGAAGGTGACGGCCCAGGGGTAGAGGAAGACGATCTCGATGTCGAAGACGATGAAGAGCATCGCCGTCAGGTAGTACTTGATGGGGAAGCGCCCGCCGCCGGCCGGCGTGGGGGTCGGCTCGATTCCGCACTCGTAGGCCTCGAGCTTGGCGCGGTTGTACCGCTTCGGACCGATCAGCGTGGCCATGACCACGGAGAAGATCGCAAAGCCTGCCCCGAGGGCTCCCAGTACGAGGATGGGCGCATACGCGTTCACCGCTCCTCGCTCCTCTCAGTCGGCACTGACTGCTGGCGATGGCACATCAGGCTCGCTGTGCCCCACAGGTCCCACGAGCCACGCTCATCCCGGCGAAGATCGCGAACATGTGAAGCAGGTCACAAGCCCAACTGCCTCGCATCCTATGCCTGCCGCTCTGTGATCTGCGACACGGGGTATTGCACAAGCTTTGTGATCTCCACCACCTGATGAAGGATCATGAAGTCGGATGAGCGTCGATCTTCGTACGAGAAGCGTCCGAGTGATCACGAGAGGTGACATTTCCGCTCGTCGGCGCAGGTCGAACGGTGAGTCTCAATATCAAGAGACTTCCCTTGCATGCAAATTGGTGCTGGACGATGCACCTTGGTAGAGGACCGCGTTCACACATCAGGGGGAGCCGCGATGCGCGATGTGGACACGTGCACACATTCACGAGTCCGGGCCGACGGATTCCGCACACCGGACGCACCCACACTCGTAACCGTTGCGTGACCTCCACCACATCCATGAGAAGCACCCGAGAAGCGGGGTTGGCCACCTGTCCCAACCAGTGGTAGGTGGCGGGCAATTCGGACGTAACAGCGAAAGAGCGTGATCACGGGCTTGATGACCCACGCCCGCAATGTCCGTTACGGCGTCAATAAAGAACCCCACGCCAGGTGTTCAGGGGGTCGATTGAACAACTGTGGCGCACCACACGTTTCTTGAAGGTATGGAGGAGCCCCTGATACCGGTTGTTCTCATGTCCCACACCGCTCACATACGCAGCCACCGGAAACCCCGCCGCAGCGCGTCGAAAATCGCGATGCGGGCCGGAGTTGCCGGTGGCGTTCTCAGCACCCTGGCAGTGGCCGGGGCGTCAGGTTCGGCGAACGCTGCCGAACCGGTGACGCAGACGCTCGAACTGCCCACCCTGACGGCCGACCTGGCCACGCAGGTCGCCGAGTCCGCCGACGCCACGCAGCAGGCGGCGGCGAACTACCAGCTGCAGGCCGAGCGTGACGCGGCCGCCGCAAAGGCCGCGAAGCAGGCCAAGGCGGACCTCGCGGAGGCGAAGAAGAAGGCCGAGGCCAAGAAGAAGGCCGCCGAGGAGGCCGCTCGCAAGGCCGCTGCCGAGCGCGCGTCCCGCACCACCGAGCGGGCCACCCTGTCCGCCTCGGCGAGCGCCAGCACGTCCACCAGCACGTCCACGGCCACCGGTTCGGCCGCCGCGGTCATCGCCTTCGTCAAGGCGCAGGTCGGCGACGCCTACGTCTCCGGCGGCACCGGCCCCAACTCGTGGGACTGCTCCGGCCTCGTCCAGGCCGCCTTCAACCAGATCGGCGTCAGCCTGCCGCGCGTCTCGCAGGACCAGTCGACCGCCGGCACCCAGGTCTCGCTCGACAACCTGCAGCCGGGCGACATCCTGTACTGGGGCAGCGCGGGCAGCGCATACCACGTGGCGGTCTACGTCGGCGACGGCATGTTCGTCGGCGCGCAGAACCCGTCCACGGGCGTCGCCGAGAAGCCGATGTCCTACGACCCGCCCACCGGAGCGGTGCGGGTGCTCTGACGCACGACCGTACGGAAGGGGCCGCAGCCGCTCGGGGGCAGCGGCCCCTTCCGGCTCGAAGCCCACCTCGTCGACGCGTCTCAGGTGCCTCCGAGCGCGAAGGCGACGCCGAGCCGGTCTGGCCGGTCCGGCCGGTCTGCTCCTGGGGCCGCTGTGCCTGTTCTGATGTCATGTGCTTCCGCACAAGACAGGAGCACAGTCATGCCCAGCGTTTTCGTCCAGGGGAAGCCCGTCGACTCGTACCCCCCGCTCTCTCCCGAGGCCCGGCGCGGGTCGGTCCGGCGTATCACCGAGGTGGGTGAGGAGGTTCTGCACAAGCCGTGCCGGGACGTGACCGAGTTCGGTCCCGATCTCGCCGCGCTCATCGCCGACATGTTCCTGACGATGTACGTCGCCGACGGCGCGGGACTTGCCGCGAACCAGGTCGGCGTCGATCTGCGGCTGTTCGTCTACGACTGCCCGGACGACGACGGTGTCCGGCATGTCGGGCACATCGTCAACCCGGTGCTGGAGCCGCTCGACCCGGCCGGACGCCGGCTGCTCGACGAGAACGAGGGGTGCCTGTCGGTGCCCGGCGCCGTGATGGACGTACCGCGTCCGGACCTGGCCGTCGTGCGCGGGCTCGACAAGGGCGGCGAGCCGCTCGCCATCGAGGGCACGGGGTACTTCGCCCGCTGCCTGGCGCACGAGACCGACCATGTGAACGGGCACGTGTATCTCGACCGGCTGACCGAGCGGGAGCGGAAGGACGCGCTGCGGCAGGTGGCGGACCGGCGCGACGAGGTCTTCGCCCGCCGGGCCGCCAACATCGAGGCGCTCGGCGGGTAGTCGCACCCCGCCTCAGCGCTCTGCCCACCGGCGGGTAAACCCTCGGCAGGCCCTCGTCACGCCCTCGTCACGCCTTCGGCGCCACCTTGCTCAGACCGTTGATGATGCGGTCCATGGCGTCGCCGCCCGTCGGGTCGGTGAGGTTCGCGAGCATCTTCAGCGTGAACTTCATGAGCAGCGGGTGCGTCAGGCCGCGCTGGGCCGCGATCTTCATGACCTTCGGGTTGCCGATGAGCTTCACGAAGGCGCGGCCCAGCGTGTAGTAGCCGCCGTAGGTGTCCTTGAGGATCCGCGGGTAGCGCTGCAGGGCCAGTTCGCGCCCCGCGGGAGTCGAGCGGGCCTGCGCCTGGACGATGACGTCGGCGGCGATCTGGCCGGACTCCATGGCGTAGGCGATGCCCTCGCCGTTGAAGGGGTTGACCAGGCCGCCGGCGTCGCCGACCAGGAGCAGCCCCTTGGTGTAGTGCGGTTGGCGGTTGAAGGCCATGGGGAGCGCGGCACCGCGGATGGGGCCGGTCATGTTGTCCGGCGTGTAGCCCCAGTCCTCCGGCATCGACGCGCACCAGGCCTTCAGGACCTCGCGCCAGTCGAGTTCCTTGAAGGACTCCGAGGTGTTGAGGACGCCGAGGCCGACGTTCGAGGTGCCGTCGCCCATGCCGAAGATCCAGCCGTAGCCGGGCAGCAGCCGGTCTTCGGCCCCGCGCCGGTCCCACAGTTCCAGCCAGGACTCCAGGTAGTCGTCCTCGTGGCGCGGCGAGGTGAAGTACGTACGGACCGCGACGCCCATCGGGCGGTCCTCGCGGCGGTGCAGGCCCATCGCCAGCGAGAGCCGGGTCGAGTTGCCGTCGGCGGCGACGACGAGCGGCGCATGGAAGGTGACCTCCCGCTTCTCCCCGGTGTCACCGAGCTTGGCGTGCACGCCGGTGATGCGGCCGGTGCGGTCGTCGAGGATGGGCGCGCCCACGTTGCAGCGTTCGTACAGCCGCGCGCCCGCCTTCTGCGCCTGGCGCGCGAGCTGCTCGTCGAAGTCGTCGCGCTTGCGGACGAGGCCGTAGTCCGGGAAGGAGGCGAGATCCGGCCAGTCGAGCTGGAGGCGGACGCCGCCGCCGATGATGCGCAGGCCCTTGTTGCGCAGCCAGCCGGCCTCCTCCGAGATGTCGATGCCCATGGCGACGAGCTGCTTGGTGGCGCGCGGGGTGAGTCCGTCGCCGCAGACCTTCTCGCGCGGGAACTCGGTCTTCTCCAGCAGGAGTACGTCGAGCCCGGCCTTGGCGAGGTGGTAGGCGGTGGTGGAGCCGGCTGGCCCCGCGCCGACGACGATCACATCGGCGGTGTTTTCGGAGAGGGGCTCGGTCACGGCGGGATCTCCCCAAGTTCGGAATCTGCGTGCCGACGGGCACTGGACATGGGCAGTCTATTCAGCAGAATTGATCACCCGGCTGAAGGGCTGCCCAGTGAACCGAGCTCTCCCCGTAGTACGGCTGCGTGTCCCCACCGACGAGGACGCCGTGGCCTGGCACCGGACCTTCGCCCACCCGGACGTCATGGAGTTCCACGGCGGCAAGCCCGCGGAGCTGTCCGTCTACGAGGAGCTCACCGCCCGCCAGCGCCGGCACGACGCCGAGCGCGGGTACTGCCTGTGGACCATGCTCGACGAGTCCGGGCAGGTCATCGGCTTCACGGGCGCCCAGCCGTGGGAGCGGACCTGGGGGCCGACGGGCGAGATCGAGATCGGCTGGCGGCTCGGGCGCGAGCAGTGGGGCCGGGGATACGCCACCGCGGCCGCGCGGATGACGCTGGAGCGGCTGCGTGCGGCGGGAGTGCCGAGCGTGGTCGCCATGGTCGACGCACGCAACCTCCGGTCCGTCGCGGTCACCCGGCGGCTGGGCATGCGCCTCGCCGAGGTGTTCCGGACGCCGACGTCGGAGCGGGAAGGGCACTGCTACCGGCTCGACCTGGAGACGGTCGCTGATAACGGACAGTAACCGACTGTCACAGAATGCCACTTCGCGCTTCCGGGCGGTACGCGGCCGGGTTACCCTGCCAGTACCGCTGGGGGTGACATCTGTGCGTATAACACCCAATTCGCCCGAGGTGCGGGTGCCGAAGCTGGTCGGCCTGATGGCCGTCGACGCGCGCGAGGCGGCCGAGACGGACGGCGTTCTCCTCGCCGCTCCCGACCGGCCCGACTTCCGTCGCACGGTCGTGGAGTACGTCGTACGGCAATACCCACCACCCGGCGTCGCGGTGCCGCGCGGGGCCGTGGTCACCGTGTGGTTCGACTTCGGCGAGGGCGAGGGCGGCGGCGGCGCGGGCGTGCACGAGCCCCGCATACCGCGCCCGGGCGGCGGCGGTATGCAGCGCGAACTGGACGAGCCGGGAGATCCCTTCGCCGTGGCCGGGTTCAGCTCGCCCTACTGAGCGCTCGCCTTGAAGCCCCGGTGCAGCGCCACGATCCCACCGCTCAGGTTCCGCCAGGCCACCTTCGACCAGCCGGCCTTCTGCAGGCGCTCGGCCAGCGCGGGCTGGTCGGGCCAGGCGCGGATGGACTCGGCGAGGTAGACGTAGGCGTCCGGGTTGGACGACACCGCGCGCGCGACCGGCGGCAGGGCACGCATCAGGTACTCGGTGTACACGGTGCGGAAGGGCGCCCAGGTCGGGTGCGAGAACTCGCAGATCACGACCCGGCCGCCGGGCTTGGTCACCCGGTACATCTCGCGCAGGGCCGAGTCGGTGTCCTGCACGTTGCGCAGCCCGAAGGAGATGGTGACGGCGTCGAAGGTGTCGTCCTTGAAGGGCAGCTTCGTCGCGTCGCCCGCGGTGAACGGCAGCCAGGTGTGCTTGCGCTTGCCGACCTGGAGCATGCCGAGGGAGAAGTCGCAGGGGACGACGTACGCGCCCGTGCGGGCGAAGGGCAGCGAGGACGTGGCCGTGCCGGCGGCCAGGTCCAGGACCTTCTGCGCGGGCCGGGCGTCGACGGCCTTGGCGACCTCTCTGCGCCACACCCGGTCCTGGCCGAGCGAGAGCACGTCGTTCGTCAGGTCGTACCGTTCCGCCACGTCGTCGAACATCGAGGCGACTTCGTGCGGCTGCTTGTTCAGGGAAGCGCGGGTCACGGGGCCATTGTTGCAGTACGTCCCCCCGCGCCCGCTCAGGGGAGCAGTCGCGCCTTCTTCCTCGCCGCCACGTCCTCCACCCATCCGCACAACAGGACGAACCCCGCGATCAGGACCCAGCCGACGCCGAACATGAACCACTGGCTCTCCAGCGGCAGGTACGTCTCGAACGCCGGCACCTTCCAGAACTGGTCGATCAGCGGGACCGCCAGGATCAGCGCGATCTCGTGCCAGAGATAGATCGTCACCGCGCGCGCGTTGAAGACGGTCACGACCCTGTCCAGCCGCCGGAGGCGGGTCAGCCCGGCGAAGTCGATCCGGAAGCGGGCCTTGGCCCACATCAGGAGCAGCACGAAACCGGCCGACCAGAAGGCCTGCGCGAGGGGGATCTCGTCGAGGTCGTACGTGCCGAACTCGGCCTGGTGGCCGAGGGCGTACCAGCCGCCGTACCCCAGCGCGGCGAGCGACAGGGCGACGACCACGGCCGGCTTCATCCGCTGCAGTACGCCGTCGCGGTGGGCGAAGCCGAGGATCCAGCAGAAGAGGTACGTCGACAGGTCCCACAGCGCGCTGCCGAACCGGTTGTCCGGACCGGCCCACCCGAAGGTCAGGACCAGGATCGGGCACAGGGACAGCAGCAGCACCGGGACGGGGGCGAGCCGGAAGACCTTCAGCAGGAGCGGGGAGAGCAGGACGAACCACAGGTACGTGCGCAGGTACCAGAGGATCTCCCAGGCCTGTACACCCCACTCGTTGCCCGGCGGGTCGCCGAGCGGGACGATCCAGTAGACGATCTGCCATCCCGGCATCCAGCCGTGGACCAGCATCGCGACGACCACGAAGAGGCCCCAGAACCAGAACGGGGGCAGGAGGCGGCGCAGCCGGCTCCTCACCACCTGGAACGCGGGGCGCTCCAGGGACTTCGCCATCAGCGTGCCGGCCAGACCGAACATGATCCCCATGGAGGGGAAGACCAGACCGCACCAGGCCAATCCGAAGGTGTGGTAGGTGACGACGCGGATCAGGGCGACGGCCCGCAGGGTGTCGAAGTAGCGGTCGCGGCCGGCCGCCCCCGGCCGGGCGGCGGAATCGACCCGCGGCAGCGGGGCCGTGTCCGCGACCGGAACCGCCCGCACCGCGCCCTTGCTGTGCGCGCCCATCAGCTCGCCCCCGCCGGGGTCCCGACCTCACCGGTCCGCTTCAGCTTCTGCCAGCGCAGGCGGCCACCGGTGAGGGCGGTGATGCAGGAGTGGATGAGGACGAGGTACATCATCTGGCGGTAGGCCAGCTGTTGCAGCGGCATCATCAGCAGGTAGCGGCACTTCTCGCGGTCGAGGCGGAAGGCGTACCCCGCGCAGAACAGCTGGACGCCCAGCACCGCGAACCAGGCCAGCAGCGCCGCCTGGAAGTCGACGAAGATCATCGAGTAGACGGTGAACACGTCGATGAGCGGGGCGAAGACCGGCGTGACGATCTGGAAGATGACCACCAGCGGCATGCCGACCCGGCCGAAGCGGCCCGAGGGGCCCTTGTCGGTGAGGGACTTGCGGTGCTTCCAGAGCGCCTGCATCGTGCCGTAGGACCAGCGGTAGCGCTGCGACCACAGCTGCTTCAGGGAACCCGGTGCCTCGGTCCAGGCGCGTGCGTGCTCCTGGTAGACGACCCGCCAGCCCTCGCGGTGCATGGCGATGGTGATGTCGGTGTCCTCGGCGAGGGTGTCCTCGCTCATGCCGCCGACCTGGAGGACCGCCTCGCGGCGGAAGGCGCCGATGGCGCCGGGGATGGTCGGCATGCAGCGCAGCAGGTCGTACATGCGGCGGTCGAGGTTGAAGCCCATCACGTACTCGATGTGCTGCCAGGCGCCGATGACCGTGTCGCGGTTGCCGACCTTGGCGTTGCCGGCGACCGCGCCCACCTCGGGGTCGGCGAACGGCTGCACGAGCTGTCGTACGGTGTCGGCCTCGAAGACCGTGTCGCCGTCCATCATCACGACGATGTCGTGACTGGCGCTGCGCACACCGTTGTTGAGGGCGGCCGGTTTGCCCGCGTTCTCCTGGCGGATGACCCGGACGTTGCTCATGCCGAGCGACTCGGCCGCGCTGCGCGCGATCTCGGAGGTGCCGTCCGTCGAGCCGTCGTCCACGACGATGACCTCGATGGGATGGGTGCTCTGCGCCAGCGACTCGAGGGTGTTGGCGATGCACTCCTTCTCGTTGTACGCCGGGACGATCACGCTCACCGGGCGGGTGACCGGCGCTCCCCAGCTGAAGCGGCGTTTGTTGCGCTGCCGGTAGTGGCTGCGGGCCAGGATCAGCATCATGCCGAAGCGGCCGATGACGGCCACGCCCACGACGACCAGTCCGACGGACAGCGTCGGCACGGTCCACTCGGCGACGGCGACCGCCACGATGAGGGCCTTGCCCTCGTAGAGGGTCGCGCCGGTGGCCTCGCGGTGGGCGGCCTGGAGCCGGTCCGCGGCCGAGCCCCGGGGTCCGGCCTGGCCCTCCGTCTGCCCGTTCGGCACCCCGCCGGGCTGCTCGGAACCGGCCGCCTCCGAAGCGCCCGCAGTCCCCGAAGCCTCCGAAGCCCTCGACGCGGCCGGAGTCCCGGCGGCCCCCGCGGCGCCCCCGTTCTGCTGTTCCATGACACCGCTGATGGTGGTGAAGGTGTACCCCTTCGCCTGCATCTTCTCGATGTACGTCGGCAGCGCCTTGATCGTCTGTTCGCGCTCGCCGCCCGCGTCGTGCATCAGCACCGACGCCCCGTCCGTCCCCGATGGCGTGGCCCACTTGACGATCTTCGAGACGCCCGGCTTCTTCCAGTCGTCGCTGTCGGTGTCGACGAAGACGCTGGTGTAGCCGTCCGCGCCGAGCGCCTTGTAGACGGGCCAGCTGTAGTTGTCGATGGCGTCCGTCTCCGAGGAGTACGGCGCCCGGAACAGCGTGGTCGTGATGCCGGCCGCGCCCGCGAGCGCCAGCTGCGTCTGCTCCATCTCGCGCCGGATGCGGGCGTCGCTCTGGTAGGAGAGGTCGACGTGGGTGAAGGTGTGGATCCCCACCTCGTTGCCCTGCTCGACCATGTCCTTCACGATGCCGGGGTAGCGCGAGACCATCGAGCCGACCACGAAGAACGTGGCGGGGATGTCGTACTTCTCCAGGATCTCCAGGACCCGGGGCGTGTACGCCGGGTTCGGGCCGTCGTCGAAGGTGAGCGCGATCGTCTTGTCCGGCACGGACAGCGTGGTGGCCTGTCCACCCCGGAAGCTGACGATGGGCCCGCCGTTGAGGATCTTGTCCGGCACCTTGCTGGCGCTGGCCCCGTCGCGCACGCGCTGGTCGCCGCCGACCTCGGCGCGCAGATAGCCGTCGAGCAGCATGATGCTGGTCAGTGCGAGCAGGAGCAGCAGGGCGAGGATGACCCGCGGTTTCTGCAGCGCCGCGGCCTTGCCCGCCGCCCGTTCGATGCGGGAGGGGGCACGCCGGCGGCCGCGTGAGGGCGTCGTCGAAGTCATGGCTGCGTCCCGGTCAGTTCGTGGTGGTGGGGGTGGCCGTGGCGGTGGCCGTGCTCGTGGGCGGCGCGGACGGCGTGCCGCCGGGCTGAACGCCGTTGCCGAGGCCGCCCTGCGGGGCGTAACCGGCGGGGCCGTTGCCGCCCTGGCCGCCCGGCCCGGCGCCGCCGCCTCCTCCGCCGAAGGGCACCAGCGAGGACGGGTTGATCGAGGTGCCGATGCCCATGAAGGCCATGCCCAGTACGACGGCGTACCCGAAGCAGACGACACCGACCAGGAGGCCGATCCGGCGCAGCAGCTTGGACCGGCGTCCGGAGTTGTCAACGAACACGGGACCCTCTTCGGACCCGTTGCCGCGTTTGCGGCGGCGACCGCGCACAGCGGCGGCAGGTGCGACAGCGGCGCGGTTATCGATGGCAGGCTCGGAATGCATTCCCCGGACATTAGGAGGCCTTTATGTGTTCTAAACTCGGACTTGCTTGTGAGAGAACCATGAGAGACCCGGAAACCTGTCCTTTCCCTGAGAGATTCCCGGAACGGCTGCGCAACTCAGACCGGAAAGAAAGGAGTTGAATGCCCGAATTACGTGTCCGTCAAGCACCCTTTGACCATCTCTGCCCGTGAAGCGCCTGTGCGGTTCCGTGTCCGCCCGAAGCTCAGCTCCGTGTGAGACATTTCCACTCCGGAAACGCGCCTTGTTTCCGTCCTGAGACAGAAGTCACGAGAGCGGGAGCCCACTCAATGCGGAGTTTGCTGAAGCCGGCGGCCGGGCTCACCTGCCTGTTTGCCCTGGCCACCGCGGGGTGCTCCGCGGGATCCGACGACACCTCGGACGCGGCGCCCGCCGCACCGGAACGGTCGGGCGCGTCCCCCACTGCCTCCGCCACCGAGGAGGCCGGGTCGAGCACCGCGTACGCCCCCTACGTGAGCGCCACGACCGCCTCCGGCAACGACTCGGTGGGTTCCCCGGCGACGTACAACCTGGCCTTCGTGATCTCCGGCGGCAGCGACTGCACGCCGAAGTGGAACGGGACGGACGCCATCGGCGACGCGGCGGTGAAGTCCCGGACATCGCAGCTCAAGAAGGACGGCGCCACGGTCCGCGTCTCGTTCGGCGGCGCCTCCGGCAAGGAACTGGCGGCGACCTGCGACAGCGCGTCCGAACTGGCCGAGGCGTACGGCAAGGCGCTGGACGCGGCCGGCTCGGCCCAGGCCGACTTCGACATCGAGGGCGACGAACTCACCGACGCCGACTCGGTCGCCCTGCGCTCCGAGGCGATCGCGGCGTTGCAGGAGGAACGCACCGACCTCCAGGTCTCCTTCACGCTCCCGGTCATGCCGTCCGGCCTCGACGACGACAGCCTCGCCCTCCTGCGGTCGGCCAACGAGCACGACGTACAGGTCTCCACCGTCAACCTCATGACGATGAACTACGGCGAGTCGTACGGGGGTGACATGGGCGACTACGCACTCACCTCCGCGAGGGCCGCCCACGGCCAGCTCAAGGACGTGTTCGGACTCGCGGACGCGGCCGCCTGGCAGGGCATGGCGCTGACGTCGATGATCGGCGTCAACGACGTGCCCAACGAGACGTTCACGCTCTCCGACGCCGCCCAGGTGCGGTCGTTCGCGGAGGAGAAGGAGATCGCCTGGGTGTCGATGTGGTCGACGTTCCGGGACCAGCAGTGCGAGGACGACAACGCCGAGCGGAACGACGCGTTGACCGACTGCAGTGGGGTGGAGCAGAGCTCGGGGGCGTTCGCCAGGGCGTTCGCGGGCCGAGCGGGCTGAGCGGGCGCTATCTGCGCCGGTGCACCAGGCGTCCGCCGACGACCGTCGCCACGCAGGTGACGGCTCCGCGTTCGGTGAGCGCGGCCTCGTCCGGGACGTCGAAGACGGCGAAGGTCGCGTCCGCCCCGGCGAGCGGTGACAACGGCGTGAGGATCGCCTCGGCGAGTTTCCGCCCGGCCAGCGGGTCGAGCGAAGGCGGACCCGCCGGTGGCGCGAAGCGCTGCTCGACGCTCACCCCCGCCCGGTGCACGGCGTCGACCACCGCGGGCCGCCACAGGTCCCCCGCCACCGCGACGGTCCCGTGCGCGAGCATGCGCTGCACCCCGCGCCGCGCGCTCGCCCCACGGCGGGCGTCGGTCAGGGCGCCGGTCTCGACGAGCGCCGCGAGCGCGTCCCCGGTCAGCGGCTCGACGCCCAGCTCGTCGGCCTCGCGCGGATCGGGATGGTAGGCCAGCTCCAGCAGCTCGGGCCCGTACGGATTCAGCAGTCCCGGCGTGAGCAGCCCCGGCCAGCGCCGCACCCGGGCGGTCGGACGAGCGGCGGCCAGTTCCTCGTACGGGCCGACGGCCGCGATCACGCGGCCGTCCACCAGCACCGCGCCGTCCGGCACGGAGGGCCGCCGGTCCCCGAAGACCAGGAGATCGGCGGTGTGGATCGTCAGCACTGGGGCCCTAGTTGGACGCCAGCAGCTTCAGCTCCGGATGAGCCGTGCCGCCCGCGATCGCCGTGGAGGAGATGTGGGACATCACGCGCTCGTCGACGGGGTCGTTCGCCGGGTCGTCGTGGACGACGAGGTGCTCGTACGTCGTCGCCCGCTGGGCCGGGACCCGCCCCGCCTTGCGGATCAGGTCGATGATCTCCATCCGGTTGGAGCGGTGCTTGGCGCCGGCGGAGGAGACGACGTTCTCCTCCAGCATGATCGAGCCGAGGTCGTCGGCCCCGTAGTGCAGCGACAGTTGGCCGACCTCCTTGCCGGTGGTCAGCCACGAGCCCTGGATGTGGGCGATGTTGTCCATGAACAGCCGTGCGATGGCGATCATCCGCAGGTACTCGAAGAGCGTGGCCTGCGTGCGGCCCTTCAGGTGGTTGTTCTCGGGCTGGTAGGTGTACGGGATGAAGGCGCGGAAGCCGCCCGTCCGGTCCTGTACGTCACGGATCATCCGCAGGTGCTCGATGCGCTCGGCGTTGGTCTCGCCGGTTCCCATCAGCATCGTGGAGGTGGACTCCACGCCCAGCCCGTGCGCGGTCTCCATGATCTCCAGCCAGCGCTCGCCTGACTCCTTCAGCGGGGCGATCGCCTTGCGCGGACGCTCGGGCAGCAGCTCGGCACCGGCGCCGGCGAAGGAGTCGAGACCGGCCGCGTGGATCCGCGTGATGGCCTCCTCCACACTCACCTTGGAGATCCGCGCCATGTGCTCGACCTCGCTCGCCCCCAGGCTGTGGATGACCAGCTGCGGGAAGGCCTGCTTGATGGCGGAGAAGTGCTCCTCGTAGTACTCGACGCCGTAGTCCGGGTGGTGACCGCCCTGGAACATGATCTGCGTCCCGCCGAGCTCGACGGTCTCCGCGCACCGCCGCAGGATGTCGTCCAGGTCGCGGGTCCAGCCCTTGGCCGCGTCCTTGGGGGCCGCGTAGAAGGCGCAGAACTTGCACGCCGTGACGCACACGTTCGTGTAGTTGATGTTGCGCTCGATGATGTACGTCGCGATGTGCTCGGTCCCCGCGTACCTACGCCGCCGTACGGTGTCGGCGGCGGCGCCCAGCGCGTGCAGCGGGGCGTCGCGGTAGAGGAGGAGCGCCTCCTCGGGGGTGATGCGCCCACCTTCGGCGGCACGGTCGAGGACGGACTGAAGGTCGGCCTTCTCGGTCACCGGGGGCGTCCCTTTCGTAAGGGGTGAGGACGGTCCGAACCAGCCTACGCCAGCCCATTTCCGCCGGGGACTTCAGGCCGCGTACGCACCCATCAGCAGCCCGAGGTACGCGCCCGCGATCAGGAACGGCCCGAACGGGATGGCCGTCCGGCGCCCGGCCCGCCGCGCCACCACGAGCGCACCGCCGTACAGCGCCCCCGACAGGAACCCGGCGAAGGTGCCGAGCAGCACGGTCCCCCAGCCGTACCACCCGAGCACGGCCCCCGTTCCGAGCGCGAGCTTCACATCGCCGAAGCCCATGCCACCGGGGTTGACCAGCCACAGCACGAGGTAACCGGCGCCGAGCGCGAGCGCGCCCAGCGCGGCGTGCGGCCAGTTCCCGGCGTGCTCGGGCACCAGCGCGACCAGCCCGAGCAGCACCAGCGCCGCGCCGGCCAGCGGCAGCGTCAGCACGTCGGGCAGTCGCTGCACCCGGAAGTCGACGACGGCCAACAGCACCCCCACGGGCGCGAGCAGCAGCCAGACGGCGAGCTCGGGCCGGGTGTCGGTGGCGGCGGCGAGGCCGGCACAGAGGAGGGCGGTGACGAGAGCGAGGACGGGGGCGCGGGGGCCGTACGTGCCCTGCGCGGACCTCTTCGTCACGACCGTCCCGTCGCCCGCCGCCACGGCCCCGCCCGCGCACTCCCCGCACCGCGCCCGCCCGAGCCACCCCCGGATCGGATGCCCCCCGGGACACCGCTCCCGCCAGGGCTCCTCCGCGGGCACCGAGAACCGGTAGGCGGCGCGGGGCACCAGCGCTCCCGTCACCGCGCCCCACACGGCGGCGAAGGCGATCAACAGAAGGGACGGATCAGGCAGACCGGACAGACCCGTCATCCTCGCTCGACCTTCGACAACCGTGCCTGCGGCCGCCCCGACTCCTCGCTGTCCGAGTCGTACCGCAGGTCGTCGCCGACCGGCGAGATCCGGACCGTGTGGGCGGCCTGGCTGCACACGCCCCGGTTCGACTCGGCACCGACGGCGGTCGCCACGATCTGCCTGTTCGTCACCCTCTTCAGGGTCAGTACGTCGTCGCAGACACCGCCGAGCACATCGGTGTGCCGCAGGGTGCCCAGCTTCTCGCCCACGTCGGCCTTCTCGACGGTCAGCCGGAAGGTCCCCATGGGAAGCGCGCCGTCGAGTGCGGCGGCCTGCCCCTCCCAGGTACCGACGTAACGGACCGGCACCGCCACCTCGTCGCTGTCGGCGCTCGCGCTCGGCGCCGAGGAGTGGGAGCCGCTGTCGGAGTCCCCCGCGGCACTGGGGCTGTTGTTGTCCGGCAACAGGTCGAACACCAGCACCGATCCGACGGTCACCGCCGCCAGCGCCCCCGCGACAGCGAGAGCCACCGTGCAGCTGAGCCGGCGCCCTCGGCCGGTGCCCACCGGGGCCGCCGTAGCGGAAAGGGAGACGGAGAGCTTGCCGGGACCACGGTCGGAGGGTGCCGCGTCCTGCGGCTCGGGCTCGCGCGAGTCCCGGGGGCCGGGGACGGACGCGGGCGTCCTCTCCGCAGCCGCAGCCGGAGCCGCAGCCGGAGCCGGACTCATGACCGGTGGCGGCCCGAACTCCCCGAGCACCGGCGCCGCCTGTGAGGTCCTGCTGAACTCCACCGGCCCGGACGTCACCTCCTGTGCCGTCTCCAGGTTCAGCAGCCGTACGGCCCCCCGGCTGACCTGCTCCACCAGCGCCCCCGGCAGCCACCCGCCCGCGACCAGTCGCGCAGCGCCCTCCGGTGCCAGCTTCCGGGCCACTTCCGCGGGGGTCGGCCGCTCCTTCGGCTCCTTGGCCAGGCAGGCCTCCACCAGCGGCCGCAGGTCGCCGTCGAGGGAGTCGAGTTCGGGCGGCTCGTGGACCACCCGGTAGAGCAGGGCCGCCGAGGAGTCGCCGCGGAAGGGCGCCTCCCCGGTCGCCGCGTACGCCAGCACCGCGCCCAGCGAGAAGACGTCCGCCGCTCCGGTCGCCCCGTTGCCCAGGATCTGCTCGGGCGACATGTATCCGGGCGAGCCGATCGAGACGCCGCTGGACGTCAGGGAGGCCGTACCGTCCGTGGCCCGCGCGATACCGAAGTCGATCAGCAGTGGGCCGTCCAGCGTGAGCAGCACGTTCGACGGCTTCACGTCGCGGTGCACCAGCCCCAGTTCGTGCACCGCCGTGAGCGCTTCCGCGAGCCCCGCTCCCAGCGCCCGTACCGAATGCGCGGGCAGCGCGCCCCCGTCCGCGACCGCCGCCGACAACGACGGGCCCGCCGCGTAGGCGGTCGCCACCCACGGCACCGCGGCCTGCGGGTCCGCGTCCAGGACCGGCGCGGTCCAGGCGCCGCCGACCCGGCGCGCCGCGTCGACCTCGCGGCGGAAGCGGGCGCGGAACTCCTCGTCCAGGGCGAAGTGCGGGTGCACGATCTTCACCGCGACCGTGCGGCCCCCGGCGCTGCGGCCGAGGTAGACCCGGCCCATACCGCCGGAGCCGAGCCGGCCGAGCAGCCGGTAGGGCCCCACGACCGTGGGTTCGTCGACTCCGAGCGGCTGCATGGCGTCACTCCTCCCCCGTACGCCTCACGTCCTGAGCAGCGTAGTCCTGAAGTCCGCCGGGGCTCAGGGCTGCAGCAGAGCGACCCTCACATCCGCGGGGAAACCGGTCGTCGGCCCCACCCGGCGGGCGAACTCGGCGACCGCCGAGAGCTGCGGGCCGCCGAAGCGGAAGTCGAGGGTCGTGAAGTAGCGCTCCAGGACCTCTTCGTCGAAGGACTCCCAGCGGGCCGCCTGCTCGGCGACCTTGCCGACCTCCTCCAGGGAGAGGTTGCGGGAGGCGAGGAAGGCCTGGTGCACCTTGCGGGTGATGGCCGGCTCGCGCTCCAGGTAGTCCCGGCGGGCCGCCCACACCGCGAAGACGAACGGCAGCCCCGTCCACTCCTTCCACAGCGCACCGAGGTCGTGCACCTCGAGCCCGTACTTCGGCCCGTCGAGCAGGTTCGCCCGCAGTGCCGCGTCTCCGATGAGTACGGCCGCCTCGGCCTCCTGCATCATCAGGCTGAGGTCGGGCGGGCAGGTGTAGTAGTCGGGCCGTACGCCGTAACGGTCCGACAGGAGGAGCTGGGCCAGGCGTACGGAGGTGCGCGAGGTCGAGCCGAGCGCGACCCGGGCGCCGTCCAGCTCGTCGAGCGGGACCTTCGAGACGATCACGCAGGACATCACCGGCCCGTCGCAGCCCACCGCGATGTCCGGGAAGGCGACCAGGTCGTCCGCGTTCTTCAGGAACTCGACCAGCGTGATGGGCCCGATGTCGAGGTCTCCCCGCACCAGCTGCTCGCTGAGCTTCTCCGGGGTGTCCTTGGTCAGCTCGAAGTCGAGGAGCGTGCCGGTTCTCGCGAGCCCCCAGTACAGGGGCAGGCAGTTGAGGAACTGGATGTGGCCGACGCGCGGCCGGGTGCGAGAAATGTCCACATCGCGAGACTAGACCCCATGGGGTAGCGTGCAGGGCCCGGGTGCGGCTCGGACGTGGCCTACACCCCACTTCACCCCTTCCTGTCAACCCCGACACGGACCCTTCCAACGTCCGGGTGACGTGATCTTGACCTCTATTGCATTCGGCTGCCTGCATGCTAGGCTCGCCGCAAGTTGCAGTTTGGTTTCCCTTGCAGTACAGAGCCTGCGGAGCATGTGACCGCGGGCTCTAGTCGTTTTCAGACGTATGCAGTTGTGCGGCATTTTTGTTTTCACACTTGCAGGGTTCTGGAGCAGGGCAACCCTTTGGGCCCAAGGAGGGCTTATGGCTACCGGAACCGTGAAGTGGTTCAACGCCGAAAAGGGCTTTGGCTTCATCGCCCAAGAAGGCGGCGGCCCCGACGTCTTCGTCCACTACTCCGCGATCAACGCGAGCGGCTTCCGCTCGCTGGAGGAGAACCAGCAGGTTTCCTTCGACGTGACCCAGGGCCCGAAGGGCCCGCAGGCGGAGAACGTCACCCCTGTCTGAGTTCATGAGCCCAAAGCTCTGATCCGGAATCGACAGCAGTACCCAAGGAGCCCCGCGCCGCAAGGCGACGGGGCTCCTGCCTTTGCCCACCCAGCTCAGCTGTGCCGCATCACAGCCAGTCGACTGTCAGTGGCCGCCACTAGGGTCTCCGCCCATGACCGACGCCGATTTCCTGACCACCACCCGCACCTTCTACGACACCGTGGCCGAGGACTACCACACCCGCTTCCGGGACGTGCTCGCGAAGACGCCGTTGGACCGGGCCGTGCTCGCCGGGTTCGCCGAACTCGTCGGACCCGGCGGTGAGGTGGCGGACCTGGGATGCGGGCCCGGGGGCGTGACCGCGCACCTCGCCTCGCTCGGCCTGTCCGTGTTCGGGCTCGACCTGTCGGAGTCGATGCTGGCGATCGCCCGCCGGGAGAACCCCGGCCTGCGTTTCGAGCAGGGCTCGATGCTCGAGCTGGGGCTCGCCGACGGGGCGCTCGCGGGGGTCGTGTCCTGGTACTCGTCCATCCACACCCCGGTGGACCGGCTGCCCGGCCTCTTCGCCGAGTTCCACCGCGTGCTGGCACCCGGCGGCCACCTGCTCGTCGCCTTCCAGGTCGGCGACGAGACCCGGCACCACGACCGTCCCTTCGGCCACCGGGTGTCGCTGGGCTTCCAGCGCAGGCGGCCGGAGGCCATCGCCGAACTGCTGTCGGCGGCCGGCTTCGCCCTCGTCTCGCGGACGGTGCGCGAGCCGGACGAAGCGCTCGGGGAGCCGACCCCGCAGGCGTCCCTGATCGCCCGGAAGCCGCCGCGGGCCGCCGGCTAGGCCGGCCGGCGGATCAGGCCGCAGGAAATCGGCGGCTCCACATCGACGCACGTGAGCGGGGCCGGGTGCGTCGAGCGACGACACCGCGGGGCGGCGCCGGGCCCCGCGTCTGCGGCATGATCCGCCGGGCCGGCCCTAAAGCGCGCCCGCGAGGTCCAGTGCCGCGACGTACCCGAAGGTCATCGCCGGACCGATCGTCGAGCCCGCGCCCGCGTAGCTGCGGCCCATCACGGCGGCGCTGGCGTTCCCGGCGGCGTACAGGCCGGGGATGACCGAGCCGTCGGGGCGCAGGACGCGGGCCCGGGCGTCGGTGCGCAGGCCGCCCTTGGTGCCGAGGTCGCCGGGGACGATCCGGAAGGCGTGGTACGGGGGGAGCCACAGGGGCGCGAGGCAGGAGTCGGGGAGGACGGCGGGGTCCGTGTAGTAGTGGTCGTAGGCGCTGTCGCCGCGCCCGAAGTCGGTGTCGTCGCCCTTCACCGCGAGGGAGTTGAAGCGGTCGACGGTGGCGCGGAGGGCGGCCGCGGGGACGCCGATGGCGGTGGCGAGGGCGTCCAGGGTCCAGGCCTTGTGGGCCGCGCCGGAGGTGTACCAGTCGTCCGGGAACGGGAAGGTCGGCGCCACGTCCTTGAAGAGGTAGCGGTTGCGGTAGTTCTGGTCGGTGATCAGCCAGGCCGGGATGTCGGGGTCGGTCGGGTTCCGCTCGTACATGGTGTGGACGACGTCGCTGTAGGGCGCGGCCTCGTTGACGAACCGACGCCCGGCCGCGTTGACCATCAGGCCGCCGGGGAGGGTGCGTTCGGCGAGGCAGAAGTACGGCTGGCCGGGGAGCGGGATGGCCGGGCCCCACCAGGCGTCGTCCATGAGCGCGAGGTCGGCGCCTATGTTCCGGCCCGCCCGGATTCCGTCCCCGGTGTTCTCCTTGGCGCCGACGGTCCAGTCCGTGCCGATCGGCTGCTGCTGGTACTGCGCCCGCATCGCCGCGTTGTGCTCGAACCCGCCGGAGCCGACGACGACCCCGCGCCGGGCGCGGATCAACCCCGGGACGCCGCCCGGGGCGACCACGGCGCCGGTCACCGCCCCGCCCTCGACGAGGAGCTCGGTGAGCGGGGTGCCGAGCCGGACCGGCACCCCGGCGGTCCGGAGTCCGAGGCGCAGCCCCGCCGCCAGCGACTGGCCCATGGTGAGCGGCTTCTGCCCCAGTGCGGCGGCCTTCGTGCCCCGGGCCAGGCACTCGGCGGCGACGGCGACGCCCTTCGCGCTCACCGCGGTCAGGGCGAGCCACTTGTAGTCGGCGCTGAAGACCACCAGGCCGGCCGGGACCTGCAGGTACGGCGGGTTGAGGCGGGCGAGTTCGGCGCCGAGGAGGTTGCCGTCGAGCTGGTCGGGCTCGATGGAGCGGCCGTTCGGGAGGCCGCCGGGGAGCTCGGGGTAGTAGTCGCTGTACCCCTCCATCCAGCGGAACCGCAGCGGGCTGTTGGCCATGACGAAGGAGAGCATGGCGGGCCCGTGGGCGAGGAAGGCGCGCTGCCGCTCGGCGGGGACGTCGGCCCCGACGACGGCGGCCAGGTAGGCGGCGGCCTTGGCGGGGGTGTCGGGAACGCCGGCGGCGAGGATCACCGGGTTGTTGGGGATCCAGATCCCGGCACCGGAGCGGGCGGCCGAGCCCCCGAAGGTGTCCGCCTTCTCGACCACCACACAGCTGAGCCCCCGCTTGGCGGCCGCGAGCGCGGCGGTCATCCCGGCGGCGCCGGACCCGATGACGACGACGTCGTACGTACCGAGGAGAGGCAGGTCGGCCGCACGGGCGCCCTGCCGGGTCCCGGCCGCGACGGCGAGGCCGGCACCCGCGGCGCCTGCGAGCAGGTGTCTTCGGGACGGGCGTCCGGTCGGTCCCGTGTGTCGTCTCTCAGGGTCCGCGCTCGTGGTCATGGCCACTCCAGCCCGCCGGGAACGAATGAAAGAGGTGGGAGGACGGGAATGTCGCGCGAGGGCCTTGGGAAGTCAAGAGGTGTGCGGCTGGAGCAACTCCCTTGTCCTGAAACAGACTTGGGGCGCGACGCCCTCTCACCGCTCGTACAGCCCCTCCACCTCCTGCGCGAAGTCCTTCATGACCGCTTCCCTGCGCAGTTTCATCGACGGGGTCAGGTGGCCGGCCTGCTCCGAGAAGTCCCTCGGCAGGATCGTGAAACGGCGGATCGACTCCGGGCGGGAGACCATCTTGTTGGCCTCGTCGACCGCGCGCTGGAGGACCGTTCTCAACTCGTCGTCGTTCACGAGGAGTTCCGGCGGGACGGAGTGCTTGCCGTTCATCCGGCGCCAGTGGCTGACGCCGTCCATGTCGAGGGTGATGAGGGCGGAGATGTACGGCCGGGTGTCGCCGAGGACCATGCACTGGGAGATCAGGGGGTGGGAACGGAGCCAGTTCTCGAGCGGCGCCGGGGCCACGTTCTTTCCTCCCGCCGTGATCAGGATCTCCTTCTTCCGGCCGGTGATCGTCAGGTAGCCCTCGTCGTCCAGGCGGCCGATGTCGCCCGTCGGGAACCAGCCGTCGGGGGACGAGGGGATCAGGCCGCTGCCGTGCGGGTCCCAGTAGCCGCGGAAGACCTGGCCGCCGCTGAGGAGGATCTCACCGTCCGCGGCGATGCGGACCTTGGTGCCGGGCAGGGGCCAGCCGACGGTGCCGAGGCGGGGTCTGAGGGGCGGTGTGACGGTGGCGGCGCCGGTCGACTCGGTGAGGCCGTAGCCCTCGTAGATCTCCATGCCCGCGCCCGCGAAGAAGGCCGCGATGGGGCGGCCGAGGGGGGAGCCGCCGGAGATGATGTGGCGGATGCGGCCGCCCATGGCGTTGCGGATGCGGCGGTAGACGAGGGGGTCGTAGAAGGCGCGGGCCGCTTTGAGGGCGGGGCCGGGGCCGCTGCCGGTACCGGCCTTGCGGGCCTCGACCGCCTCGGCGTAGCGGCCGGCCACGCTTGTCGCGCGGTCGAAGAGAGTGACCCGGCCGCCGCTCTCCGCCTTGGCGCGCGCGTTGTTGAAGACCTTTTCCAGCATGTACGGGATGACCAGCAGGAACGTCGGTTTGAAGCTGCCGAGGTCGGCGAGCAGGTCCTCCGCCTTCAGGCTCGGCGCGTGGCCGAGGCGGACCCGGGCGCGGACGCAGGCGACGGCCACCATGCGGCCGAAGACGTGCGACATGGGCAGGAAGAGGAGCGTGGAGAGTTCGCCGGCCGTCTTCGACTTGAAGACGGGGTGCAGGAGTTCGATGGCGTTGTCGACCTCGGCCAGGAAGTTGCCGTGCGTGAGGGCACAGCCCTTGGGGCGTCCGGTGGTGCCCGAGGTGTAGACGACGGTGGCGAGCGTGTCGGGGCCCAACACCCCTCGTCGTACGGCGATTTCCTGGTCGGGGACCTCCTGCCCGAGCTCGGCCAGGCGCTCCAGGTGGCTCTTCTCCAGGATCCACATGTGGCGCAGGTCGGGGAGGTGACTGAGTTCGGGGCCCAGTGCCGAGGCCTGCGCGACCGTCTCCGTCACCAGGGCCACCGCGCCCGAGTCCTGGAGGATCCAGCGGGTCTGGAAGACGGAGGAGGTCGGGTAGATCGGGACGGTGACGAGGCCGGCGGCCCAGGCGGCGAAGTCGAGGAGCGTCCACTCGTACGTCGTACGCGCCATGATGGCGACCCGGTCGCCCGGCACGAGTCCTTCCGCGATCATCCCCTTCGCGAGGGCGAGGACCTCCCCGGCGAACTCGGCCGACGTCAGGTCAGCCCAACCGCCCTCCTCCGTACGGCGGCTGAGCACCGGGTCCTCCGGCGCCGCGTTCGCGTTGTCGAAGGGCAGGTCGGCGAGCGATCCGTACGTGACCGGCGGGACGATCGGCGGGACGGACACCTCCCGGACCTCTCCGTCCAGCCGCCGGATCTCCGGTTCCACGAGCACGGGCGCACCGTCGTAGTCGTGACCGGACGGGTAGGCGAGGGACATGGGGCAGCTCCAGGGGCGTGCAACAGTGTTCCGCTCTGTTGCATGTGGTACGTACGGGACGTACCGGGGCGTTCACCAGCGGTGCGCGGCTGACGGGTTACCGCGGGTTAAGACGGTGATCGTACGGCGTGCGCGTGGAAGGTTCGTGCGGGTTCGGGGGTGGTCCGGAGCCGGGGATGTGCAACCTCGGAGGTTATGTGAGTGACCCTCAGGTACGCTCCAGCACCGCCGTCACTCCCTGCCCGCCCGCCGCGCACACGGAGATCAGGCCCCGCCCCGATCCACCGTCCCCACCCCGCTCGGCCAGCAGTTTCGCCAGCGTCGCCACGATCCGCGCGCCCGTCGCCGCGAAGGGGTGCCCGGTCGCGAGCGACGACCCGGCGACGTTCAGCCGGGCGCGGTCCACCGGTGCCAGGCCGCGCTTCTCCCACGCGGCCAGCGTCGCCAGTACCTGGGAGGCGAAAGCCTCGTGGACTTCGAGGAGTTCGAAGTCCTCCATTCCCAGGCCAGCCCGCTCCAGCATGCGTGGGACGGCGTACGCGGGGGCCATCAGCAGGCCGTCCTCGCCGCCCGCCACGTCCCCTGCCACGAAGTCCACGGCCGCCGTCTCGTACGCGGTCAGATACGCCAGCGGTTCCAGGCCGCGCGCCTCGGCCCACTCCTCGCTCGCCAGGAGGACGACCGCCGCGCCGTCCGTCAGGGGCGTCGAGTTGCCCGCCGTCATCGTCGGGTCGGGGGCGTCGAGGCCGAACACCGGCTTCAGGGAGGCCAGTTTCTCCACCGTGGAGCCGGGGCGCAGGTTCTGGTCGCGGGACAGGCCCCGGAACGGGACGACCAGGTCCTCGAAGAAGCCGCTTTCGTAGGCCGCCGCGAGCCGTTGGTGGCTCGTCGCCGCGAGTTCGTCCTGGGCATCGCGCGGGATGGCCCAGGCGCGGGCGGTGACGGCCGCGTGCTCGCCCATCGACAGGCCGGTGCGCGGCTCGGCGTTGCGCGGGATCTCGGGGACCAGGTGGCCGGGGCGCAGCCGCGCGAGCGCCTTCGCCCGGCTCCCGGGCGACTTCGCCCGCCGCACCGCCAGCAGCAGTCGCCGCAGGTCGTCGTTGACGCCCAGCGGTGCGTCGCTCGCCGTGTCCGCGCCGCCCGCGATCGCCGACTCCGTCTGCCCGAGGGCGATCTTGTTGGCGGCGGCGATGACGGCCTGCAGGCCGGTGCCGCATGCCTGCTGGATGTCGTACGCCGGTGTCCGCGCGTCCAGTTCCGAGCCGAGGACCGTCTCGCGGGCGAGGTTGAAGTCGCGGCTGTGCTTGAGGACGGCCCCGGCGACGAGCTCGCCCACCGCGCCCGGCGCCTCCAACTCGTGCCGCTCCACGAGACCGTCGAGCGCCGCCGTCAGCATCTCCTGGTTGGAGGCGGTGGCGTAGGGACCGTCGGAGCGGGCGAAGGGGACGCGGGCGCCGGCGACGACCGCCACGCGGCGGGCCACCAGCGGCTTCAGGGGGCTCATCTCGACCAGCTCCTCACCCGTGACGTAGGCTTACCTTCGGTAACCTTACTCCAGAGTAAGCAAAGATTCGCGTGGGGAGACGGCCATGGCCGACCGCTACCTGAGCTTCACCGGCACCGCGCCCGGCCGTTTCCTGACCCGTCGGCTGGGGCTGCCGCAACCGGCCGCACTCCGTCGCTGGACCCCCGGGCACCCCTCCCTCGAAGGCGACCTGCTCCACCTCACAGCCGGCAAGTCCGACCTCGACCTCGCCGGTACGGGGCTCCCGTCGACCCATGCCTCGGATCGTCCCGCCGCCGTCCTCCTCGACGCCACCGGCGTGCACGATGTCGCCGGGCTCGGCGACGTGCACGCCGCCTTGCACCCCGTCGTCCGGTCGGTCGCCGCCAGCGGGCGCGTCGTCGTGCTCGGCGCCCCGCCGGCCCCCGCCGACCATCACCAGGCCGCCGCCCAGCAGGCCCTGGAGGGCCTCACCCGCTCGCTCGGCAAGGAGATCGGCCGAGGCAGAACCGTCAACCTCGTACGGCTGACCGACGCGGCCGCCGCCGAGTCCACCCTGCGCTTCCTCCTCTCCCCCGGGTCGGCCTACGTCAGCGGCCAGGTGATCGAGGTCGACGCCCGCCCGGTCACCGCCCCCGCCGACCCGGACCGCCCCCTCGCCGGGCGCACCGCCCTGGTCACCGGCGGCGCGCGCGGGATCGGCGAGGCGGTCGCCGAGACGCTGGCGAGAGACGGGGCGCGGGTCGTCGTACTCGACGTACCGGCAGCGGAGGAAGAGGCTCACAAGGTCGCCGAACGGCTCGGCGGCACCGCCCTCGCCCTCGACATCACGGCCGCCGACGCGGGCGAGCGGATCGCGGCAGCGCTGCCCGCCGGGCTGGACGTGCTCATCCACAACGCGGGCATCACGCGCGACCGGCGACTGGTCAACATGCCTGCGGAGCGCTGGGGTTCGGTGCTGGAGGTGAACCTGGCGAGCGTGCTGCGGACGACGGACGCGCTGCTGGCGGCGGGGACCCTGAAGCAGGGCGGCCGGATCGTGGCGACGGCATCGATCGCCGGCATCGCGGGCAACGCGGGGCAGACGAACTACGGCGCGAGCAAGGCGGGGATCGTCGGGCTCGTCCGGTCCCTCGCGCCGCGCGCGCTCGCCGAACACGGGGTGACGGTCAACGCGGTGGCGCCCGGGTTCATCGAGACGAAGATGACCGCGGCCGTCCCCCTGTTCATCCGCGAGGCGGGCCGCCGGATGAACTCCCTCGCCCAGGGTGGAGCGCCCGCCGACGTCGCCGAGACCACCGCCTGGCTGGCCCACCCCGCCTCCGGCGCGGTCAACGGACAGGTCGTGCGGGTCTGCGGCCAGAGCCTGCTGGGGGCGTGATGTCTCTCGTCCTCACCCGGTCCCCCGCCCTCGTGCCCCTCCTCACCCGCGGCGCCCTGCTCTCCCCTTTCAAACGCCCCCGCCCGGACGCGGACTTCTCCCGCACCCGGCTGGTCCTGCCCGGCCTGCGCGTCGACCTCGCGCGGCTGGCGGCGTACGAGCGGGTGTGCGGCTTCGCCACCGGGGACGACGCGCTGCCGGTGACGTATCCGCACGTGCTGGGCTTTCCGCTCGCGATGAAGTTGATGAGCGGGCGGGACTTCCCGCTGCCGCTGCTCGGGCTCGTCCACACGTCGATCGAGATCACCCGGCACAAGGCGCTCGCGGCCACCGGAGAGTACGAACTCACCGTGGGGGTCGAGGGGTTGGCGCCGCACCGGCGCGGCACGGAGGCGGTCGTCGTCACCGAGGTACGGGCGGACGGGGACCTCATGTGGGAGTCGAGGAGCAGGTATCTCGCCCGGCACCGCACGGACGGCCGTACCGCGGAGACCGGCGGGCAGGCACGGGCGACCGGTGGGCAGACACGGGCGACCGGCGGGCAGACACGGGCGACCGACGAGCAGGCACGCGTGCCGCTTCCCGCTGTCGCCGAGTGGCGGCTGGCCGGGGACATCGGACGCCGGTACGGCGCCGCATCCGGCGACCGCAACCCCATCCATCTCCACCCGCTCACCGCCCGTCTCTTCGGCTTCCCCCGGGCCATCGCGCACGGCATGTGGACCGTGGCCCGCTGCCTGGCCGCGCACGGCGCATCGCAAGCGGCCCAGGTCCGGGCGGAGTTCAGGGCACCGGTGCTGCTGCCGGGCACGGTGACGTACGCCGCCGACGGCGAGCGGTTCGAGCTGCGCGGCGGAGACCGGGTGCATGTGAGCGGCGGGGTCTACCCGATCGCCTCGTGAACCGGCTCCGACGGTGACCACGGCTGCCCGGCCATCAGGTTCCCCAGCCCCGCCCACGCGAAGTTCATCAGGGTCGCCGCCGCCTGTCTGGCGCTGACACCGGGCGTGGCGTTGGCCCAGGCTGCGAGTGACTCGGCCGCTCCGACCAGGGCCTCGGCGAGGCCGGCCACCTCGCGCTCGGGGAGATCGGGGTCGCGGTGGGCCTCGCGGGCGGCGACGACGATCAGGTGGGTCACGAAGGCGACGATCTCCTCGCGCATCGCGGCGACCTCGGCGGCGAACCGCTCCCCGTGGGTACGGGCCTGGAGATGCAGGACCGACCAGGCGTCCGGGTGCCGCGCGGTGTGCGTGAAGAACGCCCGCAGACCGTCCCAGAGTTGGCGGTCGGCGGGCAATTCGGGATCGACGCCGGCCCGGACGGCCGCGGTGAGGGCCTGGGCCTCGCGGCGGATGCAGGCGGCGAAGAGGTCTTCCTTCGAGTTCAGGTACAGGTAGACCAACGGCTTGGACACGCCCGCGAGTTCGGCGATCTCGTCCATCGAGGCGGACATGTACCCGCGCTGCCCGAAGGTCCGCACGGCGGCGTCCAGCATCTGCTGCTCACGGACGGCACGCGGCATCCGCTTGCTCTTCACGGCACCCATGCCGGAAAGACTAATTGGGTGCGGGCGTGAAGAGCCCCCTACGACGCCTGGGAGGCCTTGCCCTGCGTGCGCGCGGCGTCGTCGGCGACGTCCTCCTGGCTGCGGTTCGCCTCCAGGTTGGACTTCATCCGGTCCACCCGCTGGACGACCTGGAGCGAGGCCCGGTCCCGCTCCTTGCGCAGCACGACGAAGCTGATCGGGGCGGAGAGCACGAGGGAGAGCAGGATGATCCACATGCCGTTGGACTCGCCGAGGCCGCGCGGGACGACACCGGAGTAGACCAGGCCCCAGACGACCACGAGGCAGCCCACCAGGATCCCGAGGCGCATCAGTGTGTAGCGGAGCATCTCAATCCACTCTTCCGTTCCGACTGGGGGTCCCCCCTCTGAGGGCTTTCCCGAAGGCACCATCCAGTGAAGCACGCCCGGGACGCGATCTTGCAGGGGGCCTGCGACGACGGGACGGCGTCAGTTCAGGACCAGCCACATCATGATGTCGTCCCGGTAGTCGTCCGCGGCGACCCGTAGCCCTCCCGGCACCCGGCCCACCTCCTTGTAGCCGAGGGAGGCGTAGAAGTCCTCCAGGCCCGTTCCGCCCCGGCAGGTCAGCTTGAGCGCCTCCAAGCCGAGGGCGCGGGCGTGTTCCTCTGCCGCCGCGAGCAGGGCGCGGCCGTGACCGCCGCGCTGGAGGGAGGGGTCGACCATGACCGTGGTCAGCCAGCCGTAGTGACCCTGCAGGCGGTGCGCGTTGAGGCCGAGGAAGGCGGTGGCCCGCGGCCGTCCGTCGGGGTCGAGCCCGGCGACCAGGCGGTGGCGTCCGGCCGCGAGCGACTCCGCGTACCGGTCGATTTCTGGACGTACCTCCTCGTACGCCGTCTCGCCGACGAAGCCGACCGCTCCGCCCGCGTTGTTGACGGCCGTCCACAGCCGGGTCAGCTCGTCGAGGAACGCGGGGGTGGGGTCGGGGTCGAGCCGGAAGGTGAGTTCCATGGTCAACGAGCTTAGGTTCGGCCGGTCGCGCGCCCGTCTCCGGGGCGCGGGCCTTCACCTGCGCGCTCACCCGAGGGCGTGGGTCGCCACCCGCAGGTCGGAGACCAGCCCTCGATAGGCGGCCTCCCGGTCGTCCGCCCGCAGCACCGACGAGGGGTGCACGGTCGGCACCAGCCGCTCGGCATGCCCGTGGATCTCCTCCTCCAGGACCGTCCCGCGCACCTGCGTGACCCGGAACGACGAGCCGAGCAGTGCCTTGCCCGCGGTGGCCCCGAGCACCACGATCAACTCGGGTTCCACGACCGCCAGCTCGGCGGCGAGCCACGGCCCGCACGCGGTCATCTCCCGCAGGGACGGCGCCTTGTGGATCCGGCGCTTACGGGGTTCCGCCTGCGTGAACTTGAAGTGCTTCACGGCGTTGGTGACGTACGCCTCGCCGGGATCGATGCCCGCCTCCGCCAACGCACGGTCCAACAGCTTCCCGGCCGGCCCGACGAAGGGCTTCCCCTGCCGGTCCTCCTGGTCCCCGGGCTGCTCCCCCACGAGCATCACGCGCGCGTCGGCCGCTCCCGCCCCGAACACGGTCTGCGTGGCGTCCCGGTGCAGGGGGCAGCCCCGGCACTCGCCGGCGGCGCGGCGCAGGGCCGGGAGGCCGCCGCTGTCCGGGACGAAGGGTTCGGCGGTGTACGCGTCTTCGGGCGCGGCCGTACGGGGACTCACGCCCGCCGAGTACCGCGCCCGGAACGCCTCACACGCGCATCGGCTGCGGCGACTCGCGACGCGCCGGGTCGGGGCCGTCGTACTCGCGGATGATCTCGTACCGCGTGTTCCGCTCGACGGGCCGGAAACCGGCGTCCCGGATGAGGTCCAGCAGGTCCTCGCGGGTCAGCTTGTTCGGCGTGCCGTAGTTGTCCGCGTCGTGCGTGATCTTGTACTCGACGACCGAGCCGTCCATGTCGTCGGCGCCGTGCTGGAGCGCGAGCTGCGCGGTCTGGACGCCGTGCATGACCCAGAAGACCTTGACGTGCGGAACGTTGTCGAAGAGCAGCCGGGAGACCGCGAAGGTCTTCAGCGCCTCCGCGCCGGTCGCCATCTGCGTACGCGCCTGGAGGCGGTTACGGACCTTGCCGTCCTTCACGTCCACGAAGTCGTGCTGGTAGCGCAGCGGGATGAAGACCTGGAAGCCGCCGGTCTCGTCCTGCAGCTCACGCAGGCGCAGCACGTGGTCGACGCGGTGGCGGGGCTCCTCGATGTGGCCGTAGAGCATGGTGGCCGGGGTCTTGAGACCCTTCTCGTGCGCGAGCCGGTGGATCCGCGACCAGTCCTCCCAGTGCGTCCGGTGGTCCACGATGTGCTGGCGGACCTCCCAGTCGAAGATCTCGGCGCCACCGCCGGTGAGGGACTCCAGTCCGGCGTCGATGAGCTCGTCGAGGATCTCGGAGGCGGTCAGGCCCGAGATGGTCTCGAAGTGGTGGATCTCGGTGGCGGTGAAGGCCTTGAGCGACACGTGCGGAAGGGCGGCCTTCAGCTCGCGCAGGGAGCGCGGGTAGTAGCGCCACGGGAGGTTCGGGTGCAGGCCGTTGACGATGTGCAGCTCGGTGAGGTTCTCGCCCTCCATCGCCTTGGCGAGCTTGACGGCCTCCTCGATGCGCATCGTGTACGCGTCCTTCTCGCCCGGCTTGCGCTGGAAGGAGCAGTAGGCGCAGGACGCCGTGCACACGTTGGTCATGTTGAGGTGGCGGTTGACGTTGAAGTGGACGACATCGCCGTTCTTCCGCGTCCGCACCTCGTGCGCGAGACCGCCCAGCCAGGCCAGGTCGTCCGACTCGTAGAGCGCGACGCCGTCCTCGCGGGTCAGCCGCTCACCGGCCCGGACCTTGTCCTCCAGCTCGCGCTTGAGCCCGACGTCCATGCTTCTGCCTCTCCTCGGTGACAAACCTTCTCAACCGTACGCCCAGCCGGTCACTCCTCCTCGGGCAGCTCACCCACCCGGTTCTCCCACTTGGTGGAGAGCACGATCGTGGTACGGGTGCGGGACACGCCCTTGGTCCCGCTGAGCCGCCGGATGATCTTCTCCAGCCCGTCGACGTCGGTCGCCCGCACCTTGAGCATGAACGAGTCGTCGCCCGCGATGAACCAGCAGTCCTCGATCTCGGAGAGGTCCTTCAGCCGGCGGGCCACGTCCTCGTGGTCGGCGGCGTCGGAGAGCGAGATGCCGATCAGGGCGATGACGCCGAGGCCGAGCGAGGCGGCGTCCACGGTGGCCCGGTAGCCGGTGATGACGCCGGCCGCCTCCAGCCGGTTGATGCGGTCGGTGACGCTGGGTCCCGACAGACCGACGAGGCGTCCCAGCTCCGCGTAGGAGGCCCGGCCGTTCTCCCTCAGGGCCTGGATGAGCTGCCTGTCCACCGCGTCCATGCGATTGAAGCCTTCCGATGAAGAGACTGAGAGGTCTGGAGTGTTCCTGGGGCTGGTGGTGCGTGCTGCTACTGCTACCGCTGCTACCGCGGGTACTTACTCGGGCGGTTCGGGCCGTTCGGCCCGGGAGCTCCCCAACTCGCCCGCCCACCGGCGGTACAGCCCGTGCCGGACACCCGCCGCGTCGAGGACCCGTCCGGCGACGAAGTCCACCAGATCCTGGATGTGGGTCGCGCCCGCGTAGAAGGCGGGCGAGGCCGGTACGACACTCGCGCCCGCGTCGTCGAGCGTGACCAGGTGGCGCAGGGTCTGCCCGTTCAGCGGGGTCTCGCGTACGGCGACGACCAGCGTCCGCCGCTCCTTGAGGGTGACGCTCGCGGCCCGCTGCAGCAGGTCCTTGGACAGGCCCAGCGCGACTCCGGCGACACACGCGGTGGAGGCCGGCACGATCAGCATCCCCTTCGAGGGGTACGACCCCGAGGACGGCCCCGCCGCCAGGTCACCGGCACTCCAGTGCCGTACGCCGTCGATGTCGGCCTCGAAGGTCCCCGGCTTCCCGTCGGCGCCCCTGCACAGCCATTCCCGCAGGTCGTCCTGCCAGTGGGCGTCCCGGAAGGAGATCCCGGTCTCGTCGAGGAGGGTCAGCCGGGAGGCCCGTGACACGACCAGGTCGACGCTCTCGCCGGCGGCGAGCAGTGCGCGCAGCACGGCAGCGGCATAAGGGGTGCCGGAGGCGCCGGACACCCCTACGATCCAAGGCGTACGCGGCGTCTCTCCTGGCTTGACTGGGTTCACAACCCCGAGCCTATCCGGCGTCGCAGGGTGGGAACCGGCCAAGGGTGCCGGGGCGTTCCCCATGAGGGACGAGCGAGCTGTGGGGGTTGCCATGTCCGGTACGGAACTCGAGTGGTCGCGCGGCGACCGTGCGAAGGCAGCGGCCAAGCTGATGGTGGGCTGGGTCGCGCTGCTGTGGCTCCTCGAAGTGGTGGACGTGGCCACGGGGCATGCGCTGGACGACTTCGGGATCATCCCGCGCGTTCCCGCCGAGCTGGTCGACATCGTCCCCGCCGCCTTCCTGCACTTCGGCTTCGCCCATGTGGCCGCGAACAGCGTGCCGCTGCTGGTCCTCGGCTTCCTGGCGGCGCTGGGCGGGCTGCGCCGCTTCGCGGCGGTGTGCGCGCTGGTCATCGTCGCGGACGGCCTGGGCGTGTGGCTGATATCCCCGGCGCACAGCAACACGGCGGGCGCCTCCGGGCTGATCTTCGGCCTCTTCGGCTTCCTGATGGTCAGCGGCTTCGTCGAGCGCCAGCCGCTCGGGGTCCTGGTCGGCCTGCTGGTCGGCGCGGTCTGGGGCGGCGCGATCCTCGCGGGCCTCGCCCCGACGCAGACCGGCGTCAGCTGGCAGGGGCACCTGATCGGGCTCGTGTCGGGCGTGGCGGCGGCGTTCGTGTTCCGCAGCCGGGCCGGGACCGCCCCTGTCCTGACCCGGTGAGGCCCCGCTTGCACGATGAGCCCCACTGACACTGTGAGGCCGCCCTCGTCCGTGAGGCCCTCGTACGTCAGGCCGCCTCTGCACCGTGAGGCCGCCCCTACACCGTGAGCCCGCGCACCAGCAGATCCATCAGCGCACACACGAAGAGGGCAATCCCGATGAACCCGTTGACGCTGAAGAACGCCCTGTTCAGACGGGACAGGTCGTGGGGTCGCACGATCGAGTGCTCGTAGACGAACGCGCTCGCGACGATCATCAGGCCCAGCCAGAAGAAGGCACCCGCGTCGGTCGCGAGGGCGTACCAGACGAACAACGCCGTCGTGGCGGCGTGGCAGACCCGCGCGCCCCACACCGCGGCCGGGATGCCGAAGCGGGCCGGGACGGACATGACGCCTATCTCGCGGTCGGTGTCGACGTCCTGGCAGGCGTAGATCAGGTCGAAGCCGCCGATCCAGATGCCGACGGCGAGACCGAGGATCACCGCGTCCCAGGACCACTCGCCGCTGATCGCCAGCCAGCCGCCGACCGGGCCCATCGCCTGGGCGAGACCGAGGATGGCCTGCGGGAAGTTCGTGAAGCGCTTGCCGTAGGGGTAGACGACCATCGGGATCACCGCGATGGGGGCCAGCGCCAGGCACAGGGGGTTCAGCAGGGCCGCCGAGCCGAGGAAGACCACCAGTGCGACCAGCGCACCCGTCCAGGCGTGCTTCACCGACATCGCGCCCGTGACCAGCTCGCGCTGCGCGGTCCGGGGGTTACGGGCGTCGATCTCCCGGTCGATGATCCGGTTGACGGCCATCGCGAAGGTCCGCAGGCCCACCATGCAGACGGTGACGAGGAGGAGACGGCCCCAGTGGATGTTCCTGTCCAACTGGAACATCGCGGTCAGGGCGGCGATGTAGGCGAAGGGCAGTGCGAAGACGGAGTGCTCGATCATGACGAGGCGCAGGAAGGCCTTCGTGCGCCCCGGCTGTGGAAGCGCCGCGGAAGCTGAACTCACAGCCCGTACTCCTTCCAGCGACGGTCGACGGTCGCCGCCGTCTCGGGGTCGGACAGCACCATGTCGGGCCAGCCGCCGTCGCGCGTGTAGCCCTCCTCGGGCCACTTCTTCGTCGCGTCGATGCCCGCCTTGCCGCCCCAGAACTGCTGGTAGGAGGCGTGGTCGAGATGGTCGACGGGGCCTTCGACGACCGAGAGGTCGCGGGCGTAGTCCGTGTTGCCGAGGGCCCGCCACGCGACCTCGTGCAGATCGTGGACGTCGCAGTCGGAGTCGACGACCACGATCAGCTTGGTCAGGGACATCATGTGTGCCCCCCAGACGGCGTGCATCACCTTCTGCGCGTGCTTCGGGTACTTCTTGTCGATCGACACGATCGCGCAGTTGTGGAAGCCGCCGGCCTCGGGCAGGTGGTAGTCCACGATGTCCGGCACGATGATCTTCAGCAGCGGGAGGAAGAACCGCTCCGTCGCACGGCCCAGGGGTCCGTCCTCCGTCGGAGGCCGGCCTACGACGATCGACTGCAACAGCGGACGCTTCCGCATCGTCACGCAGTCGATCTTCAGTGCGGGGAAGGGCTCCTGCGGGGTGTAGAAGCCGGTGTGGTCGCCGAAGGGACCCTCCGGGAGCATCTCCCCCGGCTCCAGCCAGCCCTCGATCACGACCTCCGCCTGCGCCGGCACCTGGAGCGGCACCGTCTTGCAGTCGACCATCTCGATCCGCTTGCCCGCGATGAACCCGGCGAAGAGGTACTCGTCGATGTCACCGGGGAGGGGCGCGGTGGAGGCGTACGTCACGGCGGGCGGACACCCGAAGGCGATCGCGACCGGCAGCCGCTCGCCCCGCCGCGCCGCGACCTGGTAGTGGTTCCGGCTGTCCTTGTGGATCTGCCAGTGCATGCCGATGGTGCGCTTGTCGTGGCGCTGGAGCCGGTACAGGCCCAGGTTCCGGATCCCGCTCTCCGGGTCCCTGGTGTGGGTGAGCCCCAGGTTGAAGAAGGAGCCGCCGTCCTGCGGCCAGGTGAAGAGGGCGGGCAGCTGGTCGAGGTCGACGTCGTCACCCTGGAGCACGACCTCCTGGACGGGCGCGTCCCCCGACTTCACCTTCTTCGGCGGTACGTGCGTCATCGCGCCGAGCTTCCCGAAGGCCTCCCGCACGCCCACGAAGCCGTGCGGCAGCTCGGGCCGCAGCAGCCCGCCGATCTTCTCCGAGATCTCGCCGTACGACTTCAGCCCCAGGGCCTTCAGCAGCCGCCGGTCGGTCCCGAAGACGTTCATCGCGAGGGGCATCGCGGAGCCCTTCACGTTCTCGAAGAGCAGCGCCGGGCCGCCGGACTTCTGCACCCGGTCGACGATCTCCCCTACCTCCAGATACGGGTCCACCTCGACCTTGACGCGCTTGAGGTCACCCTCGCGCTCCAGGGCCCTGAGCAGGGAACGAAGATCGTCGTAAGCCATGGGGTCAAGTATCCCCGAGCCGCTACCCTGGCCCGGTACCTGGGGTCCGTCCCCGCGGCCCCGACGACTGTTCCACTGGAAGGCCCCCATGCTCCGGGTACTGATGTTCCTCGTGCCACTGGCGCTGAGCGTGTACGCGTTCATCGACTGCATCAGCACGAAGGACCAGGACGTCCGCTACATGCCCAAGCCGCTCTGGGCCATCCTCGTCCTGGTGTTCCCGCTCGCCGGCTCCATCTCGTGGCTCATCGCGGGCAAGAACCGGCACCCGGCCGGCGCGGCCGGCTCCGCGGGCTCCGCCGGTTCGCCGTGGAGCCGGGGCGGCAGGCAGCAGTGGGTGGCGCCCGACGACAATCCCGAGTTCCTCAAGTCCCTCAAGGACGAGAAGTCCCCCGACGACGAGGACAAGAAGGACCAGGACAAGAAGGACGGCGGCGACGACCCCACCGCCTGACGCCACCAGGGCCGCCACCGCGTGACACCGGCACCTGACAAGGTGTACGCCGGTGAGCCGCCCGAAGCGGACAATGCGCCCCTGGGCGGCGGCAGGCGGGAGCCGGACACTTACCTCGCATGACGACTGCTCCCGCCGACTCCACCGGCACCGCGCTCACCCCCGAATACGGTGACAGGGTCATCGCCGTCGAGACGGCGGGCTCGGAACCGATCCCAGACGCCGAACGCCACGGCAGCCCGCTCCAGTTGCTGTGGACGTGGGCGTCCCCGAACATCGAGTTCGCGACCGTGTACATCGGCGTGATCTCGGTGCTCTTCTTCGGGCTGAACTTCTGGCAGGCCACGGCGGCGCTGCTGCTGGGCACGGCGCTGGGGTCGCTGACCCACGGGATCCTGTCCCTGGACGGCCCGCGCTTCGGCGTCCCGCAGATGGCGGTCGGCCGCTTCTCCTTCGGGTTCCGGGGCAATCTGCTGCCGGCGGGTGTGAACGCACTTGTCGCGGGCGTCGGTTGGTTCGCCGTGAACAGTGTGAGCGCCGCTTTCGCGCTGAACACGCTGACGGGCCTGCGTCCGCTGCCCTCCCTGTTGCTGGTGGTGGTCGCCGAGATCGTGATCGGCTTCATCGGCCACAACTTCGTCCACGCCTTCGAGAAGTACGCCTTCCCGGCACTGGCGGTGGTGTTCCTGCTCGCCGGCGTCTGGACCTTCAAGGAGGCCGACCTGGGCGGCGCGAGCGCCGGTGGCGGCATCGGCGGCTTCCTCCTCGCCTTCAGCGCGGCCTGGGGCTACACGGCCGGCTGGAACCCGGGCGCCTCGGACTACTCCCGCTATCTCCCCCGTACGGCGAACCGCTTCAAGACCGCCCTCTACCCGGCCGTCGGCCTGTTCGTCTCGGTCGCGGTGGTGTCGGTGATCGGCGCGGCGTCGGCGACGATCGTCGCCTCCGAGGGCGCCACCCCCACGGCCGCCTTCACGGGCCACCTCCCGGGCTGGCTCGGCGACCTCGCCCTGCTCGCCATCATCCTCGGCGCGGTCTCCGCGAACGCCCTGAACGTCTACTCCTCCGCCATGTCCATCACCTCCCTGGGCCTCAAGCTCCCCCCGTGGCTGGGCCGCAGCGCCATCGTCGTCCTGTGCGGTGTCGCCGGTACGGCGGCGGCGTGGGCGTCACTCGCGGACGCGGGGCACGCGTACGAGGCGTTCCTGCTGGTGATCGCCTACTGGGTGGGGCCGTGGCTCGGGGTCGTGCTGGTGGAGCGGTGGCTGCAGGCGCGGACGCCGGTCGAGCGGCTGTCGGCCCGGCTCGGCGACCGGACCTTCGCCAACTGGCCGGGAATAACCGCCCTGTTGGTCGGCATCGCGGTGTCGGTGCCGGTCTTCTCCAACCAGGAGAAGTACGTGGGGTGGGTGCCGGAGCGGTGGCCGTCCTTCGGTGACATCACGTGCCTGGTCGGGTTCGCGGTGAGCGCGGGGCTGTACGCGGTACTGCGGCGGGCGGCGCGCTGACCGGCGCCCGTTGCCGGGTTCAGGCGTTATCGCGCAGGACGAGTTCCAGCAGCCCCGGGAACCGGGCCTCGAACTCCTCCCGCCGCAGCCTGTTGACCCGCCTGGGCCCCACGTCCCGCTGCTCCACGAGCCCGGCCGCGCGCAGCACCGAGAAGTGATGGCTGAGGGCCGCCTTGCCGACGGGTACGTCGAAGCTGCCGCAACTGCGCGACCACTCGTCCGACCCGGCCAGCTCCCTCACCAGGGCGATGCGTACGGGATCGGCGAGCGCGGCCAGCGCGGTGAGGACCGGGACGTCGTCCGGGTGGGTGTGTTCGGGGGCGGCCCGATGGCTGGTGGTGGCCACGCTGCCCTGCCTCCTGGCTGACGACTGACGGCTTGCCGAGTGTTCGATAGAAACCATACACTCACGAGTGTTCGCTTTTGATTGAACAGTCGAGCGGGGAGTCCGGCATGCGCGCGATCGAGATCCAGGAGTACGGCGGCCCCGAGGTCCTGAAGACGGTGGAGGCGGCGGTGCCCGAGCCGGGCCCCGGCCGGGTGAGCATCGACGTGGCGTACGCGGGGGTGAACTTCGCGGACCTGAAGGCCCGTTCGGACGGCTACCGGGTGCCCGCCCTCCCCTTCCGCCCCGGCCTGGAGGTCTCCGGGCGGGTGCGGTCGCTCGGCGAGGGAGTCGCCGGGCTCTCCGTGGGCCAGGAGGTGACCGCCCTGACGGACGGCGGCGCCTACGCGGAAGTGGCCGTGGCGCAGGCGGCGACGGTCTTCCCACTGCCGAAGGGCATGGACCTGCGCACGGCCGCGACCCTCCCCACGGTGCTGCCGACGGCGTACGCCCTCGTCCACACGGTGGGCCGGCTGCAGCCCGGCGAGAGCGTCCTGGTGCAGGGCGCGGCAGGCGGAATCGGCACCGTGGTCGGACAGTTGGCGAAGGCGGCGGGCGCCGGGGCGGTGTACGGCGTGGTGTCGACCGAGCCGAAGGCGGCCTACGCCCGCGACCACGGCTACGACGAGGTCTTCGTCGGCGACTTCGAGAAGGCGGTACGGGAGGCGACCGGCGGCCGGGGCGTCGACCTGGCCCTGGACCCGGTGGGCGGCGAGACGTTCCACGGCAGCCTGGCCTCCCTCGCCGTCTTCGGCCGACTGGTCTCCTTCGGCAACGCGAGCTCGGCCGAGCCGTGGCAGGTGGGCCAGCCGGAGCTGTATCCGTACGGCGTCTCGGTGGGCGGCTTCTCCATCCTGACGCTGGCGAAGACGGCCCCGGCACAGCTGCGGGCCCTGGCCGAACGTGCCTTCACCACGGTGGCCGACGGCACGGTGTCCCTGCCGGTGACGGCGGAGTTCGCGCTGGCGGAGGCGGCGGAGGCACACCGGCTGATGGGCACGCGGGCCAGCACGGGGAAGCTGCTGCTGAAGGTCGGGGCCTAGGAGAATGCGGCTTGTAGGTGCCGGTACTCCCCCCTAGGTTGACCCGATGGGCCTCTTCGGCAAGCTGACCAGCACCGCCCACCATCCCGACAGTGGGGTCGGGCCCCTTCCCGGCCCGCAGGTCGAGGCCGCGCTGCTCGCGGTCGACAGCCCGGACGTTCCGTACGTCGTCCGCAAGGCCCTCCCCTCCGAACGTGCCGACCTGGTGGCGGTGTGGGAGGTCCCCAGGCTGCGCGTGACGCTGCGAACCCGGATGCGTCTGATCCACGCCGACCACGAGGTGCGGAGCATCGACGAGAAGTGGGACAGGCGGGAACGGGAGTACGGCCGCGGGCAGGTGACCGCGGTGACCCGGTTCTGGGAGTTCGAGCGTGGCCCCGACGGCCGACGACACAGGAAGGAGGTCTTCCGATTCGACCCCTCGGAGATGAAGACCCCCCTGCGGAACGCGGTCCTCGGTGCCGGATGGACCTGGCGCGGCATGAAATTCCGGCTCTGACGACCGGCCCCGCCGGTCAGCGCAGAGCGGACGTGAACGCGGACCAGGCGGCGTGGCTGACGAGCAGGACGGGGCCGTCAGGGGTCTTGCTGTCGCGGACGGGGACGACGGTAGAGAACTCGGGGGCTACTTCGATGCAGTTGCCGCCGTTGGCGTCGCTGTGGCTGCTCTTCACCCAGGTCGCCGCGCTGAGATCGTGGCTGTTCATGATGCTGGTACCTCTCCATCACGTCGCTGATCAAAGCGGTGGACTCGAGGGCTGACGGAGAGTCCGCCCTGAGCACATCATAGGTCTGGCTGTGTCGCGCATAGACGGCTGGATCGTCGCTGAAATGGCCACGATCCAGCGATTCCGAGTAGACCCACTCGTGCCCGTCGGGCAGCCTGATCAGTGACATGGAGCCGCTGGGCCGGAAGAGCCCGATGCGGTCGGCCGGAGCAACCTGGATGTGGATATTGGGATGCCGACCGACGTCGAGCAGGTGCGCGCACTGGTCCCGCATGATGGCCGCGCCGCCCACCACGTTGCGCAGACAACTCTCATCGAGAACGGCAGCGTAGAACGGCCCGCCGTCGGCCAGGAAGCGCCGCTGACGGCTCAGCCGGGCCCGGACACGTTCCTCCAACTCCTCGCCGCTCACGAGGCGCGAAACAGGGCCCGCGCGTAGTCCTCCGTCTGCAACAGGCCCGGAACGACGCGCTCTTGATACTCCCTCAGCCCTATGGCCACCGCATCCATCTCAGCCCGGCGCCGGAACCAGTCCGGATGCTCCACCTGCGGATACCAGTCGATCCGCCCCCACAACCGCAGCAACACCCCGCCCGTGCCCAGCAGTTCGTCGCACTTCTTCGCGAACGTGTCCTGCGGGACCCGCGTCCCCGCCTCGACCCGCGCCACATGCGACCGGTCGCAGGGGATCTCCCGGGCCAGCCCTTCCTGCGTGAGCAGCGCCGCCTCGCGGAAGTGCTTGAGGACCTCGCCGAACACGGCGGCCGTACTCGTGCTGAGCCCGGATCCCGCATCGGCGTTGCGTCGGCTCACGGCTGCCTCCCCCTCCGTGACAGTGGACCACTGGCACGCGCCAGGCGTTGATGCGGACCGTTCCCCTGAGTGACGCTCGATACACCCAGAGTTACGGAAGGTGTCGGGAGTTGCACATGTCTGAGCGGTGGGAACCGGGAACGCTCGTCTACGACCCGCGGACGCGCAAGGTGGGCGAGTACCAGGACAGGACGGGCCCGTACGCGATGCTGCGTCCGGTCGGCGGCGGGCGGGAGTGGCAGGCGGACCCGGCGCGGATCCGGGCGGCGACCAGGGAGGAACGGCTGAGCGCGGGCGTACGGGCGGCCAACGACCGCTCCAGGGAGGGGTTCGCGACCACGCCTCTGCTGGAGGCCGATGTGGATCGGCCCCCCGTCCCGCTCCCCGGTTGCGCGACGTGCGAAGAGCTGGCGACCCGGCGGGAGGAGGCTCGGGCCGCGTTCGACGGCAGTGCGGAGACGGACGCGAACGTGCTGCTGCGGCAGCACCGACGCCGTGAACACGGCGGGGCAACGGCCGGGCGCCGGCTCTTCCGGTACGTGCCCTACACGATCGTGCAGGACGCGTCGGCGCAGCCGGAGTACGAGGCGCACTGCGTCTCGGGCGACGAGACCGACTGCGGCGCGGCGTCCGGGCCCCGCCAGGACCCCGGCGAGGTGGAGGAGTGGCAACGCAGGCACACCCAGGAGACCCGGCACACCCGCTACCGGAGGAGCTTCGCCGACTACGCGGTGTTCGAACGCCCGTGAGCCGAACCGGACGAGCGCCCCACCCTCCTCCTACTTCGCCTCATCCTCGTCTTCATCCTCGTCGTCCGCCCCCGGCCGCGGTTCCGTCTCCGTCTCCGTCTCCGTCTCCAGCCAGGTGAGCATCATGTCGTCCAGGAGGGACTGCAAAGACCGCCCCGACTCGTGGGCGTTGACCTCCAGCTGGACGGCCGCCCAGCCGGTGAGGCTCATGACGAGGAGGCGGAGGCCGTCGGTGCCGTACTGGTCGAAGATCTCGTCGGCGTACTCCAGGGCCTCTTTGGCGAGGCGTTCCGCGGGGTAGGTGCCGGCCGCCCTGCGCAGGAGGTCGATGGAGAGGCGGGAGATCTCCGGGGTGATGGCGGCCAGGCGCTCGTCCTCTTCTGCGTCCATGCCTTTCACGGTAGGGCGCGAAGACCTGCGCGTACCGGTTCCCGCGGAAATCCCCGGTACGGCTGCCTCAGCGCAGCCGCGACGACGACAGGATCGACAGCAGGTGGGCCGGAACCATCACCCACGTGATCACGGCGAGCGCGCCCAGCGCCCAGCGGGTCGGCTCGATACCGCCGGTCATCTGGTCGGCGACGGCCGCGACGAGCAGGACCAGAGACGCCTCGATGCCGTTGGTCACGCGGTGGATCTTGAAGGCGGCGGCGAGGCGGCGCACCGTCGCCACGCCCTGGGAGCGCGGCCGGGTCGACTCGTCGTCGACGACCCCCAGCCCGCGCCGGGCGCGTGCCACGTCCACGAGGTCGGTGGAGGCCTTCAGCAGCACGACGCCCAGGGCGGTGGCGATGCCGATCGACAGCCATCCGCCGACACCGGACTCGGCGGCCCGGTAGCCCGCGCCCGCCAGCAGGGCCGCGTCGGCCAGGTAGGCGCCGAGCCGGTCGACGTAGATGCCGGACGCGCTGTTCTGGCCCTTCCAGCGGGCGACTTCGCCGTCCACGCAGTCGAAGAGCAGGAACAACTGCATCAGGATGACGGCCAGGACAGCTCCCGTCAGGCCCGGGATCATCAGCGCGGCCCCGGACGCGACCCCGCACACCACCATCGTCCAGGTCAGCTGGTCGGGGGTGACCGGCGTGCGCACCAGCTGCCGGGTGAACCGCAGCGAGAGGCGCCGCATGTACAGCCGGCCCGCCCAGTGCTCGCCGTTGCGGCTCGCCAGCTTGGCCTGCGGCTGGCAGACCTCGCGCAGCTCCTCCAGAACCGGAGCAGCAACCATGAACGTTCCTCCAAGGGGGCCCAACTGCCGCACACACGGCGGTGATCGGCACAGGTTACCTGCCCGGACTCCTGGACATTTCGCCGGGAATTTTGACACGGTTCCGGCTATGCCCGAGAACCCGGACACCCTCGCCTTCTACGCCGCGCAGAGCGACTTCTCCGACCCCGGCGCCCTCGCTCACCACTACGCCGGCCTGCCGGACGACCCCGCCGAACTGGTCCGCGTGGTACGGGACTTGATGATCCACCGCGTCGAGGGCGAGGCCTTCGGGTACGCCATCTCGCAGGATCGTCTCCACAACGACGCCGAGACGCGCTACGTCGACGACATCCTGCGCATCGTCGTCGAACGCGACGACGCCCCGCTCGCCCAGCGGCGCCCGCCCCGCGACCGGTTCGTCGGCGTCTGCCGCGACTTCACGCTGCTGCACTGCTCGTTCCTGCGCCACCGGGGCGCCCCGGCCCGCCTGCGGTCGGGATTCGCCGACTACTTCCGTGCCGACGGCTTCCACTGCGACCACGTCGTCACCGAGTACTGGGACGAGAAGCGCGGCACCTGGCTCCTCGCCGACGCGCAGCTCGCCGATCCCGCGCTCCTCGACGACCTGAACGTCGACTTCGACCCGATGGACGTACCGCGCGAGCGCTTCCTGGTCGCGGGCGAGGCGTGGCGGGCCATCCGCGAGCGCGGGGCCGACCCGGACACCTTCGGGCTGCATCCGCCGCAGGAGGGCCCGCTCCACGGGGAGCGGTTCGTGGCCGGCAACATCCGGCTCGACCTCGCGGCCCTGAACAAGGTGGAGACACTGCTGTGGGACGTCTGGGGAGAGGGCGAGGACGGGCAGCCGGGCCGGCCCCTGTCGGAAACCTCCCGCGCCCTGTACGACCGCGTCTCCCTGGTCGCCTGCGACGCCGTGCCCTTCGACACGGCACGGCGGCTCTTCGCGGAGGACGACATCCTGCGCACCCCGAAGACGGTCCTGTGCATGGCGCCGTACAACGGGACGAGCGAAGTCACCCTGCGCTAGGGCGGATCGTCTCCCAGACGTCTACGGCGTCGCATGCCGCTGCGCCTCCGAGGGAGCGGAGGTGACGCACCTACCTCCGCTCCCTGCGCTCCCGCGGCTCCGCTACAGGTCCCTGCGGAGCGTGCCCGGTGCCGTCCGTTGCTCCAGGGCGGACAGCAGCCGTTGCCGGTCGGACAGGCGGACCAGCAGCAGCGGCATCTCCGTCCGCTGCCCCTTGTTGCCTTCCAGCACGAGCAGGCCGGCGCTCCTCGACTGTCCTGTGCTGCGGGCGGTGACCGAGACCGAGGCGAGCTCGGTCCAGGGGATCCGCGACGTACGGCCGCGGAAGCGCACGGCAACGCCCTCCTGGTCCAGCCTGATCTGCATGAGCCGGGTCAGCAGCGGTACCGCAAGCATCGCGGCAGTCAGGCCGCCCCACAGCAACCGGCCTTCGAGACTGTGACTGAAAGCCACCCTGGGCAGCACGAGCAGCAGGCCGGGTACGACCAGCAGCAGGCCGAATCGCAGGGCGGGCCGGACGACCAGGTCCGGTTCAAGGCGCTCCCTCGGTGACAACGAGCCTTCCTCACTCTCTCGCATGCTCACCCCCCGCAGATCTTCCGCAGGTTGCTGATCAGCGGGTCGATGGGCGCGGAGCGCATTCCCGGGAGCTTCCCCGTCGCCCAGCTTGTGCCGCCCACCGTCGCCAGGTCGGCTCCGAGGTAGAGCGAGGACTCGGTGCAGTCCCACCCCGAACCGTAGTGGCACTTGTCCACGGTGAGCGCGGCCTGGGTGACCGTGGTCACCGTCAGCGCCGTCCAGAACACGGCGGCGGCGATCGGTGCGCAGACGCCTGCGCTGAGGATGGTGCAGGCCGCTCCGACGGTTCCGGCCACCGCGGTGACCACGGTCGCGATCGCGTTGACGTGCGAGATGACGGCAGCGTGCTTGTGGATGAAATGATCCGTCGCCGAGGCCGCTTTGCACACCGCGCCGAAGCCGGACCAGCACAGGCCGGTGGGGTCGATCAGGTTGAGCGGGTTGCCGACGACGTAGGTGTATGCCTCCAGGGTGCTCTCGATCGCCGGGTCCACGGTGAGGAACTGGGCCGTGGCCGGGTCGTAGTAGCGTGCGCGGAGGTAGACGAGTCCGGTCTCCGTGTCCGTGTACTGGCCGGTGTACTGCAGGGGGGTCGCGGCGGTTCCGGTGTGGCCGAGGACCGCTCCGTACGGGGTGTAGTCGTAGGTGCAGTCGACTGCACCGCTACTGTCGGTGAGTGCCCGGGTGGAGCCCAGCTGGTCGTGGAAGTACCACTGGGTGCCGCCAGAGGCGATCTGCTCGACGGGTGTGCCGGCGGGTCCGTAGACGTAGTCGTCGGTACCGTCGGAGAGCAGGTTGGGGGCATCCCCCGCCTCCCAGGTGAAGGACGCCGTGGTGCCGTCAGTTGTCTTGGTGGCGCGCAGGCCGTCACCGTCGTAGGTGTAGGTGGCGTTGTCCGAAGCGGAGCTCGCTGTGCTGAGCCGGTCGGCCTGGTCGTAGGTGTAGGTGGTGGTGCTGCTCGCGTCCGTGGTTCGGGTGCGGTTGCCCTGGTCGTCGTAGGTGTAGGTGGTGGCGCCACTGGGTGTGGTGGCGCAGTCCGCGTCGGTGGGCATGGTGCCGGTGGTGGACCAGCACAGCCGGTTCGCAGCGTCGAACGCCTGCCCGCTGGTGCCGACCTGCACCGGGTTGCCGGCGTCGTCGTAGGCGAACGACGTGACGCTTGAGCCGGCGGTCGCCGACTTCAGCTGTTCGCGGTCCGTGTACTCGTACGCCTGCGCGTTGCCGGGGACCCCGGCGGGGGTCTGCCCGTTGAGCTGGCCCGCGTCGTCACGGGTGTACGTGAGCGAGGCGAGTGTGGTCGTGCCCTTGGTGAGGGTGTCGGATTTCGCCCGTCCGGCGTCGTCGTAGCCGGTCGTCGCAGTGGTGCCGTTGGGGTACGTGGTGGAGTTCCACGCGCTGTCGGCGGTGTAGCCGAAGGTCGTGGTCCTGCCGTTCCCGTCCTGGACGCCGGTGAGCCGGTCGGCTTTGTCGTAGGTGCGGGTGACCGTGTGCCCGGTCGAGCCCGGGTAGGTGAGGGATGTGGTGTTGCCTCCGGCGTCGTAGCCGTAGCCGACACTGTTGCCCGCGCCGTCGGTCTGGGCGGTCAGGTCGCCGAAAGCGTCGTAGGTCCACGTGCTGGTGCCGGTGCCGTCGGCCATCAGGGTGCGGTGACCCGCGGGGTCGTAGTCGATGGCGGTGACGTCGGGGGTGCCGGGGTCGGAGTAGTCGATGCCGGTGACGTTGTCGGCCGGGTCGTAGGTGTAGGTGGTGGTGCGGTCCTGAGGATCGGTGACCGTCGTCAGGTTCCCGGCCGCGTCGTACTTCGACGTGGTGGTCTGCTGATCCGGGTCGGTCCGGCTGGTGCGACGGCCTTGGGCGTCGTAGCCGTACGAGGTGGCGGCGCCGGCCGCGTCGGTGGTCTTCGCGATGGTGCCGTCGTCGTTGTAGGCGGTTCTCAGGACAGTGCTGTCGGGCCGGGTGACGGTGGTGTTCCGGTCGGCGGCGTCGTAGCCGTAGACGGTCTTCTTGTCGTTGGCGTCCGTGGTGGAGGTCTGGTTGCCGTTGGCGTCGTAGGTCGCCTCGGTCGTGTGTCCGAGCGGATCGGTCGTCCTGGTGCGGTTGCCCCACGCGTCGTAGACGTAGGTGGTGCAGCCCTTGGCGGGGGGAGTGCAGCCGGGTGTGGTGCCCGCGGCGGTGCCGGCCGGGGAGATCTGGGAGGTCAGCAGGCCCCGGTCGGTGTCATAGCCGTACTGGGTCTTGTCACCTTCCGGGTCGGTGCTGCTGGTGACGTCGCCGGCGTCGTCGTAGGTCGCCCTGGTGGTGTTGCCGCGGGCGTCGACGGTGCGGTTGGCGTCGCCCGGGTGGGCGGTGTCGTCGTAGTAGGTGGCGGTGGTGCGTGCCGTCGCGCTGCCGTCGGCGGGCTGCTGCGTGGTGCTGGTGAGCAGTCCGAATCCGCTGCCGGAGGCGGCGATGTGGTCGGCCTCGTCGTAGGTGTAGTCGGTGCGCAGGCCGGACGGGTCGACGGTGGTGATCAGGTTGTCGTTGTCGTCGTAGACGTGGGTGGTGGTGAAGCCGCGGGCGTCACTGTCCGAGATCTCGTTGCCGTGGTCGTCGTAGGCGAAGGTCTGCAGGTTGCCGTCGGGGTCGCTGATGGAGGTGATGCCGAGGCTGATCGGGTCGTAGGTGTAGGACCAGGTTCCGGCGTCCTGCGTGCCGTAGCCGCGGGTCTCGGACTGGAGCATGCCGTCGGCGTAGGTGTCCAGGGTCTTGTTGCCGGACGGGTCGGTGACCAGGGTCTGCCCCTCGGTCAGGCCCGTGTCCAGGTTCGGACCGTAGGCGAAGGTGGTGGCCTTGCCCGTCGCGTCGGTCTGGGACAGCACACGTTCGGAGGAGTCGTACGTCATGGACGTCACCGGGGTCGGCGAGGCGCCGCTGCCGTACTGGACCGGCTTGCGCATCGTCTTCATCAGGTGTGACGACGTGTAGTAGGTGTACTGGTAGTGGTCGTCGTCCTGAAGACTCGGCGAGCGGGTGGTGCCGACGCCGTAGACGTCGGTGAGGTCGCCGTCCGTGTCGTAGCTGTAGGTGACCTTGCGGCCGGCCGTGTCGGTCAGGGCGGTGATGTGGCTGCCGGTCCAGGTCAGCGTGTAGACGCGGCCGCCCGGGTCGGTGATGGTGTGCAGGTTCCCGTCGCCGTCGTAGGCCAGGGTCGTGGTGTACGGCGGAGTGGCCTTGCTGCCGATGAGATCCGTCTCCGAGACCAGGTGGCCGGTCGCGGTGTCGAAGGTGAAGATCTCCTTGGACTTGCGGGTGAACGTGTAGTCGGAGCCGGACTTGGTCAGCGTCGCGTCGTAGCGCGGGGCGCTCGGGGTGTATGTGCCGGAGGCGTCGGTGAAGGTGACCTGGGAGCCGTCCTCCTGCTTGATGGTGACATCACCGCTGGTGCTGTCGGTGGCCGCGCTGAGGTTGTACGAGTAGGTCCAGCCCCAGCCGAAGGGGCCGTTCTCGGCGAGCGTGGCGTTCGGGCCGTCGGGGCTGGCCAGCGCCGAGGCGTAGGTCCGTGTGAAGTCCAGCGGCATGCCGCGGCCGGGCGTCGACAGGTCCGTGAAGGTCTCCCCGAAGTAGCCGGTGCTGGTGTCGACCGGGTCGCCCGCGGTGCGTCGGACGCAACCGCACTGCACCCAGGCCGGGTTGCTGCCCTTGGGGGCGTCCTTGACGCCGGGCGGACCGCCGATCGGCTGGCCCGGTGTGCCGCCCTCGGGGATGAAGGCGACCGAGTCGTACGCGACGTCGTAGTCCGCGTAGTTGATGTTGCCGGAGCCTGTGATGTCGCTCTTGTTGGTGAGTTTGACGGTGGCGCCGTTCTCCATGGCGAAGGTGCCGATGGTGACCCATTCCTCGGAGCCCCAGTCCTGGTTCACCCGGATCTTCCAAGGGCTGGCGCCGCCACCGGGATTGATGGTGTAGACGACGTTGGTGGCACTGGCCGCGGTGGACGGGAAGTGCAGCTTGATCTTGTAGTACTGCAGCTTCGGCAGGCTCGGCGTCCAGGTACCGGTGTTGATCTCGTCCGGATCGGAGCCGTCCTCGGTGTGCGTGAACAGGATGTGGCCGCCGAAGCCGACGCCGAGCTGGTGCGTGTCGAGCGAGCCGATCGGGTCACCGGCGCTGTTGGTGCCGGGTGAGTAGCTGAAGGTGCCGCCCTGTGACCAGTTGGACGATCCGCAGCCGACCAGGTTCAGCGGTGGCTGGCTCTGTGACTCGTCCACGATGATCGGCGAGCCGTGGCCTTCGTCGTGCACGTGGGTGGTGTCCAGCGAGCAGGACGGCGGGTGCGGGTGGGGCTTGACCACCGCGGGCTCGCTCGAGCCGGCGCTTGCCGTGTAGCTGCTGGTGGCGCAGGTCGTGGAGCAGTCGGAGATGAAGGTGACGGGCTGGTGCCACCAGCACTCGCTGTCCGACAGCGAGCAGTAGTCGGAGTCCTGGTTGCCCGTCGGGTCGCACTGGTTGGCACTGGTGCAGAAGGCGTCGACCGGCGGGATCTGCAGCCAGCTCTTGCCGCCGTGGTAGTCCGGCTTGGTGTACGCCGGCTCGTCGAACCGCAGGATCGGCTGGCCCATCCAGCCCATGATGCGTTCCTGGTACGGCCAGCTCGCCGGGTGCGAGGCGTCCGAGTACGAGTCGCGCAGATACGGGGCGCGGGTGGGCGGATAGTCGGGGTTGCGCGGGTTGTTGGCCCACCCAAGACCCCAGGTGCCGTCCGGGCCGGTGCAGTTGGGGCCGGGAGTGCAGCCGGTGGTGTTGCCGAACGCGGCGGTCGGCTGGATGCCGGAGTTGTACGCCCACGCGGCGAAGTACCAGTTCTCCAGATACTTCGGGTCGCCGCCGTTGACGGTGATACCGGCGTCGTAGAGCTGGTTCCAGGTGCGCTCCAGGATCTGCAGACCGGCCGAGACGTTCTCCTGGTAGTCCACGGCGATCTTCCACTGGCCGTGCGTCGAGTACGTGGTGTCGCCGTTGGCCATGCCCGAGGTCACCTGGCCCAGGCCGTAGCCGCAGTCGGCCTTGGAGTAGTCCATCGTGCTGATGGACCCGCCGGCCCCGTAGTAGTCGGCGATCAGCGGGTTGCCGGGGATGCCGGGCAGCGAGTGCCAGGACGCCTGGCTGTAGTTGCTCTCCTGCGCCACGATGGCCTGGTACACCGACCGGGGCACCGTGTTCCAGGTGTCACTCGACGGGTGTTCCAGCGAGACCCGGGAGAAGTCGTCATTGGGCGAGTAGGCGGCCAGGCCCAGGTTCGCGTAGTTCGAGGGGCGCTGGTACGCGGAGCCCGTGAGCAGCCCCTGCTCGGCCATCTGCACGGCCCAGGTCACCTGGGCGGTGCCCGGCTGCATGACCTGACGGTTCTCCTCGTTGCGCCCGACGGAACACTTCGGAGCCGTGGCGGCGGCGGTGGTCGCGTTCGCCACCGGGCCGGTGGCGCTGGTCTCCGTGGCCGAGGTGGCCGTGGCGTACCGGGCCGACGTGGTGGTGGCCGAGGCGCTCTCGGCGGAGGCGACGGCCGCGGTCGCCGTCGTGGGCCCCGGTGCCGTCGGGCCGGTGCGGTACGCGGACGAGGTGACGGACGAGCCGGCGCTCGCCGCCGGTGCCGACTTGGGCAGTGCGGTCGAAGGCCGCCGGGACGTCCCCGGCGCGGACCTCTTCAGGAGCTTCCCGCTCCGGGTCGCCAGGATCAGTGGCGCGGACTGCTGGGTCTTGCTCCCCAGGCCCATCACGGCCCCGCCGTCCAGCGAGGCACCCACGACGCCGGTGGCGCCGTTGGGCAGCGCGTGCGTGGCGACCTTGCGGACACCGGAGTTGACGGCGGTCCTGGTCGCGCCGATCGCGAGTGCGTGCCCGGAGCGGCCCTGGAGCAGCCGCAGTTCGGCGTGCTTGCCTTCGCCCAGCTCGGACAGTTTCCCGGACCGCTCACGAAGGATCAGTGACGACTTGCCGGTGCCGCGCTGCACCGCGAAGTCGACGCCGCCGCCGGCCGCTGGGCGCAGGTCGTACGCCATTCCGTCGACCGCGGCCAACCGGGTGGGCCGAGCGATCGCCGTGCCCCTGCTCGCGGAGGGCAGCCGCACCAAGGAACCGCCCTGCACACCGACCGGCCCGTCCGCGGTGGGCACGACGCTCGTGACCTGTCCGTCGACGGTCACGCTGTGCCGCACCTTCCCCGACGGCATGTCGGCCGTCAGCACCTGCGTACGGCGCTGGTTCTCGCCCGGGTCGACAACGAACTCGGCCGTGTCCCCGAGGCCGCAGCCCGGCGAGTGGTACTTCAGAGCGACGCCCGCCGCCACCGGCTTCACGGCACCACTGCGCAGGTTCACGGTGTAGGCGAACGCGCCGTGGTCGCGGGCCGCGGCCAGGTTCACCGAACCGGCGGGCAGGATCGCGACGGCCGCGTACCTGCCGTCACCGGACACGCACTGATAGCCGGTCCATGACGCGTCGTCGATGCCCGCCGGGCGCAGCACCGCCAGCTCGCGCCAGGTGTAGCCGTCGGCACCGGTGGCGAGGCCCAGGTGGTAACCCGCCCCGTCGCCCCAGCCGTTGACCATCACATCGGCCGCGGGGCCCGCGGCGTCCTTGGGCGACGACGAGAGCGACAGCGGCTTGGACGACGTGCCGGCCGCGTCCCGGCCGGCGGCGGCCGCTGGGGACACGCTGCCCGCCAGGAGGGCACCCGCGAGCAGCATCACCCCTGACACACCCAGCGTCGGCCATCCCCTGACAGCGGCCCTGCCGAGCCGCCGGGAGCGTCTTCTGCGGTGGAACATGGTCCTCCTAGGTGGCTGTACGTCTCACGGACTCGCGGCCGGTAGAAGAGTTGGTTCAGGTCCGAGGTGCCGGAGGCACGCAGCATCCTGGGATCGGGGGTGGTGGGGGGCGCAGCGCGAGGAAAGGAAGCGGCGGCCACTTGGGCGGAGGCACCGATGGGTGTGGAGCTGGGCATTCCCGCGGGGCGGCGGGCGCGTCTCGTCTATGACGAGTGGTCACCTACCCGGCGTTTCTCCACGTTGCTGATGCGGACGTCGATGTCCTGGACGGGAACGTCGTCACGGCTTTCGAAGTTGATCTTCGTGCTCATCGTGGCGTTCGGGGGCAGCATCCCGTCACTGGAGAGGTCGGCGCTTTGAGGTATCCCGGCATCGATCGCCCCTGTGAGGGTCACCGTGATCTCGTAGTCGTACGGCTCGCTGCCGTGGTTGGTGATGGTGAAGGGCACGGTCAGCACGCCGTGCGCATGATGCTGCGGCACATACGCGACCACGTCCCTGCCCGCGGCCCGCGCGACAGCTTCGCCGTAGTGGTACTGCGAGGGGCTGAGTGTGCCGTACGGCGCCGGCAGCCAGGTGCTGCTCGGGCTTGGAGTGGACGGCGGGGCAGCGAGATCGTGGTTGGCGCTGTCCGCGAGGCGGATGCCACCGTAGACGACTGCACCGACGAGTGCGGCGGCTACGGCGGCCCCGGCCAGGACGCGTCCCAGGCGTGGCATCGCTCAGCCCTTCAGCGCCTTCTGCGCGGCGCTGACACCATTGGTACGGCGCGTACGCAGGGCGTTGAGTTCGCTCTGGTGGTCCTTGATCTGCTGCTTTTGGATCTTGGAGTCCTCGGTGAACCAGATCCGGACGAGGTCGCTGCTCTTCTTGCAGTCGATGTCGGCGAGAGCGACGGCGATTTCGGCCTTGGAGGGGCTGCCGTCGGTGTGGGGGACGATCGCGTCGGCGTGGTAAGGGGTGTCGACGGTGTAGCCCTTGCCGCTCATGCACGTCGACCAGGCGGCGATGGCGTTCTGCACGGCGGGGGTCTGCTGGGACTGTGTGAGGCTGTCTCCGTCGAGCCGGGAGACCAGCGAGAAGTCCATGGTGCGGGTGCCGAGTTGGTCGTCTGCCCAGCCGGCGCAGCCGTCCTTGTGGATCTGTTTGCCCTGGTAGGTGGAGGGGGCCCGCTCGGGGGCCGGGCCGGTGGGGCTGTGACGGATGCTGGTGCGGCCGGTGAGGACTTCGACCTGCGCCGTGGTCAGCTTGGGCATCTTGGTGCCCTCTTGGTGCTGAATGCTGTCGGGCAGTCCGTAGCCGTACTTTTCGGCCATGGCACGGTCGGTGATGCCGTAGCGGCGAAGCATGTTGGAATCGTCAGCATTCGGCGGCGGGGTCTGCCCGGCCGGCGGGAAGGTGACATCGAAGCCGTAGTCGGCCATGCACTGGGTTTCCAGGTGCCGCTCGGCATTGTCGATGCTGACGGTGTCCTGGTAAGTCTCCATGTAGGCCTCCAGGGGCAGCGAGAGCCCCTTGGCGAGACCGGCGGTGGGGGTGGCCTGCGGCCACGTGCTCCTGTCCACGCTGGACGCGGCGTCGGCGACCGCCTTGGTCTGCGGATCGCTGCCCGTGGAGCCGGATCCCCCGGCGGAACAGGAGGTGACCAGGACTGCGGTGGTGACGGCGCCGGCTATCGACGCGGCGGCCTTACGGATGGTCATCGGACGCGTACCTTTCGAGCTGCGGTGATCTCAGGCGAAGTGCTGGGAGGCCTCGTTGTTCTTCAGCGTGGAATCGAGGTCGTACCAGGTGCAGTCGGCGTATGCGTCGCGGTGACCGAAGTACTGGGAGTGTCCGGCGTAGTCGGAGTTGTAGTACACCCGGTAGTTGTTCACTTCGGAGCAGTTCTGTGCCGAACCGGCGTTGTTCTTGACGTACTGTCCGGCGCCCGAGCCGTTGCCGTTGAAGGCGTAACGGTAGGTCTCCAGGGTCGAGCCCTGGTATTCGCTGGTGCCGTAGTAGTCGTAGACGTCGCCCCAGAACTCGGCCCAGCTCGTGGTGTAGCTGCCGCCCGAGACCGAGTAGGCCTTCGAGTTGTACAGTTCCCAGAGCTCAGGCTCGTTCGAGCAACTGACCCACGGGACATCGCAGTTGGACGTGACGTTGAACGTCCCGGCATGGGCGGGCGAGGCGGTGACAAGCAGGGCCGCCGTGGCGGCGAACACTGCTGCGGAAGCCTTCACGCGCACCGGTATGCGCTTCATCGGATCGTTCCCCTCCCCCTCCCGGCCGTCAGATCGACCGGGCTGTGTGCTGCGTTCTGCCTCCCGCGGCGCCCTGCCGAGCAAGATGTGCGCTGCTGGTGAAGGTGCTGTGACCGCGGGCGGCGCTGAACGTAACAGGGGGCGGCGAGCACACCCGTGAAGGTCTGGAACGATCTCCAAAAACAACCCAGGGGATTGCCACGACCCACCAAAGAGCGTCACACGGGGCACCAACCCGAAAGGGTTAAGATTGTTCTCTTTATGTCATTTTGTCTGCGCATCGCCGACAATGATGAAGCAAAGCGAGTTCCATCGGTTATGCCGAGGTCTTTTCCAAAACGAGAGAGAAAAGGTGGATCAATCAGGAAGAACTCCGCGGAGACCTTGTCCGCGCGCTGCGCACACGTGCAGCGCCCAACTCCCGTCAGCTCCCGGCAGTCCAGGGCTTCGAGCAGCTCTGCAACGACCGTCGTCCCGGCGGCGTGGCGGTGGGCCCGGGCCACGGTGGAGTTCACGCCCACCCGGCCGAGGTCGGGAATGGGACCGCGTTCGCCCAGCGGCAGCAGCGGTTCGGCACAGCCCACTCGTCGTCCGTGAGATCACCCCGGGTCAGCCGGCCTGTCCACTGTCCCGGCCCAGCCGGGACAGCGAAACAGCCAAACCCGTGATCTCAACTCGGCACAGTCCCTAGGCCACCGTCCGCAGCCCGCCCGCCACCGCCGGGCTCATCCCCCGCACCACCCGGTGCGCACACGCCGCCGTCAGCAGCTCACCCAGCAGGTCCGGGTCGCCGATCTCCAGGCCGAGGAGGGACTCGATCCGCTCCAGGCGCTGGTAGAGGGACTGCCGGCCGATGTGGAGCAGCGCGGCCGTGCGCGTGGGCGAGCAGCCGTGGCGGAGGTGGACCTCCAGGGTGCGGACGAGGTCGCTGGGGTGGGCCGCCTCCCAGGCCAGCAGCGGGCCCAGGGCGTGCTGGACCAGTCCGGCGAGCCGCTCCCGGTTGGCGTCCACACCGCCCCGGGTCAGTTCCCGTTCCAGGGCGAGGGCGCGCGAGGACGTGACCAGCACGCCGTCCGGTACGCCCGGTTCGGCGGCCGGCACGGTCAGTGCCAGCTCCAGCGTCGTACGAGCCGCACGCAGCGTGTCGCTCCAGCGCAGCCAGCCTCCGCCGGCGGCGACGGCGTGCCCGACCGCGACGGTCAGGCCGGGCTCGGCGGCCGTGCGGAAGGCGTCCTGGACGGCCCGTACGGGGTCGCCGGCCCGCGAGCCGGGCAGCGACAGCAACGCCAGCACGTCCCCCGGGAACGCCGCCCGGAGCACCCCCGCCCCGCCGAGCAGCCGTACCGCACGGTCCACCGTGCTCACGTCCCGCGTGCCGTGCAGGGACACCCCCAGCAGGCGCGCCCCCGGGCCCGGGTGGAATCCCGCCAGCGCCGCCCGCGCCTCCACCTCGGGCTGGTTCAGTGCCGCCCGGTCGGCCAGGTCAGCCAGCAGGGCCGCCGTATGGTCGTCGCCCCACGGCCGTACCACCGACCGCCCGGACAGTCCGCGCGCCACGATCGCCCGGTTGGCGGCCTCCGTGATCCGTACGAAGGGCACGACCCGGTGCAGGGCCAGCAGCGGCAGCCCCACTCGGCGGGCCTCGTCGGTCACCTCGGCCGGCATCGACGGCAGCGACCGCCCCACCTCCACCGCGAGCCCGGCCGCGTCCCGGGCCGCCAGCTCGCGCACGTACCGCCGCCGGACCTCCTCGTCCGCGTCCATCAGCCCGAAGCCGTTCGTCAGCAGCAGCTCCCCGCCGTCCAGGAAGTTCGCGCCCTCGTACACCTCGCTGGAGTGCACCCAGCGCACCGGGCGGTCCAGGGCGCCCTCACCCGCCAGCAGCTCGGGCTCGGCGGCGCGGACGGGGTCCAGCTCCAGGACTTCACGGAGGGTGAGTGCGGGCACGGGAACCTCCAGGGCACTGACAGTTCGTCCGGCTGCGGGATGCCCGGAGAGTACTTTCCGCACGTTGCCCTCGTGTTTCCGCCACAGGAGAGTGAAGCCATGGACCCTATGGATCAGGCGACGGCCCGCACCTGGCTCGCCACCGCCGTCGCGGAGGCCCGCGCCGGGCTCGCCGAGGGCGGCATCCCGATCGGCGCCGCCCTCTACGGCACCGACGGCACCCTCCTCGGCCGCGGCCACAACCGCCGCGTCCAGGACGACGACCCCTCGACGCACGCGGAGACGGCCGCCTTCCGGAACGCGGGACGGCAGCGGTCGTACCGCGGTACGACGATGGTGACCACCCTCTCCCCGTGCTGGTACTGCTCCGGCCTGGTCCGCCAGTTCGGCATCTCACGGGTCGTCGTCGGCGAGGCGGCCACCTTCCACGGCGGCCACGACTGGCTGGCGGAGCACGGCGTGGAGATCGTGCTCCTCGACGACGCCGAGTGCGTCGAGATGATGCGCGACTTCATCAAGAACAACCCGGCACTGTGGAACGAGGACATCGGTGAGTGAGCCCCGCATTCCCACGATCGATCTGCGCCCCTGGCTGTCCGGCGACCCGGACACCCGCGCCGAGATCGCCCGCACCGTCGACGAGGCCCTCCAGACCGCCGGATTCCTGCTGGTCGCCGGGCACGGCGTGGACCCGGCCCTGCGGTCCGGGATCCGGGAGGCCGCGCGGGCGTTCTTCCGGATGCCCGTCGGCGTGAAGCAGCCGTACGCGGCGAAGGTCGGCGGGCGCGGCTGGCTCGGGCCGGGCGCGGAGGCCAACGGCTATTCGGAGGGTACGCAGACCCCGCCGGACCTGAAGGAGTCGCTGACGTTCGCGACGCACGAGCACTTCGAGGACCCCGTGGTCGACGCGGAGTGGGCGGCGCCCAACGTCTGGCCCGCGGAGGTGCCGGAACTCCGGGAGCTCTGCGAGGAGTACCTGGCGCGGATGGCCGGCCTGGAGAAGGAGCTGCTCTCCCTGCTCGGCGAGGCGCTCGGGCTCGACGCCGACTTCTTCTCGAAGCACATGGACCATCCGACCTACGGCTTCAACATCAACTGGTATCCGGGGACGGAGGTCGTCGGGGAGCCGCAGCCGGGCCAGTTCCGCATCGGCCCGCACACCGACTTCGGGACGGTGACGATCCTCGACCGGCAGGCCGGCAAGGGCGGACTGCAGGTGTACACGGACCCTGCGGACGGGGGTGTCGGCTGGGAGGACGCGCCCTTCGACCCGGATGCCTTCACCATCAACGTCGGTGACCTGCTGGCCCGTTGGACCGGCGACCGCTGGCGTTCGGGACGACACCGCGTGCTGCCCCCGCCGGCCGACGCGCCCGCCGAGGAGCTGATGTCCCTCGTCTACTTCGGCGAGTGCACGCCGGGCACCCTGGTGGAGTCGCTGCCGGCGCCGGTGGGGCGGGTGGCGTACGAGCCGGTGGATTCGCACACGTACCTGCGGGCGAAGCTGGACTCGATCACCGTGGACTGACCGATCGAGAGTTTCGTAACACAACGGACATCACGGGGTCTGGCCCGCACCAACTCCCTCTCTTTACCCTGAGGTTGGAGTCTCTGGGGGGAGAGATGCGGTGGGCAGACCGTTGCACGGGCGCGGGGCGCTGTTCGACATCGATCCGGCAGGTCTCGCTCCGCGGCTCGTGGGTCTGCGTCCGCATCAGCACCGGGCCACTCCCGTGGAGCATCCGAAGGAACTGCCCTTCGTGCTGCTGACCGGCGGGCGCGGGCTCGGCAAGAGCGCGGTGCTCGGCGAGTTGCGGGACGCGTACAGGGGGCACACGCCGGTCGCGTCGGTCGACTGCGAGGACGTCCAGTTCGCGAGGCCGACCGGCGGACGGCCTCTTGAGGCCTGGTCGCCGGTGTCGCAGGCGCTGCTGGTCGTGGCCGAGCAGTTGGCCGAGCCGGTGACCGGGGCCGGGCGGATCACGTTCCCGCGGCTGATGTCGGGGCTGGTCGCGGTCGCGGCGGGCGGCTGGGACGACGCCGACTCCGAGCGGATCCGGCGCGAGGTGGAGCGGATCCTGCTGCTGAACGAGGGCGGGTCGTGGATCGCCGGGTTCGCGGGGCGGATGGCGGGCCGGGTCACCGCCAACGTCGTCGCGGCGGTGAGCGGCACCGGGCCGCTGGTGGCGTCGGCGATCGAGGCGACCCTGGAGTCCTTCTCCGACAGTTTCGTCAACCGGCGCCAGCAACGGGCCTCCGCCTGGTGGCGCGACTACCCGAACGCGGGCCGCGACGCCCGGCGCGGGCTGATCCTGCTGTCCGGGCACTTCCGGGCCGGCGGCACCTCCCGGGAGCACGCCGAGCGGTATCTCGTACGGGCGCTGCTCGCCGACCTGACCGACGCGTACGCGGGGATGCTGCCGCGGATGCAGCGGCTGGGGCGGCCGGTCGTGCTCATCGACAACGCGCACCGAGCCCCCGGGCCCGGCCTCGCGGACGCCATACTGCGCGACCGTGCCGAGGGAATCGCCGACCAGGTCGTGTTCGTCGGCGCCCTGCGCGGCACCGACCGCCCGGTCCTGCGCAACGCGGTACGGCGGACCCTGGCGGAGGTCGCGCGGCGCAGCGACTGGACGCCGGACCCGGCGGCCCCGTCCTCCCGGGCCCTGCTGGTGGCGCTGCCGCCGCTCAGCCCGGACGACACCCTGCACCTGGTGGGCGCCGCCTGCGCGGCGGCCCCGGTGCCGCCCCGACTGCCGTACGCCACCCACCGGCTGACCGGCGGCAACCCGCTGGGAATCGTCCGGCTCGCCGACTCCGCCGCGCAGAACCTGCCGGGTGCCGCCTCCCTCGGGGAGCTGCTGACCGCGGACGTACGGCTGGACGACGACCGCGACGGGCGGCCCACCTACCTCGAACTCCTCGACCGGCTGGTGCCCGCCGACCGGCTGGACGAGCTGACCGTGCTGGCCGCCGCCCACGACCACGCCTCGGCCTGCGCACTCGCCGAGGCGCTCCTGCCGGACGACTTCGGCCCGGCGGACGTGCGGGCGTTGGAGACCCGGCTCGTGGCGGAGGGGCTGCCGGAGGTGCCGGGCAGGTTCGTCGGGGACTCCTTCGTACGGACCCTGCTGTTGCTGCGGCTGCACCACCGGGACCCGGACCACGGGCAGTGGCGGCAGGCGCACGAGACGCTGATCCGGTACTACGCGCACTCGGCCGACGACGACGATCCGGCCCGCGCCCGCTACCGGCTGCACCACGAACTCGCCCTCGGTGACGCCGAGTCGGCGGTGGCGTACCTGCGCGACACCTTCCCCGTACTGGACATCCGCGTCTGGCTGCGGTCCCTGCGGTTCATCGCCTCGGCGCCCTACTTCCACGCCCACGACGCCGAGGGCCACGACTTCGCCGGAGCCGGGCGGGACGACCGGCGGGCGGCGGTCGCGCTCGGGCGCACCGACGCCGCGCACGTCGTCCCGGAGGGTGCGGACGCCGTACTGCACCTGCGGGTACGGCGGCTGCTGCACGCCGTGTGGCAGCTGACCGACCCGCTCGCGCTGCCCGACGCGAAGGTGTGCGACCGGCTGCGGTTCGAGCTGGAGCAGCTGTCCAACCTGCGCCCCGCGGGCAACGCGCTCCTGTGGCGGGCCTCGCGGGACTGGCCCGAGGACGCGCTCGCCGGGCGGGCGTTGCGCGTGCCGGACGACGAGGACGAAGCGGACGGGGAGGCGTGATGGCGGGGAGCGGTGCGGGCGGGGGTTCGGGCAGGGGCTTCGGCACACGGTTGCGTGAGGGCGTGTGGGAGATCCCCCTGCGCCGCTACCTCGCCCTGCTGGTCGCCGCCGCGGTGGTGGCCGGCCTGGTCCTCGGTGTCCGGGTGCTCGCGCACGACGACCGGTCCTGCGCCGCCGGGGTGGTGCGGCCCGAGGGCAGCGACGAGTGCGTGGGCGTGTCGGCGACGGACTACTACTTCGGCCGCCCCCAGCTCCGGGAGACGGTCAGGGCGATCCACCGGGAGAACGAGTCGCTCAAGGCGGACAGCTATGTCACGGTCGCCCTGCTCGAGCCCTTCACCGCGACCGACGCCGACAACCTCGGGGACGTGCTGCACGAGTTGCAGGGCGCCTATCTGGCGCAGTACCAGGCCAACCACAAGTCGGCCGGGCAGACCCCGGCGATCCGGCTGGTGCTCGCCAACCCCGGGGCGACCGGCGCCCACTGGGAGCACACGGTCGACCAGCTGGAGGGCATGACCAAGGGGCCGGACCGGCTGCGGGCGGTGACCGGGGTCGGGCTGAGCACCGAGAACAACAAGAAGGCCGTCGCCGAGCTGACGCGGCGCGGGATTCCGGTGATCGGCTCCTCCATCACCGCCGACGACCTCGCCAACGGTCAGGACGGCACCGACCCCTTCCCCGGACTGGCCCGGGTCTCCCCCACCAACACCGACGAGGCCCGCGCGCTCGCCTCCTTCGCCAAGGTGACGGCGGGCAACGCGCTGCTGGTGTACGACAAGCCGGGCGACCCGTACACGACGACGCTGCAGAAGTCGTTCGCCGACCTCATCAAGGGCTCGCCCTACGAGCCGCAGCCCTTCACCCCGCCCGACGACCGCAGCAAGGAGGGCACCACCGCCAACACGTTCCGCCAGATCACCCACCTCGTGTGCGACACGGCACCGGACACCGACACGATCCTGTTCGCCGGACGCCACACCCAGCTGCGGCAGTTCATCAACGCGCTCGGCGGACGCGGCTGCCAGGACCGCAAATTCACGCTGCTGACCGGCGACGAGGGCTCCTACCTCACCGGCGACAAGGACCTCGACCGCAGCGCCCTCACCCACAACCTCTCGGTGCGCTACACCGCCCTCGCCCACCCGGACGCCTGGACGAAGGACCCGGTGAAGACGGGCGGGTCGGCGCAGGGCGCGAGCGTCCTGAACGGTCTGCTCGCGAGCGGCAAACGCGAGCCGGTCGGGCCGATCGGCCCGATCACCCTGTCGGACGGCCAGCTGATCATCGCGTACGACGCCATGCAGCTGGCCGTCAAGGGCATCCGCGAGGCCACCCCCGACGGCAAGGTGGTCCCGCCGCTCGCCGACGTCGGCCTGCAGTGGCCGCAGGTCAAGGGCTCGCTGAAGGTGAGCGGGGCGAGCGGCTGGATCTGCCTGGACGTGCACGGCAACCCGTACGACAAGGCCGTACCGGTGGTGGAGGTGACCCCGCAGGGCACCAACCGCTTCGTGAAGATCGCCTGGCCGGAGGGGAAGCCGCCGGCGAAGGAGTGCCTGCCGCCGTCCTAGGCAGGCCCCAGCGACTCGGCGGCGGAACGGTTGTAGACGGAGCGTGCGTACGCGTCGAAAAGGCCGGTTCCCGTGACGCAGGTCACAGGGAACCGGCCTTCGCCGTAAGGGAGTCGGTCACACCCCGGCGTAGGAGTGCTTGCCGCTCACGAAGATGTTGACGCCGTAGTAGTTGAACAGCCAGCAGCCGAACGCGATCAGCGCCAGGTAGGCGGCCTTGCGGCCCTTCCAGCCGGCCGTGGCGCGGGCGTGCAGGTAACAGGCGTAGGCGACCCAGGTGATGAACGCCCAGGTCTCCTTGGGGTCCCAGCCCCAGTAGCGGCCCCAGGCGTCGCCCGCCCAGATGGCCCCCGCGATGATCGTGAACGTCCAGAGCGGGAAGACGGCCGCGTTGACGCGGTAGGAGAACTTGTCCAGGGACGCCGAGGCGGGCAGCCGCTCCAGGAACGAGGTGGCGAACTGGCCGGGCTTGCCGCCGCTCGCCAGCTTGTTCTCGTACGAGTCCTTGAACAGGTAGAGGATCGTGCTGACGGCGCCCACGTAGAAGACCGCGCCGCACAGGATCGCGGTCGAGACGTGGATGTACAGCCAGTACGAGTGGAGGGCGGGAACCAACTGGTCGCTGGCGGTGTACAAGACAGTGACGGCGATGCCGAGATCGAGGAGGACCGTCGTGATCAGGAACAGGCCGAGCCAGCGCACGTTCTTCTTGAGGGCGAGCAGCGTGAGGTACACGCCGACGGCGACCGTCGAGAAGGTGATGTTGAACTCGTACATGTTGCCCCAGGGGGCCCGCTCCACCGAGGCCGCGCGGGCGACGACCCCGCCCAGCTCGATGAGGAACGCGAGCACCGTGAGGGACACCGCGATACGCCCGTAGAGGTCACCCTGCGCATCGCCACCATGCGCGCCTGGCCCGTCGGGCACGTCCCGCGCACCGGCCGCGGCCCGCACGACCACCTTCGGCCGCTCCAGCACGGCGGTCGAGCCGCCCTTCTGCACGGTGACCTCCGGTGCCTTCGCCTCCGTTTGGGAGGTGAGCGCGGCGGCGGTGCGGCCGATCTTGCTGCGGCCGCCGAAGATCCATTCGGTGATGTAGGCGAAGAAGGCCAGGGTGTAGACGGCCATCGCGGAGTAGATCAGCGTGTTGCTGAGGTTCGCGAGGCTTTCGTTGGTCGCGGCGGCGAGGTCGGTTGCGGCGGCGAGAGTCACTTCTCAGGCCTTTCGGCAGGTACGACTTGGGGGTCGGGGGTGGGGGTGTCGTCGGAGGAGTCTTCTGCTTCGGGCGCGCCCGGTGCCTGGTCGTACAGGACCCCGGCGAGGTCGCCGAGTTCCTCGGGCACCTTGGCGGACTCGCTGCGGCCGAGGCCGGCCATCTCGACGACGGTGACACCGTCGGCGCCCTTGACGGCCCGCACCCACACGCGGCGGCGCTGGATGAACAGGGAGCCGGCCAGACCGAAGATCGCGGTGATCGCGCCACCGAGCGCCCAGCCGCTGCCGGGCTGCCGGGTGATCTGGAAGTTGGCCCACTCCTTGGTGCCCTCGTAGGTGACCGAGCCGGCGCCACCCGGGAGCTTCATGGTCTCGCCGGGCTTCAGGTTCTCCCTGAGCTGCTCGCCCTTGGAGTTCTTGAACTCCTTCAGGTGGCTCTTGTCGAGCTGGTACACGCTCTGCGGGATGCCCGCGTCGACGCCGAGGTCACCGTGGTAGGCCTCCAGGTTCAGCACCGGGTTGGTGAGCGCCGGGAACTGCGAGGCCACCTCGTTGCCCGGCACATAGGAGGGCAGGAAGAAGGCCTGGAAGCCGAGCTGTTCCTTCTCGCCCTCGGCGTTGCGGTAACCGTCCATGACCTTGATCGCACCGGAGGAGGTGACGTTGGAGTCGAGCGGCAGGAGCGGGACGGCCTGGCTGTAGACCACGTTGCCCTTGCCGTCGCGGACGGTGATGACGGGCGCGTAGCCGTGGGCGGTGAGGTAGACCTTCGAGTCGCCGATCTCCAGCGGCTCGTTGACCTTGACGGTGGTCTTCTCGTCCTTGCCGTAGGCGCCGACGCTGTAGTCGAGGGTCGCCTGGTAGGTGCGCGGGGTGCCCTTGTTCGGGCCGCTCGTCTCGTAGGTGCCCGTGAAGTCGTCGAGGATGAAGCTGAAGGGGTCCAGGTCGTCCTGGCTGAAGAGGTTGCCGGACTTGAAGTCGTCGTACTGCGTGATGGTGTTGGAGAACCCGTCGCCCTCCACGACCAGCTTGTTGCCCTCCATCTTGAAGAGCTGCCCCCAGGCGAAGGCGGTGAGCAGCACGATGAGGGCGATGTGGAAGGCGAGGTTGCCCACCTCACGCAGATAGCCCTTCTCGGCGGCGACGGCGTCCCCGGCGAGGTGGGCGCGGAAGCGGCGCTTCTTCAGCAGGGTGAGCGCGGCCTCGCGGACCTGCTCGGGCTCGGCCCCGGTGCGCCAGGTGGTGTAGGCGGGCAGCCGGGTCATGCGCCGGGGGGCACCCGGCGGACGGCCGCGCAGCTGGCCCACGAACTGCCAGGTGCGCGGGACGATGCAGCCGATGAGGGAGACGAACAGCAGGATGTAGATCGCGGAGAACCACACCGAGCTGTAGACGTGGAAGAGGCCGAGCTTGTCGTAGACGTCGCCGAGGGTGGGGTTAGCGCTGCGGAAGTCGGCGACCTTCGTCTCGTCGGTGCCGGACTGCGGGATCAGCGAGCCGGGGATGGCGCCGAGCGACAGCAGCAGGAGCAGCAGCAGCGCGACCCGCATGGAGGTGAGCTGCCGCCAGAACCAGCGGGCCCAGCCGATGACGCCCAGGGAGGGCAGGTCGGGCAGCTCCTCTTTGGGCGCGGTGGACAGCTGGGATCCGGCGGTGCCGAGGTCCTGGTCGTCCGCGGTCGCGTCGGCCGGCGCGCCGGTTGTCGTCTTGCTCATCGATCAGATCCCCACAGTGAAGCCGTCGGACCAGGTCTGCATCTCGGAGACGATCTGGTCCCACGCGCCGGTCAGCAGCAGCAGACCGGTCACGATCATCATGGTGCCGCCCAGGCGCATCACCCAGACGTAGTGGCGCTTGACCCAGCCGAAGGCACCGAGCGCCTTGCGGAAGGCGACCGCGGCGAGCACGAACGGTACGCCGAGGCCCACGCAGTACGCGACCGTCAGTATCGCCCCGCGGCCGGCGCTCGCCTGGTTGAAGGAGAGTGCCTGCACGGAGGCGAGGGTGGGTCCGATGCAGGGCGCCCAGCCGATGCCGAAGAGGGCGCCGAGGACCGGGGCGCCGACCAGCCCGGCGGTCGGCTTCCTGTGGAAGCGGAACTCGCGCTGGGTGAGCCAGGGCATCAGGCCCATGAAGAAGACGCCCATGAGGATCATGAGCACGCCGAGCACCTTGGACAGGATGCCCTTCTGCTCCTGCAGCGTCTCGCCGAAGTACCCGAACAGGGCCCCGCCGGACACGAACACGGCGGTGAAGCCGAGCACGAACAGCGAGGCGCCGGCGACCATCCGGCCGCGCCGGGCCTCGGCCAGGTCGGTGCCGGTGACGCCGGTGACGTAGGAGAGGTAGCCGGGGACGAGGGGCAGGACACACGGTGAGAAGAAGGAGACGAGTCCGCCGAGCAGGGCGATGGGCAGGGCGACCAGCAGGGCCCCGCTGAACACGGTCTCGTTGCGGCCCGTCGCCTCGGCGAGGGTCACCAGCGCGCTCACGTCACTTCTCCGCGAGGACGGGCTTGATCATGCTGAGCAGATTTTCCTCACCGAGGGCCAGCAGTGCCCGCGCGGCGATCTTGCCGTCCTTGTCGAGAACGAGCGTGGAGGGGATCAGCTGCGGGTTGAGGGTGCCCTTCTTGAAGCGGAGCATCAGCTTGCCCGTGGGGTCGTACAGGCTCGGGTAGGTGATGCCGAAGTCCTTCTCGAAGGAGAGCGCGAGTCCGGTGCTGGCGTCGCGGGTGTTGATACCGACGAACTGGACGCCCTTGCCCGCGTACTCCTTGGAGATCTTGGCGAAGTACTTGGCCTCCGCACGGCACGGCCCGCACCAGGAGCCCCAGATGTTGAGGACGACGACCTTGCCCTTGTAGTCGGCGACGTCGAGCTGCTTGCCGTCGATGGTGGCGCCGGAGAGGTCGGGAGCCGCGGTCCGCTTGCCCTGCGCGACGGTGTCGATGCCCTTGTTGCCGGTGACGAAGTTGGTGTCGCCGCCTCCGCCGGACGTACCGCCGGAGCCGCACGCGGAAAGGGTCAGCGCGGCTGCCGCGGCGACGGCGGTGAGCAGGACGGCACGACGACGGGTGCGACTACGGCTGGCGGCACTCATGTGAAAAGTTTCGCATGCCCGTTCTGGGGATCTTGCGCACCCCCCTTGCGGGCGGAAACCCGCATTTCAGGCAGCGTTCGAGGAGGCCCCTGAGGCGGTCTCCGAGGCGGTCGAGGCGGTGTCCTTGAGGAACTCGCTCCAGCCACCGACCGGCTGCTGCCCGACGTCGAGCGTACGCAGCTTGGCGAGCACGTCGGGCTTCTGCACGTCCATCCAGTCGACGAACTGCCGGAAGGAGACCAGGCGTACGTCCTCGCCCTTCTCCTTCTCCCGCGCGATGTGCTTCAGGGCCTCCTCGACGGCGTCCATGTAGATGCCGCCGTTCCAGTGCTCGAAGTGGTTGCCGACGAAGAAGGGGGCCCGGTTCGTCTCGTACGCCCGCTTGAACCCCCCGATGTAGGCGCCGGCGGACTGCTCGCGCCAGGCCGGGTAGTTGTAGGAGGGCGCGTTGGTGGAGTTGACGGACTGGTTGGCGAGCATGTTGTAGTCCATCGACAGGACCTCGAACCGGCGGCCGGGGAAAGGTACCGCCTGCAGGGGAAGGTCCCACATCCCCTCCCGCTTCTGCGGCCAGACCTGACGGCCGCCGGGCGAGGAGGCGTCGTAGCGCCAGCCGAGTTCGCGGGCGGTGGGCAGCAGGTTGTCCTGGCCGAGCAGGCAGGGCGTGCGGCCGCCGACGAGTTCCTTGTCGTAGTCGAAGGGCAGCGCGGGCAGGTCGGTCCAGCCCGTGTTGGTGCGCCACTCCTTGACGAAGGACTTGGCCTGGTCGATCTCGCTGCGCCACTGCCGGGGCGTCCAGTTGCCGACGGTGCCGGTACCGGCACAGAAGTGGCCGTTGAAGTGGGTGCCTATCTCGTGCCCTTCGAGCCACGCCCGCCGGACGTTCGTCAGGGTCGCCCTGACGTGCTCGTCGGTGAGGTAGCCGATGTCGGAGGCGCCACGCGGGTTGTTCGGCGGGTCGTACAGGCGCTTCTTCGACTCGGGCAGGAGATACAGCCCGGAGAGGAAGAAGGTCATGCTCGCCTCGTGCTCCTTGGCGAGGTCCAGGAAGCGCGGGAAGAGACCGTTGCCGACCTCGCCGGCCCCGTCCCAGGAGAAGACCACGAACTGCGGCGGGGTCTGCCCCGGCTCCAACGGCTCCGGCTTCGCGGGCTGGTGGGGCTGCTTGCCGGTGAAGGAGGTGGAGCCGTCACCGAGGGGGCGGGCGGTGGGCTTCGGGCTGCCGGAACGGCCGCCCCCGGAACCGGAACCGGAACCACCGGCATGGCTCGACCCGTCTGACGAGGTGAGCGTGCCGCACCCCGCCAGTCCTGCGGCGGCCGCGGCGCCCGTGCCGAGTCCGAGTGCTCCCCTGCGGGTGAGAGTGCGCATTGCATCCCCGTTCGTCACGTTCTCTGGTGGTCACCCAGTCAGAGGTGGCGACGAACGGGGAGGTTCCTCCGATACTTACGGATTTCGTAACAGAGGCATACAGAAGTGCCCTACGCGCCGAAGGCCTTGCCCTGCCCCTTCACCGGCCTGGCCCCGGCGAGGAGATGGGCCGGGACGAGGTCGCGGGCCGGCTCGGTGTAGCCGACGGACACGATCCTGTCGCCCCGGTACGTGAAGGTCGTCAGGGACGCGAGCGTGCACTGCCGCTTGCGCGGGTCGTGCCACAGCCGCCGCTTCTCGACGTACGACCGCACGATCCAGATCGGCAGCTGGTGACTGACGAGCACGGCCTCGTGGCCCCGCGCCCGGTCCTTCGCCGCGTCGAGGGCACCCATCATGCGGATGACCTGGTCGACGTACGACTCACCCCAGGACGGCTTGAACGGGTTGACCAGGTGCTTCCAGTTCTCCGGCCGCCGCAGCGCGCCGTCCCCGACCCCGAAGGTCTTGCCCTGGAAGACGTTCTCGGCCTCGATGAGCCGCTCGTCGGTGGCGATGTCCAGGCCGTGCGCCTTGGCGATCGGCATCGCCGTCTCCTGCGCCCGCTCCAGCGGGGAGGCCACGACGTGCGTCACGTCCCGGCCGGCGAGGTGCTCGGCGACCCGGTCGGCCATCTGCCGGCCGAGCTCGGAGAGGTGGTAGCCGCCGAGACGGCCGTAGAGGACGCCGTCCGGGTTGGCGACCTCACCGTGCCGCATCAGGTGGACGACGGTGATGTCCCTGGACTCGGGACTCTCAGAGGTGTTGTTGCTCACGCGGTGGCCTCCGCAGCCGCTCGGGCCGCCGCCGGAAGGGCGTCGGCGATCAGCTGGACCGCCCGCTCGTCGTGGGCCGTGGACACGAACCAGGACTCGAAGGACGACGGCGGCAGGTAGACGCCGCCCGCCAGCAGGGAGTGGAAGAAGGCGGTGAAGCGGTACGACTCCTGCGCCTTGGCGTCCTCGTAGTCGCGGACCGGGCGGTCCGTGAAGAAGACGGAGAACATGTTGGAGGCGTTCTGCACGGTGTGCGCGACGCCCTCCTTGGTGAGGGCCCCGGAGACCAGCGCCTGGATCTGCGCCGACACGTCGTTGACCTTGGCGTAGGCCGCGTCGTCGAGGAGCCGCAGCTGGGCGAGACCGGCGGCGGTGGCGACGGGGTTACCGGAGAGGGTGCCGGCCTGGTAGACGGGCCCGGCGGGCGCGAGGTGCCCCATGACATCGGCGCGGCCACCGAAGGCGGCGGCCGGGAACCCGCCCCCCATCACCTTGCCGAAGGTCATCAGGTCGGGCCGGACGCCGTCGATGCCGTACCAGCCGGCCCTGCTGGTCCGGAAGCCGGTCATGACCTCGTCGGAGATGTACAGCGCGCCGTTCTGCGCGCACGCGTCCTTCAGCCCCTGGTTGAAGCCGGGCATCGGCGGTACGACGCCCATGTTGCCCGGCGAGGCCTCGGTGATCACGCAGGCGATCTCGCCGGGGTGGGCCTGGAACGCGGCCTGCACGGCGTCGAGGTCGTTGTAGGGCAGGACGATGGTGTCGCCGGCCTGGGCGCCGGTGACGCCGGGGGTGTCGGGGAGGGCGAAGGTGGCGACCCCGGACCCGGCGGCGGCGAGCAGCGAGTCGACGTGACCGTGGTAACACCCGGCGAACTTGATCACCTTGGTGCGCCGGGTGAACCCGCGGGCGAGCCGGATGGCCGACATGGTGGCCTCGGTCCCGCTGGACACCAGCCGCACCTGCTCCAGCGGCTCGATCCGGTCGACCATCTCCTCGGCGAGCGTGACCTCGCCCTCACCGGGCGTGCCGAAGGAGGTGCCGCGCGAGACCGCGTCCTGCACGGCGGCGATGACCTCGGGGTGGGAGTGCCCGAGGATCATGGGCCCCCAGGAACAGACCAGGTCGACGTACTCGCGCCCGTCGGCGTCCTTGAGGTACGGGCCGCTGCCGGACACCATGAACCGGGGTGTTCCGCCCACGGCACGGAAGGCGCGCACCGGGGAGTTCACGCCGCCGGGCGTGACGGCGGCGGCGCGGTCGAACAGGGCCTGCGAGACAGGCGCATCGTATGAATAGGGCAATTCGCTCATGTCCTGCGACTTCTCCGACCTTCTCCGACTGCTCGGACTCCGGTTTTGCCAGTGACCTCCTCAGGGTAGGCCAGGGGGCACCGACGGCAGCGGGGCCGCTGCCGAGGCGGGGTCGGATGCACCGGTGAAGCGGGTGCGGATGCCCTGCCGAGGCGGCTGCCGACCCGGCAACCGGTCCCGGCCCTCCGTCATCTGCGAGACTGGGACCTGATACACACAGCTCACAGGGACGATGTTGTGGTGCGCCCTGTTCAGGGGCTGCGAAGATCCTGCGGACAGGTGTTTCAACGCACGTTTCGGCGGGCGGCCGTGGGGGAGGTCACTGACACGATGATCGGGTTGCGCGGCGGGGGCCACGCGTCCTAGAAAAGCAGTCGGGTGGAGATATGCATCGCGGTGGCGGACTGGGCGAGGGGACTGACGGCCTGGGTCCTCGACGTGCCCGGCGGGGAAAGCACCGACGCGACGCGGAGGAATCGAACGAAGCCCGGCAGGGACACGTTGTACCGGGTGTACCCGGTGGATCGGGTGAGGAGCCGGAGCGGGCCGACCGGAGGGTCGACCGGCTGAGGGCGGGGAGCAGGAATGGTGGTCGGGTGGGGGTGACGTACAAGTACTTCGGCGCGCCGGACGGCGCGACCGCAGCCCGCGTCCCGATCTCGATGCGCCCCGAGGAACTCGGCGGCGACGAGCTCGGCATGAACGGCATGTTCACCAAGATCAAGCCGGAGACCATGGCCGCGATGGTCCTGACCGGCATAGAGGGCGTCCCCCTCCACAAGGTCCCGCCGCTGGAACTCGTCGTCCTGCACCCCGACTACGCGGTGGTCAAGCTCCCCATGACGGTCGTCGACCCCCTCCGCGGCATCGGCGAGGAGGCGGTGGGCGCGGCCGCGTTCATCTGGTCGACCGTGCCGGACCGGGGCGGGCCCCGGGACGCGTTCAACGTGTACCAACTGCTGCACGAGTGGCAGGACTTCTCGCACCGCTTGCATGAGGCGGGGCATCAGCCGTACTGCCTGGTGTGGCCGTGAGTTGAGGTTTTGGTGGTAGCGGGCGGGGTCTTCGGGCCTCGCCCTTTTCAGTGCCGGAGAGGGGCCGTCAGGCGGCCAGGGCACGTTGAGGGCACATTGGTTTCGCTGGGGGCACTGATGTGCCCGGTGCGGCGGGCGGGCCGCCGCCGTCCTCCGCCTCGGCTTCCGTTTCCGTGAAGGCGTCGTCGATCGCCTTGCGGGTGCGGGTTTCGCTGGATGGCAGCAAGTGCGTGTACGTCCGCAGCGCGAAGCCCGGGTCCGAGTGGCCGAGGTACTCGGAGAGCGCCTTCATGCTCTCCCCCGCGTCCAGGAGCACGGACGCGTAGGCGTGCCGGAGGGCGTGCATGCCGTCTTCCGGGACCGCCTGGAGGTAGCGCGCGCCGCGCTCTCGCGGAGGGATCACACCGGCGGCGGCCAAGGCACGCTTCCAGTCGCCCATGTTGAAGACGCTGCGGTTGTAGGCCCGACTCTTCTCGTCGACGAAGAGCAGGCGTACGGTCTTCGGCTCACCGTCGGGCTTTGCCCAGGGCAGGGTGATGGCGACCGGCGGGAACTCCTTCATGTGGGCCTTGAGGGCGGCGGCAAGCTGGGTGGGCAGGGGCACTGAACGGATCTTGTTGCCCTTCGGCAGGGAGAAGACCGGCTTCGTGCCGACGAGCCGCACCTGACGATTGACATGCTGTACCTCCCTCGCGGCTGGTGGCACTCGGTGGCCGCCTCCGAAGGCGAGCACTCCCTTCACCTCACCTTCGGCATCCAGACCACCACCGGAGCCCACTCCTGGCCTGGCTCGCACCGCCAGGCCGCCGCCCTGCTCGACGGGCACGTCCGACGCAGCCATGCTGCTGGCCTACTCGCTGCTCGTCCCCGCGTTCGCCCAGCGTGTCCGGGACACCTTTCCCGTACTCGAGACAGCGCCCGGACGCATCGCACAGATCACCGTCATCACCGAGCTGCTGCGGTCGGCCTCCCGCGGCGACCATCCCGAACTCGTCGTCCCGCTCACGGCCCTGGCCGCGGAATTGACGTGACCGCTCCCAGTGAGGGGCGAAGTCCCACGCGCCATTCGCCGGCCCGCCGACGGCCAGCACCTGGCGGCCAAACGCCGAACGTCCCGGCCCAGTCCTAGCCCGGCGGTCGTAACCCCGCCACGGTGACCGCGACAAGCCGCCGGCCGGCTGCCTTGGAGGACAGGCCGCCGACCGCGGCGAGGGCGTGCCAGCACGGGTTGCCAGAACACTACGCGGCCTTCGGAGAACACCGGTACTGCCCCGTATGCGGGCGACTCCCGACTGCGTCGTTCGCCTTCGACGCGCTCCAGGCCGACACCGCCCGCCTGGATACGCTGGAAGCCCTGCTTTCGGACACAAAGGCATTGCTGCGCGGCCAGCGGGCAGCGAACCGCACGAAGGGCGGCGCCCGCCACTGTGCCCGAGCACGCCGTGGTACTGGGCCTCGGCCACAGTGAGGACCGGATACCGCGCCCCCGGTCGCCGTGGTGACGGTGGCGACCTAGCGTGGAAGTGGGCGGGTCGCACCCCAGGCCACGGCCGACGACAGGGCCTTTTGCCCGGCCATCCGATCGGGATCGTATGTCGGCGACAGGGCTCTGTTGTGACAGCCGCATGCACACACATCACCGGTGCTCGCGCCGGCTGGTGGGACGGAGGCCGGAATGTCGCAGGCATCGTGGAATGAGTACAGGCCGGGGCAGGCGTTCCCGGGGGTGGTGGGGCGGACGACGGACGAGTCGAGCCCGGCGTGGCCGCAGCCGGTGCGGGCGGTGCCGGGTGCACCGAACGTGATGCTGATCGTGTTGGACGACACCGGGTACGGGCAGCTCGGCTGCTACGGGAGCCCGATCGAGACGCCGAACCTGGATGCGCTGGCCGCGGGCGGGCTGCTGTACAGCAACATGCACACCACCGCGCTGTGCTCACCGTCGCGTTCGTGCATCGCGACGGGCCGCAACCATCATGCGAACGGGATGGCGGCGATCACGGAGCTGGCGACCGGCTATCCCGGCTACAACGGGCAGATCCCGTTCGAGAACGGGTTCCTGTCGGAGACACTGCTGCAGCACGGTTACAACACGTACATGGTCGGCAAGTGGCACCTGATGCCCTCGGAGCAGGAGTCGGCCGCGGGGCCCTACGACCGGTGGCCGCTGGGGCGGGGCTTCGAGCGGTTCTACGGGTTCCTTGGCGGCGATTCCAGCCAGTGGTATCCGGACCTGGTGTACGACAACCACCAGGTCGAGCCGCCGGCCGCGCCGGAGGAGGGCTACCACCTGACGGAGGACCTGGTCGAGCGGGCGATGTCGTTCATCGCCGACGCCAAGCAGGTCGCCCCGGACAAGCCGTTCTTCCTGAACCTGAGCCCTGGTGCGACGCATGCCCCGCACCATGTGCCGAAGGAGTGGGCGGACCGTTATCGGGGGCGGTTCGACGACGGCTGGGACGTCTACCGCGAGCGCACCTTCGACCGGCAGAAGCAGCTCGGCGTAGTGCCCGCGGACGCGCAGCTGTCCCCGCACGATCCGGACGTGCCCGCGTGGGAGTCGCTCACGCCGGACGCGCGGCGCCTGGCCGCGCGGATGATGGAGGTCTACGCCGGGTTCCTCTCCCACACCGACCACCACATCGGGCGGCTGCTGGACTTCCTGAAGGAGACCGGCGAGTTCGACAACACGCTGATCATGGTGGTCTCCGACAACGGGGCGAGCGCCGAGGGCGGGGTGACCGGCACCACCAACGAGATGCAGTTCTTCAACAACGCGCCCGAGACGCTGGAGGAGAGTCTGGCCCGGATCGACGAGCTCGGCGGCCCCAGCACGTTCAACCACTACCCGTGGGGCTGGACTTGGGCGGGCAACACCCCCTTCCGGCGGTGGAAGCGGGAGACCTACCGCGGCGGCGTCAGTGATCCCTTCCTCGTCCACTGGCCCGACGGTATCCGGGCGCGCGGTGAGGTCCGCGACCAGTTCGCGCACATCATCGACATGGTCCCCACCGTTTTGGACGTGCTCGGGATCGAGCCGCCCGCGAGCATCCGGGGCGTCACCCAGTCGCCCCTGCACGGGGTCAGCTTCGCTCACACCTTCGACGATGCCTCCGCCGCGAGTCGCCACCGCACCCAGTACTACGAGATGTTCGGGCACCGGGCGATCGACCACGACGGATGGCGGGCGGTCTGCCCCTGGCCCGGCGCCTCCTTCGCCGAGGCCGCGCGGCCGTTCGGCACCCCGATCACCATGGCGGACCTCGACGACCTCGACGCCCATCACTGGGAGCTCTACCGCGTCGACGAGGACGTCGCCGAAACCAGGAACCTCGCCGAAGAGAACCGCAGCAAGCTGATCGAGATGATCGCCCTGTGGTACGTGGAGGCCGGCAAGTACAACGTGCTGCCAATCGACGGCAGCGCCCTTGAGCGCCTGATGCTGGAGCGCCCGCAGATCACCCAGGCCCGCAGCGGCTACACCTTCCGCCCCGGCACCCAGGTCCTTCCGGCCGCGGTCGCGCCCCGGGTCCTCAACCGTCCGCACAGCGTCACCGCAGACGTCGAGATCCCGCCCGGCGGCGCGGCGGGCGTCCTGCTCTGTCAAGGCACCAACGCCGGCGGATGGTCCCTCTATGTGAAGGACGGGCACCTGCACTACGCCCACAACTACGTCCAACGGGCCGTGCATCACGTGGCCTCGAGCGAGAAGGTGCCCGAAGGACGGCACACGCTGCGCTTCGAGTTCGAGCCCACCGGCGACCCGGACATCGCCCACGGCAAGGGCGCATCCGGCCGGGCCCAGCTGTACATCGACGGCCGCCTGGTCGGCGAGACCGACATGCCGGTCACCACCCCGGTCGCCTTCAACCCGGGTGGTATGGCCTGCGGCGCCAACCCGGGATCGGCCGTCACCCCCGACTACCGGGCACCCTTCCGGTTCACCGGCACCCTGCACACCGTCACCGTCGACCTGTCCGGCGACCTGATCGTCGATGCCCCGAGCGAGATGCGCATGCACATGGCCCGCCAGTAGCCGTCTCCCACGCGTGGGCTGCGGATCCGCTCTGTCCTGGGCGCGCCTCGAAGGGCGGTGGCTCGGGTGGCGGAACGTCACTCGCCGGCCTCCCAACGCGATGGTGCCACCCGCTCGGCGTCGATGGTGGCGCGGCCGGTGGCGGCGAGGAGCGCGAGCAGTGCGAGCACGGCCAGCAGGATGACGACCAGCAGCAGGATGGTCAGAGCCGTCGGGTGGTTCCAGAGCGCGAAGACCAGGGCCACGATCAGCAGGGCGGCCAGGGCGATCCACCGGCGGTGGGCCTGGGTCCAGGTCCCCACCCGGCCGGTGCGGACCTGGTGGCCGTACGCCCACTGTGCCGTGGAGTCCGCGGCGCGCTCGGACGTGCCCCGGATGGCGCGCGGCAGTCGTCCGGGGCCGATCAGGTAGGCGCCGAGCGCGATGACCACACCGAGCACGATCGCCGTGCGCAGGCTGACCCTCAGGAAGTGCAGCAGGGTGTCGAAGACGGCTGCCGCGGCGGCCTCCGACTGGACCTGGGGCGGGAGATGATCCAGGTAGTAGCGGCGGGCGATGACCAGGACGACGGCCACGACCAGGCAGGCGAAGGCCGCGCCGAGAGCCGTACGGGCCAGGGCCCGGCGGCGCCGGTGGGCCAGCAGCACGCCGGCCGCGCCGATCACCACGACGATCACGGGCAGCCAGTTCCCGATCACGTCCAGCAGATGGGCGCCCTTGCGGATCTTCTCCAGTTGGTCGGACTGGAAGAGCACCATCTGCTTGTCGACCTCGGGGATCTTGGCGGCCGGGGACAGCCCGGCGTCCACGAGCGCCCCTTTGACCTGGTCGACGGCCTCGCCGACGTCGAGGGTGACCGTCCCGCCGTCCACGCCCACGGCGCCACGTCCCTCGCCGGTGAGCGCGTGCACGACCGCGGCGTGGGCGTCCCGGTTGGCGTTCGTCCAGATCCGCTCGAAGCGATCGCTCTGCACGAAACGGGTGGCCACCTTCTGGACCGTGTCGTTGACCGCGGAGTCGAGCTGCGGGCCCAGCCCCTTCACGGCCTGCGCGGCGCGGGGCGGCAGCCCCTGCGACTGCAGCCACGCGGCGATGTCCGCGGCGGCCCGGCTGCCGTCCACCCGTACATCGGCGGCATGAGTGATGCGCTTCACCGCCGCGTCCTCGATCGCCGGGTCCGAGGCCAGCGGCGAGACCGTTTCCACGTACCGGTCGGTGTCCAGCGCGATGTCGTGCACCCACACCGTGAGCAGCGCGACCGGCACCAGGATGCAGGTGAGCACGATGAGCACCGCCGAGACGGTGTTCCGCGTGATCCGCACGGCCGCCGAGCCGTGCTTGGGCTCACTTCCCGCCGCATCACCCGCGCCCCCTTCCGGGGCGGCAGCGGGCTCGGACGGCTCGTGCGGGCTGGTCATGGGTGCTCCAGGGCTCCTGTGAGGGGATCGGCCTGCCTCCATTTCCGCCGCTCCACGGCGGGACGGCCCGCCCGGGTGAGCCGTTCGGGCCAAACATGGTCAACTGCCCGGGGCCGTGACCCCCTGCTCTACGGATGAGGTCCTTGCCGCCTCGTACGCGCAGCGCGTCGTCTCCGCGCCCGCGCCGTACGAGGGGCCAGGCCGTCACCCCGGGCGGGTGAGGGCCCCTTGCTCGGCCGTGACAGCCGCCGGCTGGTCCGGAGCGAGTGCACCGCGCCGTTCCACTGCCCGCGGCACCACCCGGCGTGTCCTCGTCGACTTCAGCGGGCAGTCCTTCGCCGACCTGTAGAAGGAGGCCATCGGCGCGTACACGCGGAAGGGCGGCGCTGCCGCAGGGGCGCAGGAGTCGACAATCTGCCGGGACGTTCGGCGGGTGGATCCGGAGGGCCGGAACATGAGCGGTGGCGCCTGGGCCGGCGCGGCGATGGCGGGCGTCACCGCCGCGTACGCACTGTGCTCGCGTCGGCTGTCCTCGACGCCGCTGTCGTCGGCGATCGTGTTCGTCGGCTCGGGGATCCTCCTCGGTCCGGCCGTGCTCGGCCTAGTCGACCTGGAGCGCGACCCCGCCCCGATCATCGCGCTTCTCGAAGCCGCCCTGACGCTCGTCCTGTTCACCGACGCCATGACGGTCCGCAGACGGGACCTGCAGGCCGGGGGCTTTCTGCCCGGCCGTCTGCTGGGCATCGGACTGCCGCTGAGTATCGGGGCAGGCTGGCTGCTTGCCTGGCCTCTGCTGCCGGGGCTGACGGTGTGGGAACTCGCACTCGTCGCCGCCATCCTCGCCCCCACCGACGCCGCCCTCGGAAAGACCGCCATCTCCCATCCCCGCGTCCCGGCGCTCGTACGTCACGGGCTGAACGTCGAAAGCGGCCTGAACGACGGCATGGTGCTGCCCTTCTTCGTCCTGTTCCTGGCAGCCATCCCGGGCACGCACTATGCGCAAGAGGGCGTGGCGGGTGTCTTCTGGCGCGCCCTGGTGCTGAGCACCGCGCTGGGTCTGCTGGTCGGCGGCCTCGGCGGCCGGCTGCTGCAATGGTTCCGGGCCAGGGGATGGGTCACGCGGGAGTGGCGGCAGGTCTACCTGCTGGCTGTCGCGGTCGCGTCGTACGAACTCGCCGTCGTGACGGACGGCAGCGGCTTCATCGCCGCCTGGGTCGCCGGATTCGCCTTCGGGTTCGCCCTGCGCCATTACAGGACCGACGTCGAGAAGGAAGACCCGGACCGCACGGCCGAGTTCGCCGAGAATCTGGGCGGACTCCTGGCGTCGATCAGCCTTCTGGTCTTCGGAGCGGTGCTGCTCGGTCCTGCCCTGGAGCACCTGAGCTGGCGGATCATCCTGTACGCGGTGCTCAGCCTCACCGTCGTCAGGATGCTGCCGGTGGCCCTCTCGCTCGCCGGGAGCGGACTGCGGCCCCCTACGGTGGCGTACATCGGGTGGTTCGGGCCGCGCGGCCTCGCCTCTGTCGTACTGGCGCTACTCGTGGTGGAGGAACACGTCCCCGGAGTGGAACTGCTGGGCAGGGTCGTCGCGATCACCGTCGGCCTCAGCGTCCTCCTGCACGGCGTCTCGGCCGTGGCCCTCGCCGAGCGGTACGGCCGCTGGCACGAGAAAACCGCGACCGCCACCCGCGACCTGCGCGAGGGCACACCCGTACCCGAGAGCCCCGTGCGCCGCAGGCTCGGTCCCCTGGACAAGCCCGAGACGTGAGGCAGCGCCCCTGAGCCACTCCGCAGCACGGCATTGCAGCGTGGCTCAGCCGTCTCCGTCCAGCAGCCAGCGCAACTCGATCTCAAGCCATTGGCTCTCGTGGCGCCACGTGTCCAGAGCGGTCACCAACTGGCGGCTCACGGCGCCGGCCGTCAGCGAGCGCCACCGGCAGCCCGCGAGGAAATCCACGAGTACCCCGATCCGCACGTCACGGCGGGTCACCGGCGCCCCGCCGGCCGCTCCATGTCCGTTGATCGCGGCGAGCGCGAGACGGCTGACCATTTCGGGGGTGAGACCGCGCCACGCGTACGGTCTCAGCGCCTCGCTCACTGCGCGCACCCGCGTGTCGCCCAAGGAAACCGGCCGTACCATCGGAAAGCCCTCCGCAATATCGCCATATAGATCGTAAAGGGCACACAGGGGCGCGTCCAGGCGTGGGTGTTCAGTGGGGCGCCCGGGTCGGGGTCAGGATGGCAGGACCGGAGCCTCGGCCGGTGACACACCCGCGAGGGCACATCCAGGGCACATGAGCCTGGGAAACGGCGTGGACCGGTGAGAACTACGGAGAAGGGTTTTCGCAGGTCAACGCACTTATCACCGACAAACCCCAGGTCAGTCGCCCGCCCCTCCCAATCGCTGCACGAGTGGCAGGACTTCTCGCACCGCTTGCATGAGGCGGGGCATCAGCCGTACTGCCTGGTGTGGCCGTGAGCTGAGGTTTCCTGAGTGCCGGGCGGGGTTTGGAGCTACTGCCGCTGGAGTGTGTTCACGAGCGTTCTGGTGAGCGGGAGCGAGTGCTGCTGGGCTGTGTCGTATCGCGCGCCTCGGTCGTGGGGGTGGGTTTCGGTGGGGAACTGACGTTCTCTCATCGAATGTGTGACCTTCGCGGGTGGTGCTCGTTTCTCATGACGACGGGATCTTCGGTCGGCATCGGGTGGGGGTGACAGGGGTGGGTGAGCTGCGGAATGTGGCGGCGTCGTTCGTCGCGTCCGGTCCCAGTGGTGTGGCCGTCCGGACCCGTCTCAAGCACCTGACGCCGGATGATGAGGAGGTGCTGCGTCTGGTGGGTGCGCATTTGGGATCGCTGGCTTCGAGGGATCTCAAGGCGCGTTGCCGGGACGGCCTGGAGCATTCCGGTGAGAGGTGGGCGGTGCGTAAGCGGGAGCTGACGCCCCTCTCGTCGTCGCGGTGGGCGGGCGGTATCACCAAGGCCACGCATGGCCAGTGGGCGCTGGCCCGCCGTGGCCAGTCGGCGCACCTGCAGAACCTGGAAGCCGGTATCCGCACCATCGAGCACCGACTGTCCCAGCCGGTCGGACAGAAGGGGACGAAGAAGGCGGCCGGGGGTTACCGGTCGGCGCGGGAGTGGCATGCGAAGTCGAGGCGGCTGCGGGGACTGGAGGACCGGCTGGCTGCCGCGCGCGCCGATCGTGAGGCTGGCATCGTGCACGTCGCGCGCGGCGGCAAGCGCCTGGCCCGCACCCGCCACCACCTGGAGGAGGCCCAGCTCACCGAGTCCGCGTGGCGTGGGCGTTGGGAGGCGGAGCGCTGGTTCTGTCAGGCGGACGGGGAGTCCGGCAAGCGCTACGGCAACGAGACGATCCGTATCAGCCCGGACGGCGAGGTGAGCATCAAACTCCCGGCCCCGCTGGCGTATCTGGCGAACGCGACGCACGGGCGGTACGTCCTGGCCGGCCGGGTCATGTTCGCGCACCGGGGCACCGAGTGGGCGGACCGCGTCGAGGCCGACCGGGCGATCGCCTACCGCATCCACCTCGATACCGGCCGGGACCGCTGGTACCTGACCGCCTCCTGGCAGATTCCGCCCTCCTCGACCCTCCCGATCGAAGCGGCGCTCGCCCACGGGGTGATCGGTGTAGACATGAACGCCGACCACCTGGCCTGCTGGCGCCTGGACATCCACGGCAACCCGACCGGCAGCCCGCGCCGTTTCTGCTACGACCTGTCCGGCACCGCCGAGCACCGTGAAGCCCAGGTCCGCCACGCCCTGACCCGTCTCCTGCACTGGGCCCGCACCTGTGGTGTGAAGGCGATCGCTGTCGAGGACCTGGACTTCGGCGCGGAGAAGACCCGGGAGAAGCACGGCCGCCGGAAGCGCTTCCGGCAGTTGATTTCCGGCATGCCTACCGGGAAGCTCCGCGCCCGGCTGTCCTCGATGGCCGACGCCACAGGTATCGCGGTCATTACCGTGGACCCGGCCTACACCAGCCGCTGGGGCGCCCAGCACTGGGAGAAACCCCTCACCACCACGACCCGCACCACCACTCGCCACGATGCTGCTGCCGTGGCGATCGGAAGGCGCGCCCAGGGACACCCGATCCGGCGACGGACGGCACCGCCCCCACACGACCGGAGTGATCGTGTGGGGCATCGGACCGTCCAGGCCCGACCAGGTGACCTTGGGCGTGAGGGAACCCGCCCCCGCATCCCCGGACCACGGACACGATCCGTGCCGCCCGGACGCGGAGCGAACGCGGGAAACCAGAACGCCCAACACCGTCCGGGGCGTTCGGCCGAGCATGAGACCTGGCAACAGGACTCACTCCCGCTCAGTCTCTAGGAACGGTTTCGGACCCCGCCCTCCGGACGAGCCCGACGGGCGTCGTCGCCGGGTTCAGCCGCGCAGCGGCCGCGTGAGCCGTCCGAGCAGTCAGGCGACCAGTGCCGTCTGCGCGGGCACCGTGTCGGGATGGATGAACTCGCCCCGGGCGTGAGCGCCGTCGCCGACCGCGCCCATGCCGCACAGCACCGGCAACCCGAGCACGGCCACGAAGTTGGCCGGCGACATGTCCGTCCTCGCCCCGGGTCTGGTCACCGACCGCTCCGCCCTGGCGCTCTTCATCGACGACGAACTTGCCATCCCCGGCATCCTCGCCGTCAGCGTCGACGTCATGCTCGCCGAACCGCGCCGCTACTGGCTGGGCCGGGACCTGGCCTCCGGCCTCGGTGAGTTCCACGCGCCGACGCTGCCCCGAGTGGTTCGATGTATGTCAACATAGACGCATGTCGAATTTGAAGGTGCTGCCTCTGCTGGAGCCCGCCTCGGCGGCCGCCCCGGAGGCCGCCGTGCCCTGCTGCCCGCCGTTGACCGAACGGCCCCTGACCGCCGACGAGGCCGAGCGGACGGCACGGATGTTCAAGGCGCTCGGTGACCCGGTCCGGCTCCGGCTGTTCTCGCTCGTGGCCTCGCACGAGGGCGGCGAGGCATGCGTGTGCGACATCTCCGACGTCGGCGTCTCCCAGCCGACCGTCTCCCACCACCTGAAGAAGCTCAAGGAGGCCGGTCTCCTCACCTCCGAGCGACGCGGCACCTGGGTCTACTACCGGGTGGAGCCGTCGGTGGTCACCGCGATGGCACAGATGCTGAAGGTCGCCGGCTGAGCGGCGATGTGGCGGTGCGGGAGTCGCACAGAGGTGGAGCGGGCTCCACCACCGGTTGGGGAGAGCACTCCCTCGTGACGGCGGCCCGATGACGGGATCGGTGATCTCACAAGGTCAACGGCTCCCCGTCGGGGAGATCCACCCTCTCCCCGAAAGGCACCTCCCATGAAGGCGCTGCTCTCCTCCCGCCCCGTCCTGTGGTTCCTGTTCCTCTTCAACCTCACCGTCGCCCTGGCCGCCCCCCTGATCGACGACAGCGCGAAGGGCATCGCGACCAGCATCGGCATGGCGGTCGTCTCCCTGGGCGCGGGGTCGGCCCTGCTCAGGGGCCGCAGCCGGCACGCTTGAGCCTGACGCCACGGCACCGGCCCCGCCCTTCAGCCCGGCGAAGTAGACGATCCGTCCGGCCGGCCGGTGGCGGTGTGCGGGCCGAGGGGAAGGACCAGGGCGCGGAGTACCTCCGGGGCCGACGGGCGCGGGCTCGCCGGGTGCGACGGTCGGCGGACGTGGCCGATGTCCTGCCAACCCCAGGACAGGAAGGCGTCGAAGGCCGTGGAGTCGGTCCGGTCGACCAGCGTCGCCCCGAGGGTGGCGTGGTGGTCGGCGAGCAGGCGTTCATGGAGCCGGCGGGCGAGGTTCCGGTCCATCGTGCGGGGGTGGACCAGGGTCTCGGCGATCGCGAAGACGTGTCCGGACTCGGTGAGTTGTTCCACGCTCCGGGGAAGGGCTCCGACGAATCCCCGCCACCACGCCCCCTCGCGCCGTACGGGGAATCCGTAGACGCACCCGACGAAGGCCGTGTCCTCTCCGACCAGCAGGGCGAACCCGGGCCGGCGCATGTCGCCGGTCAGCCGGCGCAGGAATCCCTCCCGGCCGTCGTACTCCCTGCGGGGCCGCGCCCTCGAGGACTCCACGTACAGGTCGGCCAGGTCCTCCCGCAGGGTCTCGGCCTGCCAGCGGCTCAGCCGGCGCAGGCGAACCCCGTGCGAGGGCGACGGCGTGTTGGCGATCGTCACAGCGCACCACCGCCCTGGGTGACGAGGGCACGGGTGTTGCGGCCGACAAGGGCGGTTCGGTCGTGCCGGTGCACGTTCAGTCGGGGAAGGGTCATGGCTCCTCTCCGGGGGGGGCGTCCTCGTCGGGCCTACGACCCATCGGGAGCGTCGGCCTCCTGCTGTCCCTTGCGGACGCGGCGCGTCTTCCACGGACGGGTCGGCACCGGCACCCGGAGAGCGGGGCGGGGTGAGCCGTAGTGGAAGGCGGCGATGCGCTCGTCGTGCTGGGCGTTGAGCCGTCGGATGAGGTACACGCCCACGGCGGTCATCGCCAGGATCACGACCACGGTCACGATGACCTCCATGGCCATCACCTCCCTGTTGTCGGCTGATTCTGATGCGGAAGTGGCGCCGGGTACTCCTCCTCCATCAACCGGCTGGCGGTCGACGTGCGCCGTGGGTCGCTCGCGGCGGCCATCAGCCGGGCGGCCGCGGCGGGAGTCGTCTGCGGCGGGATCACCAGCAGGTTCCAGCGGCCCACGCGGTAGGAGAGCAGCAGCAGTTCGTGCGGGTCCTGCTCGCCGTGGAACCAGCCCACCTTCACCACGCGGCCGGCTACGGACACCTTGCGCGGGACGCTCGACCAGTGGGTGGGATTCACGGTCAGGCGGGTGATCCGCCCCCACAGCGGGTCGAGTACGGCTGTCAGGGAGGGGAGTTCGGCCGCGAGGTCCCGGGTGCGGGGCCACCAGGCGCCGTCCAGGAGCGCCGGCGCGGAGCCGACTGGAGCCAGGGAAAGGCGAAGTGTGGGGGCCGAGGCCCGGTCCTCGAGTGTCGACGAGCGGGTGATGGTCGCAGCCATGGCGCAGACCCTGCCCCAGGCCGATCACGACCGGCCCGGCGTCTTCGATCACCGAAAACGACACAGGCGTGGAGGCCGGTGCACGGAATATCCTCGGTCATCCCAGCGTACTCCTCGGGCCCGCCGGCCGACCGGGCCGGCGAAGGACCGGCGAAGGACCGGCGACCGAAGCGAACGGGCGGACCGAACGGGCGGACCGGCCAAGTCACCGACCGAAGTCCGGCCCGCGGGCACCCGCGCACGGAGACGTCGATCAACTCCGCGACTCCGAACGGTCGTACGTGGGACCCGCCCTCCCGCAGCACGTCGTCCCGTACGAGGACCCGTACGAGGATCAAGGCGTCGCCCCCGGCACCGGCCACCGCGATGCGGTCGCGCCCGGAGAGCGCGGCACCGGCGACGCGACCGCCGACCCGTGCCGGACGACTCGGACACCGGCCCGGGCCGACCGTCCGCGATGCCGTCCGCACCCCCGCGCGGCCCGCGCGGATGCCCGTCTGCCACCTCAGCCCCCGCCCACCGTGAACCCGATCACCGTCCCGCCCCCCTCGCGCCGCACGGCGAAGGGTGCTCCCCCGTGCGCGAGTGCCACCTCCCGCACGATGGACAGGCCGAGGCCGGAGCCCGGCAGGGAACGTGCGTCGGCGGCGCGGTAGAAGCGGTCGAAGACGCGGACCAGGTCGGCGTCGGCGATGCCGGGCCCCCGGTCGAGGATCTCGACCCGGACGGTTCCGGGCCGGGCCGGACCGCTGACCTTGATCTCGATGGGCGCGGTGCCGTCGCGGTCGAACTTGGCCGCGTTCTCGACGAGGTTGGACAGCGCACGCTGGAGCATCCCCGGGCGGCCGTCGGTCGTCGTGTCACCGCTCGCGCGGACGACGACCTCCCGTCCGGTGCGGCGGCGGGCGAGCCCGGCGACGTCCTCGGCGATGTCGGCGAGGTCGACCCGCTGGGGCGGTTCGGTGTCGGACTGCCCGGCCGCGAGGTCGACCAACTCGTTGACCAGGTCGGTGAGTTCGCGGGCTTCCTGACCGAGATCCGCGACCAGCTCGTCCCGGGTGTCAGGGGGCAGCTCGTCGATCCTGCGCAGCAACGAGATGTTCGTACGCAGGGAGGTCAGCGGCGTACGCAGTTCGTGTCCGGCGTCCTGAACGAGCCGGCGCTGGTCCTCCTCGGACTGGGCGAGCCGCCCGAGCATGCGGTCGAAGGCGCGGCCGAGGCGGCCGACCTCGTCGTAGCCGGCGACGGGCACCTGGATGCCGAGCCGGCGGGTGCGGGCGACGTCCTCGGCCGCGGAGGTGAGGATCACCAGCCGTCGGGTGATGCGCCGGGCCAGCCACCAGCCGAACAGCCCGGCCGCGATGACGACCGCGACCATCAGGATCAGCGTCCGCTGTTGCAGGGCCCGCAGCAGGTCCTCGGTGTCGCTGAACTCCTGCGCGACCTGCACCGCGCCCCGGCCGCCGCCGAGCGCGACGGTCGCGACGCGGTAGACGTCGTTGCCGACGTCGACGTCCTTGTGCTCGACCATCGTCCCGGAAACCGCGTCGGCCGCGATCCGCCGGTCGCCGGCGACGACCGGCAGCCCCGGCCGGCCGGGGTCGACGACGGCGCCGTCCGGCCCGAGCACCTGCACGTCGGTGCGGGCGGGCCGGACGAGGTCGTGGCCCGGCTCGGAGGAGGAGAAGTCGTCGGGTGTCATCCGGTGCGTGCGCACCTCGTCCCGCAGGTCCTGCACGACCTGGTCGAACACGGACTCCTGGTCGACCCTGACCAGCCGGGCGGCGGCGCTGTAGGACAGCACGCCGACCAGCACGGTGACGGCGGCGGTCACGGCCGCGAAGGACACGGCGAAGGTGGTCCGCAGCGACAGGAGCGGTGGCCGCCGTCTCACCAGCAGCTGCCCGAGGCGGCCCACTCCTCAGTCCTCCCGCAGCACGTAACCCACACCGCGGACCGTGTGGATCAGCAGCGGCGCCCCCGGCTCGTCGAGCTTGCGGCGCAGGTAGCCGACGTACACGGCGAGGTTCTTGGAGCCCGGCCCGAAGTCGTAGCCCCAGATCCGGTCGTAGATGGTGGAGTGGTCGAGGACGATGCCCGCGTTGCGGACCAGCAGCTCCAGCAGCTCGAACTCGGTGCGGGTCAGCTCCAGCTCCCGCCCCCCGCGCCAGGCCCGCCGCGCCTGTACGTCCATGCGCAGCCCGGCCGCCTCGACCCGGCCCTCGGGAACCTCGGGCGCCTGCGGCGGCTTCGGCGCGCCGCTCAGCGCGGCGACCGGGCTGGTCCGGCGCAGCAGCGCACGCAGCCGCGCGAAGACCTCCTCGACGTCGAAGGGCTTCACGACGTAGTCGTCGGCGCCCGCGTCCAGCCCGGCGATCCGGTCCTGGGTCTCCACGAGCGCCGTCAGCATCAGGATCGGAGTCCGGTCCCCCTCGGCGCGCAGTACCCGGCAGACCTGCAGCCCGTCGATCCCGGGCATCATCACGTCCAGTACGAGGACGTCCGGCGGACTCTTGTGGGCCTGGGCCAACGCCTCGACACCATCGGCGACCGCGGTGACCCGGTACCCCTCCAGGGTCAGAGCGCGCTCCAGCGCATGACGGATGGCGCGGTCGTCTTCGGCGAGCAGCACAGTTCGGGGCACGTCCTCAGTGTGCCAAGCCCGCACAGTCGTACGGCGTGATGAACGGCTCACCGGGTGCCCTTCTTACTGCCCTCTCACCGGTAGGGGCGCAACCCGGGGCGCGCCCCTACCGTCCTCTCACCCTGCGGTCCGCAGCGCCGCCAGCCGCTCCTCGAACGGCACGACCGCGAAGTCGTCCTTGACCGGCCCGGCCGCCGACAGCCCCGCCATCAGGGCCGCCAGCTCTCCCGCCGCGCGCTCGATCCGCCCGTCCAGCCCCTGGGCACCCCAGTCCTCCGAGGCCGCGTACACCCCGGTGGGGACGACGACGGCCCGCAGGTGGGCGAAGAGCGGCCGCAGGGCGTGCTCCAGGACGAGCGAGTGCCGGGCGGTGCCGCCGGTCGCGGCGATCAGCACCGGCGTCCCCGCCAGCGCGTCCTTGTCGATCACGTCGAAGAACGACTTGAACAGCCCGCTGTACGACGCCGAGAACACCGGCGTGACGACGATCAGCCCGTCGGCCCCGGTCACCGCGTCGATCGCGGCGGACAGTTTCCGCCCGGGGAACCCGTTGGTGAAATGGTGCGCGATCTCCACGGCGAGGTCGCGCAGCTCGACGACCTGGACCTCGGCCGACAGGTCCCGGCCCACGGCCGCGGCCAGCCGGTCTCCCAGCAGCCGGGTGGAGGAGGGGACGCTCAGCCCGGCCGAGACGACGACGAGCTTCATTCGACGTTCACACCCTTCGTTGCGGTCGCGAGCAGGGACTGGTGGGTCGGCGCCTGAGGCACCCCGGCCGGACGCCTCGCGGCGAACTCCTTGCGCAGCACCGGCACGACCTCCTCGCCGAGCATGTCGAGCTGTTCGAGCACGGTCTTCAGCGGGAGCCCGGCGTGGTCGACCAGGAACAGCTGGCGCTGGTAGTCGCCGGCGTACTCGCGGAAGGCCAGGGTCTTCTCGATGACCTGCTGCGGGGAGCCGACGGTCAGCGGTGTCTGGTCGGTGAAGTCCTCCAGGGACGGCCCGTGCCCGTAGACCGGGGCGACGTCGAAGTAGGGCCGGAACTCGCGCACCGCGTCCCGCGAGTTGCGCCGCATGAAGACGTGGCCGCCCAGGCCGACGATCGCCTGCTCGGGGGTGCCGTGCCCGTAGTGGGCGTAACGGCTCCGGTAGAGCTCGACCATCCGCTTGGTGTGGTCGGCCGGCCAGAAGATGTTGTTGTGGAAGAACCCGTCGCCGTAGTAGGCGGCCTGCTCGGCGATCTCGGGCGAGCGGATCGACCCGTGCCAGACGAACGGCGGTACGCCGTCCAGCGGGCGGGGCGTGGAGGTGAAGCCCTGGAGCGGGGTGCGGAACTTCCCGTCCCAGTTCACGACGTCCTCGCGCCACAGCCGGTGCAGGAGGGCGTAGTTCTCGATGGCGAGGTTGATGCCCTCCCGGATGTCCTGGCCGAACCAGGGATAGACCGGGCCGGTGTTGCCGCGCCCCATCATCAGGTCCACCCGGCCGTCCGCGAGGTGCTGGAGCATCGCGAAGTCCTCGGCGATCTTCACCGGGTCATTGGTGGTGATGAGGGTGGTGGCGGTGGAGAGGATCAGCTTCTCCGTCCGCGCGGCGACGTACCCGAGCATGGTCGTCGGGGACGACGGCACGAACGGCGGGTTGTGGTGCTCGCCGGTGGCGAACACGTCGAGCCCGACCTCCTCGGCCTTCAGCGCGATGGCGACCATGGCCTTGATGCGCTCGCGCTCGCTCGGCGTACGGCCCGTGGTCGGGTCCGGCGTGACGTCGCCGACGCTGAAGATCCCGAACTGCATGGTCGCTCAACCTCCAAAGTTGTTGACCGTTGAACTATATCCTGAGAACGGTCGCCCTCTCCGCCGTATTCCGGCTGACCGACGACTGTCAGTGCCCCGTCCTACGATCGGTTCATGGCCCCCGTACGCCGTGACACCCGAGGCATCGTCGACGCCGCGGAGCTCTTCACGCACGTGGACTTCCGCCGCGTCGAGCCCGCCGAGCCGCTGCGCCGGTTCGTCGAGCAGTACTGGCTGATCGACTGGAACCTCTCCGAGCCGTACGTCTCCCATGTGGTCCCGCATCCGGCGGTCAACATCGTCTTCCAGCAGTTCGCGGACCAGGAGCCCTTCGTCGAGGTCGCGGGCATCCAGCTGGGCCTCTTCGCGCAGAAGCTGGAAGGCCGGGGCCGGGTGTGCGGCATAAAGTTCCGGCCGGGCGGCTTCCGCCCCTTCGCACCCGAGTACCCCGTCACCGACTGGACGGGGCACCGGATCCGCTCCCCCGAGGTCTTCCCGGACGCGGACCCCGCGGCGATCCTCACCCCGGCCGAGGAGAAGGCCCGGGTCGCCGCCCTCGACACCTTCCTCCTCGGCCTGGACCCGCGGCCCGACCCCCAGGCCGAGCTCGCCACGGCCCTGGTCGACCGCATCCACACCGACCGCACGATCCGCCGCGTCGCCGACTTCGCCCGCGCCGAGGGCATGTCCGTACGACTGCTGCAGCGCCTGTTCGCCGCCTACGTCGGCGTCGGCCCCAAGTGGGTCATCCTCCGCTACCGCATCCACGAGGCGCTGGAGCGGGCGGAGACGGACAAGGCGGTGGACTGGGCGGCCCTCGCCGCCGACCTCGGCTACGCCGACCAGGCCCACCTGGTGCGCGACTTCGCGGCCACGGTGGGCGTACCTCCGACGGCGTACGCCCAAGCCGTGCACTGACCTTGTGACCTCACATGCCCGTGACGGCTCCGGCCATCACCCGGGCGCCACTCGGCCCCGCGACCAGATCGGCCAGGCGTTCGACCTGTTCGAGCCGGTGATGGGCCTGTCCGCCCTCGGCGGCCCGATCCTCGCCGGATCCCTCGCGGACGCCGACACCGCGGGCCTCGGCCGACACCGCACGTTCCTGAAGTCGGCCGCCCTGTCACACTTCCGCCCCGCTCCCCGTCAACCCGGTGAACGCACCGCAGCCCGACCGATGAGGAGCACGCCATGTCCGTCGCCCACACCGTCGTCACCCTGCTCGCCGCCGCCATGGCGGGCTACTCCGGGGTCGTCGTCCTCACCCGGGCCGAGTGGATCACCAAGGCGCTGACCGACTACGAGGTGCCGAGCTCGTGGTGGCCCCGGCTCGGGGCGGCGAAGGTCGCCGGGGCCATGGGTCTGCTGGTCGGCCTGTTCGTGCCGGTCATCGGGATCGCGGCCGGGATCGGCCTGGTGCTGTACTTCACCGGGGCGGTCGTCACCGTGGCGCGGGCGCGGTGGTACGCGCACATCCCGTTCCCGCTGGTGTACGCCGCCCCGGTGGTCGCCGCGACGACCCTGGGCATCCTGACCTGACCCGGCCGGCCTCCGCTCAGGGGACGAGCACCAGCCGTCCCCGCACCCCGCCCTCCGCGAGCCGGGCGTGCGCCTTCGGGGCCTCGTCCAGGGCGTACGTCTCGGCCACCCGGAGGGTCAGCACCCCCTACCGATGCCGTACGGGTCCTCGACCTCGACCCCGGCCGCACCACGGCCCTCGACCCGGGCGGCCCCAGTCGCCGAAGACGTTCAGACCTCGCCCGCCCGCAGCCGCGCCACCTGCGCCGCGCTGAACTCCGTCGTACGCCTCATGTGGTCGACGAGCAGCCCGAGTTCGGAGTCGTCGAGGTCGTCGAAGAGGGCCGACCAGCCGCCTCCCAGCCGCTCCCACACCCGCCCGAACTCGGCGATCCGCTCCGGCACGGTCGCCACCAGCACCCGCCGCCGGTCGGCCGCGTCCCGTCCCCTTACGACGTACCCCGACCGCTCCAGCCGGTCCACCAGCCGCGTCGCCGACCCGGTCGTCAGCCCGGTCAGCTCGGCGACGCGGCCGGTCGTGACCGGCCCGCCCTCCAGCGTGAGCAGGTTCAGACACTGCAGGTCGGTGGGGTGCAGGCCGAGGTGGTCGGCGACCGCCTGGTTGAACAGGGCGTACGACGCCATGTAGCGGCGGGAGACGGTGGACAGCTCCGCCATCAGCCGCGCACGCGCCTCGCCCGCCATCGCCCCGCCGGCCATCCCGTCCACCTCTCCTCCGCGCCGCGCAGAGATCGTACGACCCGGCCGCCGGGACGGATGCGGCGCCGGCGCCTGTGCGGAGCAGCGCCGATGCCTGTCCAGAACCGATCAGAAGTAGTACTCGTCCCCCGTGTCCAGGACCAGCACCCGCCGCCGGTCGTTGTCCCGGTTGCGGTCCACCGCCCCGCCGCTCCACACCGTGTCGATCTCCACCAGCACCTCCGACGGCGCCCCCCGCAGCCAGACCCCCAGCTCGACCCGCTTACCCAGCCCGTCCGCGGCCAGCGCCCCCAGTCGGCACAGCACCACCCGCCGCCCCGACCGCGCACACCCGTCCGGCAGCATCTGCCGGACCGCCAACGGCTGGGACCAGCGCAGCCGCACCGTCGCGTCCGGCACGGCGGACGGCCCGTGATTGCGCGGCGTGAACCGCACGTCGACCAGCCCGGAGGCCATGGTCGCGGACCCGTGATAGGCGAGATCGGCCTCGGGACGCTCCGCGGCCGAGGCGACCGGAGCCACCGCGCCCACCGCCACCACGACGGCGCCCCACACCGCAAGACCCCGCAGAACCCGCTCCCGCATGCCACCACTCCTCAGTCGGCAGTCAGCCGTGGTCGTACGGGATGTATCCCACCTGCGAGGGCACCACAGGCGCAGCCCATCAGGTGACGCGTGGCCCCCCGCACACGCATGGCAGGCTGCCCCGCATGCTCGTCCTCCGCTCCGCCGCCCTCTTCGTCGTCGCCGCCCTCTTCGAGATCGGCGGCGCCTGGCTGGTCTGGCAGGGCGTGCGCGAACACCGCGGGTGGCTGTGGATCGGCGCGGGCGTCCTGGCCCTCGGCGCCTACGGCTTCGTCGCCACGCTCCAGCCGGACGCCGACTTCGGCCGCATCCTCGCCGCGTACGGCGGTGTCTTCGTCGCCGGTTCCCTGGCCTGGGGCATGGCCGCGGACGGCTACCGCCCGGACCGCTGGGACGTCACGGGCGCGCTGATCTGCCTCGCGGGCATGGCGGTGATCATGTACGCACCGCGGGGCAACTGACCGGACGAACCGTCAGGACGGCTCGTCGGGCAGCAGACCGAGCTGCCCCAGGAAGTCCATCTCGTCGAAGTAGAGCCGGTAGTCGACGATCCGGCCGTCCGCCACGGTGGCGATGTCCACCCCGCGGATCCTGATCTCCTTCTGGGTCGGAGGAAGCGTCTCCCCGTTGGGCAGCTGCAGCGGCCCGGTGTTCCTCCCGCTGAAGAAGCCCTCGTCGATGGCCGTGTCGCCGACCTCGTACGAGTGCAGCGTCTCGTAGGTGGCCTCGGGGACCGCCTCCGTCATCTGCCGCCAGTACTCGACGATCTGGTCGCGCCCGCGGATCTCCCCCTCGTCGGGGGTGAAGGCGACCGCGTCGTCGGCATACAGCTCACCTATGACCTTGATGTCCGGGTGCGCGGTCAGCGCGTCCGTGAGCCGGTCCATGACCTCACGTGCCTGTCCCATTGATCCACCTCCGGTGAAATCAAAGGATCACCCACCTCATTCTCCCACCGCGCCCCCATCCGAGCAGACCGGAGGACGAGACGCCCGACCGTCCGGCCACCGGGCCTGCCTATCCTGGCCGAACAGCTTTCTGACCACGTCCGAGGAGCAGCCCATGGCCACCGCCGCACCGTCCGCCGCCTCCCGCATCGCCGTCGTCACCGGTGCGAGCAGCGGAATCGGCGCCGCCACGGCACGCCGGCTCGCCGAGGCCGGCTACCGCGTCGTCCTGACCGCCCGCCGCAAGGACCGCATCGAGGCACTGGCGGAGGAGATCAACGCGGCCGGCCACCAGGCGACCGCGTACGCCCTCGACGTCACCGACCGCGCCGCGGTGGACGAGTTCGCCACCGCGTTCCCCTCGATCGGCGTGCTGGTCAACAACGCGGGCGGAGCCCTCGGCGCCGACCCCGTGGCCACCGGCGACCCGGCCGACTGGCGCTCGATGTACGAGACGAACGTCATCGGCACCCTCAACCTCACCCAGGCCCTGCTCCCCAAGCTCGACGCGAGCGGCGACGGCACCGTCGTCGTCGTCTCCTCGACCGCCGGCCACGGCACCTACGAGGGCGGCGCGGGCTACGTGGCCGCCAAGCACGGCGCCCACGTCCTCGCCGAGACCCTCCGCCTGGAGATCGTCGGCCGCCCGATCCGCGTCATCGAGATCGCCCCCGGCATGGTCAAGACGGACGAGTTCGCCCTCACCCGCTTCGCCGGCGACAAGGAGAAGGCGGAGAAGGTCTACCAGGGCGTGGCAGAGCCCCTCACCGCCGACGACGTGGCCGACACCATCGCCTGGACGGTCACCCGCCCCAGCCACGTCAACATCGACCTCCTGATCGTCCGCCCCCGCGCCCAGGCGTCGAACACGAAGGTCCACCGGGAGTCGTGACGGCGGACAAGGAGCCCCACGACGAACGCCAGATGTGGTGGTGGCTCGCCTACTTCCTCTTCGGCATCCACATCGTCGCCTTCGTGATGATCTACGCGATGACGCACGCGCCGAAATAGGAAGCACCCGGCCCGGCGGAGACATAGGGTCCCGGTCCGTGGACAGACACCTACCGTTCTCCCGGCTGCACAACTTCCGCGACCTGGGCGGCTACCCGACCCCGGACGGACTCCGCGTCCGTCCGGGCCGCCTCTACCGCGCCGACTCCCTCGGCAAGCTGAACACCGGCACCCCCGACTGGGACCGCTTCCTGTCCCTCGGCATCGGCACGGTCATCGACCTCCGCCACCCCTGGGAGGCCGACGCCACGGGCCGTGTCCCGTCGCACCCCTCCTTCACGTACCACAACCTCAGCATCGAGCACCGCCCCTACGACCAGGCGGTCCAGGGCCCCGGCGTGGACCCCGGCCCGTACCTGGTGGAGCGCTACCTGGAGGTGGCGGAGGACGGCACGAAGGAGATCCGCAGAGCCCTGGAGCTCATAGCGGAGGCGGACGCCCCCGTGGTCTTCCACTGCGCCTCGGGCAAGGACCGCACGGGCCAGCTGGCGGCCCTGGTCCTGGCCCTCCTCGGCGTCCCGGACACGACCGTCACGGAGGACTTCAGCCTCACGGAACTGGCGACACCGGCCCTGCTGGCCGACTGGAAGGCACGCCACGACGGCCGCACCCCGGCCTGGCCGGGCTTCGGCCGGGCCCCGGCGTCGGTGATGCGCCTGTTCCTCGCCGCGATGAAGTCCCGCTACGGCTCGATCGAGGCGTACGTCACCCAGGCCCTGGGCATGGACGCCCGAGCCCTCTCGGAGACCCTCCGCACGGCCCTCCTCGAACCGGCCCCCACCACCCACCCGACCCTGACCCACCGCAAGGCCACCCCGGCCGACGCGAAGCTCCTGGTCCGCCTCCGCGACACCTCGGCCCTGTGGCAACTCGCCCGCGGCATCTCCCAATGGCAGCCGGGCGAAAAGGACGAGACCCACTTCCGCACCCGCATGCAAGAGGGCGAGGTCTGGCTCGCGTACGCGAACGAAACCCCGGTCGGCGCCTGGGAACTCTGGTGGACCGACCCGGCCGCCTGGGGCCCCCGCCCACCCGACGCCGGCTACATCCACCGCCTGATGACCACCCCGCACACGTCCCCACCCGGCACGGGCCGCCACATGCTGGCAGAGGCGGAATCCCGCATCACGGCAACAGGCCGCCGGTACGCCCGCCTCGACTGCCTCGCCTCCAACCCCCAACTCCGCGCGTACTACGAGTCGGCCGGCTACACGGTCGTGGGCGAACAGCGCGAAAAGGAGGGCGGGTCGGGCAGCCCGTACGCGGTGACGTTGCTGGAGAAGCGGCTGCGGTGACGCGATGAGGGCCCGAGTCGCCTTGGGCCCTCTCACCTGACCGTCATCCCTTCACGCAAATGACCTGCTTCAGTTTCGCCACGACCTCGACCAGGTCCCGCTGCTGTTCCATCACCTGGTCGATGTTCTTGTAAGCGCCCGGAATCTCATCGAGCACGCCAGAGTCCTTACGGCATTCCACTCCCCGCGTCTGCTCCTCCAGGTCCCGTACCGTGAAGCGCCGCTTCGCCGCATTCCGGCTCATGCGCCGACCCGCCCCGTGCGAGGCCGAGTTGAAGGCCTTCTCGTTACCGAGTCCCTTCACGATGTACGAGCTGGTGCCCATCGAGCCCGGGATGATCCCGTACTCGCCGGAACCCGCCCGGATCGCTCCCTTGCGGGTGACCAGCAGTTCCATACCCTCGTAGCGTTCCTCGGCCACGTAGTTGTGGTGACAGCTGACCTCCGTCTCAAAGGTCGGCTTCGCCTTCTTGAATTCCTTCCGGATCACATCCTTCAGGAGCCCCATCATGATCGCGCGGTTGTACTTGGCGTACTCCTGCGCCCAATACAGGTCGTGCCGGTACGCCGCCATCTGCGGAGTGTCAGCGACGAAGACGGCGAGGTCGCGGTCGACCAAACCCTGATTGTGCGGGAGCTTCTGAGCGACGCCGATGTGGTACTCGGCCAGCTCCTTGCCGATGTTCCGGGACCCGGAGTGCAGCATGAGCCAGATCGAATTCGACTGATCAATACAAACTTCAATCATGTGGTTGCCTCCGCCGAGCGTCCCCATCTGCAGGGCAGCCCGCTCCGCGCGGAACTTCACCGCCTCCGCGACCCCGTCGAACCGCCCCCAGAAGTCGTCCCACCCCGCGGTGGCCAGACCGTGGAAACGCCCCGGCTCAACGGCGGAGTCGTGCATCCCCCGCCCCACCGGAATGGCCTGCTCGATCTTCGACCGAAGTCGCGACAGATCCCCGGGCAGGTCATTCTCGGTGAGGGACGTCTTGACGGCAGACATCCCGCACCCGATGTCCACCCCCACCGCCGCGGGACACACAGCCCCCCGCATCGCGATGACCGACCCGACCGTCGCACCCTTCCCGTAATGCACATCGGGCATGACGGCCAGGCCCTTGATCCACGGCAGCGTCGCCACGTTCCGCAACTGCTGCAGCGCGCCTTCCTCGACCGTCGCCGGGTCGGCCCACATACGGATGGGAACCTTCGCGCCCGGCATCTCCACGTACGACATATCGCCCTCATTCCCCCGACATCACAATAGAAGTCTCACAACGCAAAAGCGGCGCCTAGGTCGACGTAAAGGACAACGGACCGGCGTCCACGGCCATGCGTGCGATACACATTGTCTGCAGGGCACGCCCCCGTGCGGCAAGCCATTAACCAGCGGGGACACTGAAGAACCCGGCACCGAGTTCCGTCGAGAGGAGCCTGACCGTGCAGCGGAAGGCGTACGTACCCGGCGTCGCCGCGCTCCTCGCGGCCCTGCTGGCCGGCTGCACCGGCAGCTCGGGAGACACCGGTACGACGGACGACGCGAACCCCGGCGACGCCGGCACGGCATCCGCCGTGGCCGAGCCCGGCAAGTACAGCGTCCTCCCGGAACCCTGCGGCGCGGTCAGCCAGGGCACCCTCGACTCGCTCCTGCCCGGCATCAAGCAGCTCACCGACGAGGAGCAGCGGGAGAGCGCGTACGCGGGCGAGGCCACGCCCACCTACGACACCGACCGCAAGGTCGGCTGCCGTTGGAAGGTGGAGTCGCCGGACGCCACCGACCATCTGCTCGTCGACTTCGAGCGAGTGGTCTCGTACGACACCTCGGTGAGCGACGACACCCAGGCCCAGCAGGTCTTCGCGACGAAGGAGGAGGCGGCCGACCTCCCCGTGGCGGCGAGCACCAGCGCCACGTCGGACGTCGACACAGGCGACACGGGCGACACCGGCGACACCGGCAGCACCGGCGACACGAGCACCACCGCGCCGACCGACGCCGCCTCGGCGTCCTCCCCCCCCTCGTCCGCCCCCTCCTCCTCGGGCTCGCCCTCCTCCACGGTCTCCGCCACCCCGAGCGACCTCCAGCCGCGTCTGCTCGACGATCTCGGCGACGAGGCGTTCCTGGACGACGCGTTGAGCAGTTCCGGTTCAACGGCCCAGCAGCGCACGGTGACTGTGGCGTTCCGCACGTCGAACGTGATCGTGACGATCGAGTACGTGGAGCAGCCGGCGACGATCGGCGTGGCACCGGACAGCAAGGAAATGCAGGACAAGGCCAGTAAACTGGCCGTTCAGCTGGCGGACTCACTGGCCGGCTAGCGGCCCTTCACAGCCCCCTCACGCCCGCGCACAAAGCGGCCGAAGCGAGACCGCACAACTCCCTCACCGCGTACCGTGGCCCCTCGGACCAGATCCGACGGCAGGAACCACAAGCGTCATGAGTGAAGGAACCATGCAGCGACCAGCACAGGCAGAGCAGCGTGACGAGCGAGACCAGCGGGCGAAGCGCCTCCACCGCGTACTTGTCAGCGCGGCCGCAGTCCCCGTGATGCTGATCGCCGCCGGCTGCTCCTCGGACTCCGGATCCGACGACACCGGCGGCAAGAGCGCGGACATCGCCGCGTCGGCTTCCGCGAGCCCTTCGCCGACGGTGCAGGCGGCGACGTACAAGTCGCTTCCGGAGCCGTGTGCGGTGTTCGAGAAGAAGACGTTGGGCGAACTGGTGCCGAAGGCGCCGAAGTCGGGCAAGCAGGGCACCTCGGACGACACGTCGGCGCGTGCCAGCTGCTCCTGGAGCAGCCTCGACAACAACGGCGTGAAGGGCTCCCAGTTCCGCTGGCTGAACGTCTCTTTGCTCCGCTTCGAGTCGGACGTCTCACGTGGCGCGGGTGACGAGCAGGCGCAGACGTACTACGAGAAGCAGGTCCAGGACGCCCAGGCGGTGGACGGTGCGAAGAGCGTCAAGTCGCAACCGGTGAGCGGGACGGGTGACGCGGCGACGACGGTGACGTACGACCTGAAGAAGAAGGAGGGCTCCTTCAGGCAGCAGACGGTCGTCACGCGCGCCGAGAACGTCGTCATCACGGTCGACTACAACGGCGCGGGCCTCGCCGGTGAGAAGACCCCGAGCGCGGCCACCCTGACGAAGCTCGCCCAGAAGGCCGCCAAGGAGGCGGTGGCGGCGGTGTCGTCGGCGAACGGCGAGGGCGGCACGGGGTCCGGCACGGGGGGCTCGGGCAAGACGAGCCCCTCGCCGTCCGCGTCGGCGTCGAAGTCGGCGTCTCCGTCCGCGTCGGCGTCTCCGTCCAAGTCGGCCGCGAAGAAGAGCTGACGGGCCTCACCGGCTCGACGCCCCCGCTCCGGGGCGTCGCCGTGGCCGGTGTGCCGCGCCCGGGTCGGGCACGGACCGCAGGTCAGTCCGTACCCGACTCGATCGCCGCCTGGTCGAGCGCGTCGGAGTCCACCGGCACGGCACCTTCGTAGCTGCCCGCCGCGATGGCGTCCGCGCCGCCCGGAGGCAGCTCGCCGATGAGCCCGCCCCAGGCCGCGAGCTGGCCCTGCGCCGCGTACTGCTCGAGCTTGCTGCGCGAGTCGGCGATGTCGAGGTTGCGCATGGTCAGCTGGCCGATGCGGTCGTCCGGGGCGAACGCCGGGTCGTGGCTGCGCTCCATCGACAGCTTCTCGGGGTGGTAGCTGAGGTAGGGGCCCTGGGTGTCGAGGAGCGAGTAGTCCTGGCCGCGGCGCAGCCGCACCGTGACGCTGCCGGTGACGGGGTTGCCGACCCAGCGCTGCAGGCTCTCGCGGAGCATGAGCGCCTGCGGGTCGAACCATCGGCCCTCGTAGAGCAGCCGCCCGAGCCGACGCCCCTCGCCGTGGTACATGGCGATGGTGTCCTCGTTGTGGATGGCGTTGAGCAGCCGCTCGTAGGCCAGGTGCAGCAGGGCCATGCCGGGGGCCTCGTAGATGCCGCGGCTCTTGGCCTCGATGATGCGGTTCTCGATCTGGTCCGACATGCCGAGGCCGTGCCGGCCGCCGATGAGGTTGGCCTCCTGCACCAGCTCGACGGCGGTGGGGAAGGCGCGGCCGTTGATCCGTACGGGGCGGCCGTTCTCGAACTCGACGGTGACGTCCTCGGCCGGGATGTCGATCTCGGGGTCCCAGAACGGGACGCCCATGATCGGGGACACGATCTCGAGCGAGGTGTCGAGGTGCTCCAGGCGCTTGGCCTCGTGCGTGGCGCCCCAGATGTTGGCGTCGGTGGAGTACGCCTTCTCTGCGGAGTCCCGGTAGGGCAGGTCGCGCTGCGTCAGCCAGGCTGACATCTCGTGCCGGCCGCCGAGCTCGGCGACGAAGGCCTGGTCGAGCCACGGCTTGTAGATCCGCAGGCTGGGGTTGGCGAGCAGGCCGTAGCGGTAGAACCGCTCGATGTCGTTGCCCTTGTAGGTGGACCCGTCGCCCCAGATGGAGACGTCGTCCTCGCGCATCGCGCGGACCAGCAGGGTGCCGGTGACCGCGCGGCCGAGGGGGGTCGTGTTGAAGTACGTCTGCCCGGCCGACCGAATGTGGAAGGCACCGCACGCGAGGGCGGCCAGGCCTTCCTCGACGAGGGGCTCACGGCAGTCGACGAGCCGGGCCTGTTCGGCCCCGTAGGTGCGCCCACGCTCGGGCACATCGGCCAGATCCGGTTCGTCGTACTGCCCGATGTCGGCTGTATAGGCATAAGGGATGGCGCCACGCTCACGCATCCACGCCACGGCAACGGAGGTGTCCAAACCGCCGGAGAACGCGATTCCGATCCGCTCTCCGATTGGAAGTTTATTCAGTACCTTCGACATGTATGCATCCTAGACCCGAAGGAGAGCGGCCGATTCCTACCGGCCACGCGTACGAAGCACATCTGTGCCACCCTGTTGCGCGCAACAACACGCATCGGGAGGGGAGTACGGGTGGCCGCGCCACTGCAGCTGACACGGATGCACCGGATTCTGATCGGCGTGGTCGTCGCCGGTGCGGTCGTCATCGCCGGAATCGGCTTCGCCGGCTCGTACGCCGCCGTCCGTGAACTCGCTCTCCAGAAGGGCTTCGGGAACTTCAGTTACGTGTTCCCGATCGGCATCGACGCAGGCATCTGCGTCCTGCTCTCCCTCGACCTGCTCCTGACCTGGGTCCGGATCCCGTTCCCCCTGCTGCGCCAGACGGCGTGGCTGCTGACGGCGGCGACGATCGCCTTCAACGGCGCGGCGGCCTGGCCTGACCCGCTGGCCGTGGGCATGCACGGGGTGATCCCGATCCTGTTCGTGGTCTGCGTCGAGGCGGCCCGGCACGCGATCGGCCGCATGGCCGACATCACGGCCGACAAGCACATGGAGGGAGTCCGCCTCACCCGCTGGATCCTGTCCCCCGTCCCCACGTTCCTCCTGTGGCGGCGGATGAAGCTGTGGGAGCTCCGCTCCTACGAGCAGGTCATCAAGCTCGAGCAGGAACGTCTCGTCTACCAGGCGCGCCTACGCTCCCGCTTCGGCCGTTCCTGGCGCCGCAAGGCCCCGGTGGAGTCCCTGATGCCGCTGCGGCTGGCGAAGTACGGCGTCCCGCTGGCCAGGACGGCCCCGGCGGGCCTGGCAGCGGCGGGCATCGAACCCGCCCTGCTGCCCCCTGCACCGGTGGAGGCGCAGACCGCACCCACGGCGGAGGCGCCCGCCCTGGCCCCGGCCCCCGCGGCACAGCAGGAGCAATCGCAGGAGCAACCGCAGCAGCAACCGCCGTCGCAGCCCCAGCCCCAGCCCCAGCAGTCGGCGCAACAGCAGGCGCAACAGCAGGCAGAGCCGCTCGGCCAGCCCCTCGACGACAACCAGAACCCCTGGTTCCAGTCGCCGCACGAGACCGCGTACCAGGGCGGCTACGACCCGACGTACGACCCGTCGGAGCAGTACGCCGAGTGGTACGCGCAGGAGCAGCACGCCGAGCAGTACCAGGACCAGTACCAGGAGGAGCCCCCGGTCCAGGAGCCCTCCCCGGAGGAGACGGGTTCCTTCCCCATCCCGGTGGGCCCGGGCCGCAGCCGCGAGCTGGGCGAGGGCGGCGGCACCCCGATCGTCGAGCCGGACGAGGAGTCGTACTACCAGATATTCAAGCAGTCGTCGATGAGCGGCAGCGGTTACCCGACGCCGAGCCAGTTCAGCTACGACGTGGAAGCGACCTACGGCTCCCCCATCCCGGACGCCGAGGCCAAGCGCATGGTCATGCGCTTCCAGAACCGTCACGCGGCGGAACTGGAGGAGGACCACATCGCCTGACCCACCCGTGTACGACGGAGGGGGCGCCCGGTGCTGACAC